>JAGPBO010000121.1 GCA_018063305.1 Cyclobacteriaceae bacterium
ACGTTCCCCAGCCACCGGGCAATGCAATAAAGGCATCGGCCAAATCGGCCATGCGTCTTTTTCGTTCATGCATACTGCCTACCACCTCCAGTTTAGATATTCCAGCGTGCCCAACCTCCTTGTTCATCAAAAAATCAGGGATCACCCCTATTACTTTTCCTCCGCCACGCATAACCTCATCGGCAAGTATGCCCATGAGGCCGATGTTACCACCACCATAAATAAGCGTTGATTTTGCCGTACAAAGCAGCGAGGCAAGTTCTTTTGCAGCATCCGCATAAGCAGGATTATTTCCTGAAGCGGATCCACAAAAAACGCATATATTCATTTAGCAAAAAGAAGCAGATAATTAATGCTTAATGTCATGCTCATTATCGCTAACCTTCCTATTTGGAAAAGCCCATACTGAAACAATGGCAAGGATAAAAAGGGCGATTACTGTACCAAAAACTATCATAATTGAAGGATTTAATAACCAAATTTAGGGCATCAAGTTATATTATTCACAAATTCTTCCTTAAAAATTGTAAACTCGTAAACTTATTTTAAAAATTGTCTCTAAGGATCCTTCAAAATCAAAATAAGCATGAAGAAATTTCTTCTCACTCTTGGGTTAGTATTAGTGATAATCCTAAGCGCCTTGATGTACTTCAGAATGGTTTACACAAAAAAGCCTAGCCCAGCAGGCATAGCAAAATTTGAATCTGGAAAAACGCGAATTTTGATTGAGTACTATAGGCCTTTTAAAAAAGGAAGAGTAATTTTTGGAGAGTTGGTGCCCTATGGAAAGGTATGGCGGACTGGTGCCAACGAAGCTACCCTTTTTGAGACCAATAAAGACCTTGCTTTTGGAAATCAAACGCTCAAGGCAGGAGAGTATTCTGTTTTTACGATTCCGGGCGAAAAGGTTTGGTCAGTTATTTTTAATTCAGAAACTGGGCAATGGGGTATAGGATTCAATGGCGAGGCAAATCGAAATCCCTCCAAAGATAAACTTACAGTCGAAGCAATCCCGTCTAACTTACAGGAGAAAGTAATTGAACAGTTTACCATTGCACTGGAGAAATCCGGGGAGGACATGGAGTTAATCTTTATGTGGGACAAAACCCTTGTTTCAGTACCTTTTACTGTAAAGTAGCAGTTGAATATGTGCGTTGATTGCTCAAATCTTTCGTAATACTTGGTATCTTTGAAGTTCAACCTGGTTAATAAATAAACATGATACAAGTAATTCCCTCCATAGCAATACGTAAGGGGAAGGTGGTGAAGATGAGAAAGGGTGATCCTGCTAGTGAAAAAGCATATGATGAAAACCCTCTCGATTTAGCAAAACGATTTGCCGATCATGGTATTGACGTAGTGCATCTAGTAGATCTGGATGGAGCCGAGCGTGGTAGCCCAAAGAATTATCATGTACTGGAGGCTATAGCCGGGCACACCGATCTTAAGGTTGATTTTACTGGTGGAATTTGTACTGATGGAGACATTGGTAAAGCCTATGAATTTGGTGCAGCTTATATTACAGCCTCAAGTATAGCCGTTACCAACCCCGAACTTTTTGCCTCATGGATTATAACGTATGGTCGCGAAAAAATGACCTTAGGGGCAGATGTAACTGATATTGAAAGCAAAAAAATTGCTTTCCGGGGATGGTTAAAAGAGTCAGAAATATCCCTGTTTGATCACTTACAATATTTTTATGATCGCGGCCTTAAGTATGTAAAATCTACCGATATATCCCGCGATGGTGTGCTTGAGGGTCCGGCATTCTCATTCTATGAGGATATTAAAAATCGTTTTCCTGACCTTGAGGTGTTGGCCAGCGGAGGTGTGCGAGGAATAGATGACATTAAACGCCTTAATGACATGGGTGTTTTCGCGGTTATCTTTGGCAAGGCCTATTACGAGGGTGTCCTGAATCTTAAAGACGTAGAGCAATTTCTCGTTAAGAGCTAACCCAGATAAGCTCGTATAGATTTTCCCTTAATTAATATTCAACGTAAATGTAATATCAAGATCGGTCTCTCCATCGTAAAAAGTTGACGTGTCTGACTTCGTACCCGGTTGATGCTTAAGTAAAATTCTAAACGAGTTGTCTGAACTTGATGTGGAGGCCGTTGACCACATGGTGGAGATTCCAACAGGTCTGCTGTTATCGTCTTCATCAAGATAATTCACACTTCCTGTAGAGTCAATATTTCCTGTACCCGCAGGATCATTGAAAGACCCTACACTCCAGGTAAAAAACACCTGATGCTCGTCCCCTTCTTCCAGCACCTCCGCGGTAACATCATATCCAGCCTGGCCAGAACTATACAACCCATTTATCAATTGCATGGTTAACGTATAGGTTGTTCCCGCAGTCAAATTAATAGGCCCATCAATTTCAATATCCTGTGAGCCATCCCCGTCTGGATCTATCGCATTAACAATTATCGTTTCGCCCCCATTGGAAGGCACAAACTGCAGCGTTGCTCTGGTTATCAGTTCTGGGATATCTTCTGGGGTTGGCTCATTAATACTGCACCCAGAAAAAGAAGTTGCTATCATAAAAATTGCTAAAGCCCAACCCAACTTTACAGTTTGCGTCAACAATATTTTAAGATTTATTTTCATCAATACTAACTTTTAAAAACTGTATTTAACTGCGAGCGTAAAATTGCGTCCGAGATCATCGGAATAATATCGTAGCCTATTCGTGTATTCACGATACGAGGTGTTTGACAAATTATTAATCGAAAATCTTACGTCTATTTTAGTTTCATAAATAGGTCGGGAAAATCCAATATTTATGGATGAAAGAAAATAACCGTTTGGTGCAGCCACAAAGTCAAAGTTTCTTTTGTCGTCTGCAAAAAGATCAATGCCTTGTTCTTTAGCATCAATAATATCCTGTATGGGAACTACCCGGGGAGCCCGATACTGCTCCTGAATGTATCTGGCGTTCAACTCGGCATAATAGGTTATACCTCTTTGGTTTACAGGTACATCATAGCGTAAAAAGAGTTCGTATCGATTTGATGGAATAAAAATCAGGTAATCGTTGTAGGTCTGATCTTTGGCCCACAACAGAGAAACTTTTGAGCCTACTGATAAAGATTGTGTAAATGAATAATTGGCCGAAAAATCGAGCCCCACAAAAGAAGCATCTGTTTGTGCGTAACGAAAGAAGGGGTAAGTACCACGCGTTGTCTCAGTAACACCTCTTGGCTTTAAGTATGTATAGTTGAAGATATAATTAATATAGGCTGATAACTCCATATCAAATTTCTTCTTTTGATATCGGTAGGTGTTTACCCATTTTAAGGCTTTTTCTGTTTTGAAGCCAACCTCTTCTATATCCCTTACCCGATTGGTGGTTTCATCCAGCAGTAGTCCATACTCAATTGCTGCGGCACTCTGATGTGTACCCAGACTGTAAAGCTCGGCAACCGAGGGCGGGCGCCAAGTACTGGCGAGAGTACTTGTTATTTTTGAGCTATTCCCCAGTTGATACGTTGTGCCCATAGTAGCACTTGCATTATAAAATGAAAGTTGCGCCTTGTATAGTTGATTTGAATAATCGAATCCTGCCACATCATAATACTTGTAATCGTATCTGACTCCGAAATCCCAATTCACTTTGCCTTTCGTTATGCTTTCAGTCCAATAAATCCCGGTAGAATAATTGATATAGTTGGGGATAAATGGAAGCGTTTGGGTTCCATCCATTTTATTGTTGCCTTGCCACATTCCATTCATACCAATGCTCCGGGTATCTTTTTTGTTTTTGGTTATCTCCCACTCTGCATCAAGAGTTTGTGTGAATAGTTTATATCCCAGTGCCGGAACATTTACCAGAGAGCCTCTTCTTAGATCAAATTCCTTACGATCATTGGCTTGAAACCCATATTGAAGATTAAAGAGATTATTGCCTCGTCTTAAGTGACCTTTAATCTTAAGTAGATCATGTTTTACTTCCTGTCGGGGAGCCTGAATAGTATACGTAAAGTCGGTAGTGTATTGAGGTGGTTCGCGTTCAATGGCATTGGCGAGATCTTCGGTACTACTAATTGCTGATCCAAGCAACACGCCCAAAGTCGTATTAAAGTGACTATAGAAAAACTCAATGCCGGTATTTTCTTTATGATACCCCAGGGCTGCTGAGTAATCCAATTCCTCTACCCCTGTATTCGAAAGATTATAATTTGCTGCATGAGAATCTCCATATTTCTTTCCGGTGCCCTGTAGCCGCCAACCCCAGCCTTTTAGATTTTTCAAGCCGCCCTCTAATAGTCCAGAAACTATGCCTCCCCGATTATTAGTATTCCCAATCAAATGAAATTGCCCTCCCATCTTTTGATCTGTTGGCAACTCCGCAGGACTTACCACAATGACACCGCCAAGTGCATCGGTCCCATATTTGATGGCAGCAGCATCTTTAACTACTACCACATTGGTGGCAACAAACGGATCAATTTCTGGTGCATGCTCAGCTCCCCATTGCTGTCCTTCTTGCCTAACACCGTTATTTAAAAGTAAAATCCGCTGGCTATGAACCCCGTGAATAACGGGTTTAAAAATAGCAGGGCCTGTTTGTATAGAGTTAACCCCTGTAATTCCCCGTAAGGTTTCTCCTAACGATTTACCAGCCGATTCATCGAGTTCCCGGGCACTAAGTTTTGCGTAGTTGGTTGTCTTTGTGAAATTTTCCTTGTGATCATAAACGATAACCTCGTTTAATAATTTATCTGCCGATTTTAATGGAATAAAAAGTTCAGCAGCCTTGTTTAGATGGATGGTTGTAACATACGTTTCGTACCCTAAAAATTTTACTTCTATCACATAAGTTCTTTCACATAGATTCTGAAATAGAAATCCTCCTGCTTCATCCGTTACTTTTCCTATGTTGATCTCCTTTATAAACACAGTAGCGCCTTTTAGGCGATTCCCGTTTTCGTCAAACACGTTACCTTTCAATTCCAATTTACAGGCATCCTGCCCACGTACACCGGGAATAAAAAGAAAGTAAACGGCTAACAGTAATAAGACTACTTTCATATTTGCAACAATGTTGCAAACATACAATTTCAGTTAATGCTCAATTGATATTTTACAGGAATGGACTATTGTTCGACTATGTCAGAAATTTTAAACTTCTGAATTATGTAATACAGAAAGTTGAACGAGAGAGCATCTTCTTCAGGCTTGGTTCCAACGGCCTTTGGTGGCTCTGGATTTTTGGATTTGGTTTTAGCAAAAACACCTGAATTTGTAGGTTGATCTCTAACGGTGTTTGTTATCGGTTTTGACTCCGGCTCATAGAGCAATGGTTTTTCTTCTCTGATACTTGGATCATTATTATTATAAGGAGCAATCTCCGGAATCTCGTTATGGGGTACACCCTCTTGAGCGGACACTGTTGTAACGGTTGTTACACTAAGTGAACCAACAATAAGTACCAGTAAAAGCGAAAAGTTTATCTTCATCTATTTCCGGGCTTATAACCCACTAATTTATCATTCGGGTTAGCTTTGCAAATTAGTAAATTTTTGATAATGATCACATTAGATGACTTTAATAAAATTGATTTAAGAACTGGCACTATTTTAAGGGTTGAGCCCTTCCCAGAGGCTAAAAAGCCAGCTTTTAAGCTTTGGATCGACTTTGGGCCAGAATTAGGGATACTTAAATCCAGCGCTCAAATAACCGATTTGTATACACTGGAGTCGTTAATTGGACGACAAATAATAGCCGTTATAAATTTTCAGCCTCGACAAGTAGCTAATTTCATTTCCGAGGTATTGGTCACGGGGTTTCCTGACGAAAAAAAAAGGGTGGTGTTGAGCTCAATTGATAAGCCGGTTCCTAACGGAACAAGACTATTCTGACATGATTCTTTTCTCATCATTACCATCCATTTGCAACGGAAAGATTCTTCAACAGAATCGAGAAAGAGAAATACGAGATTTACTGATTGACAGTCGCAAAACATTGCTATCTGATCAAACACTATTCTTTGCAATTTCTGGCGAACGTCATGATGGGCATCAATTTATTTCGGACCTGTATGCTGCGGGTATTCGTCAGTTTGTTGTTGAGCAATCTGTGCCTATTGATCAATATCCGGAAGCTAATATTCTTTTAGTTGATTCATCGCGCATTGCGTTACAAGCACTTGCCGAAACACATCGGAAAGATTTTTCCTTGCCTGTTATCGGAATTACGGGCAGCAATGGTAAAACAATTATTAAGGAATGGATCTTCCAACTTCTGTCACCTGATTATAAAATTGTAAAAAATCCGGGAAGCTATAATTCTCAGGTTGGCGTGCCTTTATCCATATGGCAAATCCAAAATCATCATCAGCTAGGAGTATTTGAGGCCGGCATCTCCCGCCCAGGCGAAATGGAACGGTTGGCAAAAATTATCAGGCCAACATTAGGAATATTTAGTAACCTTGGAAGTGCCCATGACGAGGGTTTTACTAGTCTTGAAGAAAAGGTTCGTGAAAAATTAAAGCTCTTCCGTGAAGTCGAGGCCCTTATCTATTGTTCCGATTATGATCTCTTAAAATTAGAAATTCAACATCTAAAGATTCCCGCCATTTCATGGGGCTTCAAGGCTGGAGGCGATTATATGGTGCGGCAACAAGCAAATAAAATCACCCTACAAGACAAGAAAAGAGAATTCAACTTTGTGCTTCCGTTTACAGATAAGGCATCGGTAGAAAATGCACTCCATTGCATTGTCCTTATGCTGCATCTTAAGTGTTCTCCTCCTTTAATACAACAGCGGGTTACCGTATTGCAATCAATACCCATGCGTTTGGAGCTGAAACAGGGAATTAATAACTGCCAGGTTATAGATGATAGTTATAACAACGACTTGGGGGGTTTACAGATCAGTCTTGATTTTTTAGGTGGCCTTCAAAAAAAGAAAAAGACTTTAATTCTTTCTGATATTTTACAAACAGGATTAGATGACTCTGAGTTAGTTTTAAAAATCCGGGAAATGATTACCCGGAGTGGTGTGCAACAACTGATTGCAATAGGCCCTGTATTAAACAAGCACCGTACACAGTTCTTGTCGAAGGAAATAAAATCAAGGTTTTATGAAACCACATCCGAAGCACTGACTAAAACCGCTTGGGAGGAATTCAATCACGAAATCATTTTAATTAAAGGAGCCCGGATTTTTCAATTCGAAAGAATTGTATCTCGCCTTCAACGCAGAGTACATGGTACGCGCATGGAAATTGATCTGAATAAAATGGCCCACAACTTGAATTTTTTCAAATCGAGATTAAATCCGGGTGTTAAGATAATGGTTATGGTAAAGGCTTTTGCCTATGGGAGCGGCAGCGAAGAAGTTGCTAATCTTCTTCAATTCCACAGAGTCGATTACCTCGGTGTGGCTTACACGGATGAGGGTGTTGATCTGAGAAAAAATCAGATTAGTCTACCTATTATGGTAATGAATCCCACAGAAGAAAGCTTTCCTTTACTTTTGGCCAATCGATTAGAGCCTACCCTCTATAGCATTGGGTTACTCAAATCACTAATAGAATTTTTGCAAGGCCAACCCTGTAAAGTTCATCTTGAATTGGAAACAGGTATGCATCGACTAGGTCTTGAAGAAGATAACCTGGATGAACTTATTGAGTTACTTAAGGCAAATCTAAACATTTCAGTAGTAAGTATTTTTTCACATCTGGCTGGGGCCGATGAATCAAAACATGACAGGTATTCGCACGTGCAATTTGAATTGTATCAAACCGCTTGTGAGAAAATAAGCGATGCGTTGAGAATTAAACCCATACGACATATTCTTAACTCGCCTGGAATTCTGCGCTTACCTAATCTTCAAATGGATATGGTTCGCCTGGGTATAGGTTTATACGGAGTAAATCCTACCTCCGATTCAATTGATCAATTACAACCTGTTGCTACTCTAAAAACCGTTATCTCACAAATAAAAAAAATAAAGGCAGGAGAATCGGTTGGCTATGGACGAAGAGGTCAAAGTGAAAACGATATAACACTAGCCACCATTGCTATTGGCTATGCCGATGGATTTAGCAGAAGTTTCAGCCAGGGAGCCGGACAGGTAATGGTTGCGGGTAAGCGAGTACCGGTAGTTGGCAATGTTTGTATGGATATGACAATGATTGATATTACAGGAATTGATGCTCATGAAGGAGATGAAGTCATTATTTTCGGTGAAGGCATGCCTATTCAGGAAGTTGCGGCCAGCATAAATACTATTTCATATGAAATTCTTACTAATACAAGCGAGCGGGTTAAGCGAATTTTCTTTGCCGGGAGTTATTAGCGGAATGTTAATCCAACGCATTTATCGTAACCCAATATCGATAGGCAACCAGTGCTTTATCATATTTTGAAAGTTTGGTTATGTCGCGCTGACTAAACCGCGGCATGATTACTTTGTTGATTTTGGCAAGTGTTTTAAATAGATTCTTTTTCATCAATTTTTTAATCAACCACAACCGAGATTTTTCTTTAAGTTAATTTTCGGCAGTCCGCCAAAATCAAAACGATCTTCCTGATCACTCGGCTCAACGGGCTTCGGTTTTTTGTTGGCATTTTTACCCCTATCCGGTTTTTCCTTTTTCTTTTTCACCATCGAAGATAATCATTGTTTAGCACCCCCTGTAAAACTATATTCGCGTTGTTTAAAATTAATCTAAATAAGAGGTGGGGCTCAAAAAAAGCGTTGCAGATATGAAACCAGGGGAAACAGCCGTTATTTCCGAGTTTCTGGATGACCATTTGTCTACCAAACTTTTAGAAATGGGCTTTTTACCAGGAACTGCCGTTCGCTTCAATTTCACTGCTCCTTTGGGAGATCCCGTGTGTGTTAGTGTTTCTGGTTATGACCTTTCCTTAAGACTCGAGGAAGCTTATACGATCGTGATACTTAACTGATGGCTGTTGATAAAAAGTTGAAAATTGCCCTTGCGGGGAAGCCAAATTCTGGAAAATCTTCTCTGTTTAATAAGCTAACCGGTCTTAACCAAAAGATCGGAAATTTCCCTGGTATTACGGTAGATAAGAGAACCGGAATTTGTCAACTCAATACTCAAACCGTTGCCGAAATAATTGATCTCCCTGGAATTTACAGTCTCTATCCTCGTACGTTAGATGAAAAGGTTGTTGCTGAGGTTTTTGCCGATCAAAAGGGACCGTTCTATCCTGATTGTGTTGTGTTGGTCGCAGACGCAACCAATTTAAAAAACTGCATGTTGTTGCTCACCCAGCTTATTGATTTGAAGCTCCCCATTGTGCTGGCCTTAAACATGATGGACCTGGCCGCTAAATCCGGGCAAAGTATAGACATACAAGAGCTTTCTGTTTCGTTGGATTTACCTGTCGTAATGGTTAATGCTCGTACAGGCCAAGGCATTGATGATTTAAAAGAAGTCTTATCAAAGCCTGTTAATCCCTCAAAAAAGCTCATCTACAAAATAGATGCGGAAATCAAATCGCTCGTCTCAACCATTAAAAATAAATTTAATCTATCTACAGAATACGAGGCCTACCAGTATTTACAACAGACAGACAATTTGGTCTTTCTAAGCGCCCAAGACCGAGCGTATATCTTTGAACAGGCCGAAAGAGAGAAATTCTTTCCTCACAAATATCAGGGAGCCGAAACCGTAATGCGTTATGGATTTATTCAGGATTTATTAAACCGGATCATTCTTAAAACATCTGATCCTGAATGGAAAAAGTTTTCCTATCGGATCGATCGAGTTCTAACGCATAAGGTCTGGGGCTACCTCATTTTCTTCTCCGTGCTCTTTCTGATTTTCCAATCCATTTTTGCCTGGGCACAAATTCCCATGGATTTTATTGATAGTACGTTTGCGAAATTGAGCCATACACTCGATGAGATTTTTCCGAAGGGGCCCTTCTTTGATCTGATTACGCAAGGGGTTATACCGGGCATTGGTGGTATTTTAATTTTCATTCCACAGATTGCCATTCTCTTTGCCTGCATTTCAATACTTGAAGAAAGTGGATACATGGCGCGCGTGGTTTTTCTGATGGATAAGATCATGCGTCAGTTTGGACTAAGCGGTAAGAGTGTAGTGCCTTTGATTTCAGGAATGGCCTGTGCCATCCCAGCTATTATGGCAACACGCACGATCGAAAACTGGAAGGAACGGATAATTACAATTTTTGTAACTCCCTTTATGAGTTGCTCAGCACGCCTTCCGGTATTTACTATTCTCGTGGCACTAGTTATACCTGAAGACAAACTGTTCGGTTTTTTTAACTATCAGGGTTTAGTGCTCATGGGCTTGTATTTACTTGGTTTCTTTGCCGCCATTCTATCTGCCTTCGTTTTAAAATTTATCATTAAAACAAAAGAGCGTAGTTATCTCATTATGGAGATGCCAACCTACCGTAAGCCAAAATGGACCAATGTCGGTTATACTATTGTTGAAAAAACGAAGTCGTTTGTGTTTGAGGCAGGGAAAATTATTCTTGCTATCTCCGTTATTCTATGGGTTCTTGCCAGTTATGGACCAAGCGATCAAATGAAAAGAGCCGAAGAAGTTGTACGCAAAGAGTCATTGGAAAAAAACCTGACTGAAAATGAATTGAAAAGTAAAGTAGCCGCTTATAAACTTGAGCATTCGTATGCCGGCATTATTGGTAAGGCCCTTGAGCCTGCTATAAAGCCTCTGGGTTATGACTGGAAAATTGGAATTGCATTAGTAACCTCATTTGCTGCCCGCGAGGTTTTTGTTAGCACCATAGCGACCATTTACAGTTTAGGGAGCACCGATGACGAGCAAACCATTAAAGGAAGATTGAAGTCTGAAATTAATCCCGAAACCGGTGGACCCCGCTATACACCGGCTGTAGGACTCTCTTTACTCGTATTCTATACTTTAGCGATGCAGTGTATGAGCACCTTGGCTGTAGTTAAGCGCGAAACAAAAGGTTGGAAGTGGCCACTCATGCAACTCGCTTACATGACAGTTGTCGCCTATCTTGCCGCACTCCTCGTTTTTAAAATATTTTCCTAACATTAATCTCTCTTAATACTTTGTCCGAATCGTCTCATTCTCATTAT
>JAGPBO010000122.1 GCA_018063305.1 Cyclobacteriaceae bacterium
GTTAAACTCATAGCGATCAATCAATATGAATGTGCCGATACCACGATTCAACAAAACAGTGTAAAGGTTCAAAAAGGTGGGCAGGTTTTAATACCGAATGCCTTTTCGCCTGGCCAGGGAAATGCGGATGGTAACGATGGAAAGAATGATGTGTTTCTTCCGCTCATGCGTGGGGTAGCTGAATTTGAATTGTTGATTTTCAACCGATGGGGTGAATTGTTATTTGAAAGCCGCGATCCGGAATTCGGTTGGGATGGTACCTATAAAGGAAAGCCCTGCCAACAAGATGTGTATATCTATAAGCTGGCCGCTTCGTACGAAACCGGAGAAAAGGTGGTGCGGGTAGGAGATGTAAACTTGATTCGTTGATGAAAAAGCAGACGCTCCTTTTATTTTTTCTTGGAATGGGGATGGCAGTTCACGCGCAAGATCCACAGTTCTCTCAATACTATGCGGCTCCCCTTTATCTGAACCCTGCATTTACCGGTACCACGCAAGATCATCGCTTTATTGCCAACTATAGAAATCAATGGCCGAATGCCGCACGAGGCTTTATAACGACTGCATTTTCTTACGACTACAGTCTGAATCAGTATAACAGCGGTATTGGTTTTATGGCCATGGTCGATCAGGCCGGTACGGCCGGTATGAAATCATCCCAGTTTAATTTTCTGTATTCCTATAAATGGCGAGTATCCAATTCCTGGGTTGTTTCTGCCGGACTAAATTTTGGGTACGCTTTTCGATCGGTCGATTGGAATAAACTCGTATTTGGCGATCAACTTCAATTTGATGCAGATGGAACTACGCCCAGTGATGACCCGGCTCTTTACAATCTCAATACGGCCAGTTATTTCGACTTTAATTCTGGGGCCTTGGCTTACAATAAAAACTTTTGGATTGGGTTTTCAGTTAGTCACCTCAACACCCCTAACCGATCTATGCTCGATGCGGAATCGTTAGTTCCTATCAAGACCAGTATCCATGGCGGTGTGCGTATTCCTTTGTATGTGGGTCCGTTTAAGAAAGATCATATTTCCGTTTTGTCGCCCTCGTTTGTTTACAAGCGACAAGCTCAGTTCGATCAGTTAGATATAGGACTGCATTTTCTGTATGATCCCGTCATGATTGGGTTATGGTATCGGGGTATTCCGGTGCAACAAAATGTGAAAGACAATATCAGTCAGGATGCGCTGGTGCTGGTCTTGGGTTTCCAATTCGAAAAACTGGAGGTTGGGTACAGTTATGACTTTACGGTTTCTGAGTTAGGTCCTGTTTCTGGGGGAGCCCACGAAGTAGCCCTCAAGTATAAGTTGGATATTCAAACTCAATCCAAAACCAAAAAAAAGGAAAAGTTTATTCCATGCCCTACGTTCATTAAGAAATAAGGACATCATTAGAAATTTCGCGTACTCTTCTCTTTTGCCTGCCCGAAAGAAGCCGTCATTATTCGTGATTTCCTTCTTACCTTTGAGGTCATTTTTAGGGTAGAATGGATTTTAAAACAGAATTAAATAAAGACGACATTTTTACAACGATCTCACAAGCAGGAGCCAAACTTGGATTTCCTACTTATGCAGTAGGCGGTTTTGTGCGGGATCTGATCCTGAATAGACCGAATAAGGATCTCGATTTTGTATGTGTGGGCAGTGGGATAAAATTAGCGCAGCAAGCGGCCAAAGATTTAGGTGGCGTTCCGGTTACTATTTTCAAAACATTTGGCACGGCCATGATTAAAGTGGCCGATCGGGAGTTGGAGTTTGTTGGCGCGCGCAAAGAATCATATCGGGAGGATTCGCGTAAGCCAATAGTAGAAGACGGGACTTTAGAAGAAGATCAGTTGCGCAGAGATTTTACAATCAATGCCATGGCCATTAGTTTGAATAAAGAAACGTATGGTGAATTGATTGATCCGTTTGGTGGTGTTCAACATTTAAAAGAGAAGGTGATAAAGACTCCGCTCGATCCGAACATTACCTTTTCGGATGATCCCTTGCGAATGATTCGGGCCATCCGCTTTGCCGCGCAATTGAATTTTGATATTGAAGCCGATACGTTTGAGGCGATCACAAAAAATGCAGAGCGGCTTTCTATCGTGTCTATGGAGCGTGTGATCGTGGAATTGAATAAAATTATTTTATCACCCGTGCCCTCCTATGGTTTTAAATTACTCTTCCAAGGTGGATTATTAAAGCAATTCTTTCCGGAGATGATCGCCCTGCACGGGGTGGAGTATCAGGATAACAAAGCGCACAAAGATAATTTCTTTCATACGCTGCAGGTGCTTGACAATGTTTCTAAAGTATCCGATGATCTTTGGTTGCGTTGGGCGGCCATTTTACACGACATTGCTAAACCGGCCACCAAACGTTTTGATAAAGAAGTAGGATGGACCTTTCACGGGCACGAAGACAAAGGAGCTCGCATGGTGCCGGGTATTTTTCGAAGGCTTAAGTTGCCGATGAATGAAAAAATGCTTTTTGTTCAAAAATTAGTTCGCCTGCATTTGCGACCTATTGCCTTGGTAAAAGAAGTATCGGATTCGGCTGTTCGCAGATTGCTTTTTGAAGCAGGCGATGATGGCGATGCCCTGATGAAACTTTGCAAGGCCGATATAACGTCTAAGAATAATGATAAGGTGGCTAAATACCTTAGAAATTTCGAGCAGGTAGAACAGAAGATGATTGACCTGGAGGCGCGTGATCAAGTGCGCAATTTTCAACCACCCATTTCGGGTGACGAAATCATCAGGTTGTTTAATATTGCCCCTGGCCCGATAGTTGGAGAAATCAAAGAAGAAATAAAGGAAGCTATTCTGGAAGGAATTATCCGAAACGATCGCCAGGAGGCGTATGAATTATTAATACAAATTGCAAACCGAAAAGGATTAACTCACGAAGTAAACCAGTAACTAAAAATGAAACACATTGTAATTATTTTTTTTGTTTGCCTGTGTACTGTTTCTTTCGCACAAACGAAGAAGCAGCCGGCTAAAGTAGAACCGATTAAAGTAGAACCGGCCAAAACAGAAAGTACCCAACCGGTTAAGAAAGCGGTAAATCCATTGACTGAACATTTCTATAAAAAGTATGTAACGGCCATTCAATGGAACGACTATGATGTTGCCAAAGATGCGCTGTACGATTTGATTGTCGAAAATCCACAGAATGACTCACTCATTTTTAGTCTTGCTTATTACTACTATCAGAATGAAAAATATGCTCCTGCCGTGTTAGTGTCACAACAACTCCTGACGCGTAATCCTAAAAATATCCCTGCACTGGAGATTTCTGCGGTGGGCTATGAAGTGTTGGGGGTACCGGATCGCTCGTTGCAAAATTATGAGAGCCTCTATCTGTTAACCAATAATGTGAATACGCTCTACAAAATGCCTTTCTTACAATACGATTTGAAGCGGTATACCGAATGTCTGGCTACCCTGGAAATTTTGCTGGCAAAGCCCGAATTGGATACTCTTAAAGTGACTTTTAACGATGCCGAAAACAAATCCAAAGAATATCCCATGAAGGTGGCCGTACTTAATCTTAAAGGATTGGCGGTACAGGAGCAATTTGGAGATAAAGCAGCGGCCAAAAAACTTTTTGAAGAGGCATTAGCCATCGCCCCTGATTTTATTATTGCTAAACAGAATTTAGCGAAAGTGAAATAAGCATGCAACCTATTGATACAGCCAGGGTCTTTAGACCTAGCGAATAGAGTTTGGAGGCCCCGGCATTACATATTCATCAGGATTTGATTGACCGATGCCGGCAAGGGGACAGGGAAGCCTATTACAAACTTTATAAGCTTTACAGCAGAAGTATGTATAACGTGGGCTATCGAATTGTTAATGATGCGGAAGAGGCGGAAGATGTCTTGCAGGATGCGTTTATCAGTGCGTTTAATAATCTCGAACGATACCGGGGTGATTCTACCTTTGGTGCCTGGCTGAAAAGAATAGTAATTAATAAAGCAATCAACTATGTGAACAGGCGAAAGCCTGATCGATTACCCGAAGCGGATAGTTGGGATGTAAGGGAAGAGGAGACCATAGATACCCTGGAAGGATTTCCGTTTACCGTAGCGAAAGTACGGCAGGCGATACTAGCCTTGCCGGATGGCTACCGGTCAGTCCTTTCTTTATATCTTTTGGAAGGCTACGATCATGGTGAAATTGCAGAGATCTTGAGTATCACAGAGTCTACCTCAAAATCGCAATTTAACCGGGCAAAGAAAAAACTAAAAGAACTCCTGGAGGGAGGAATTTTATGAAATGGGTAGGATTGAGAAACACCAACCAGGGATGAATAGCAACAGCAAATTCTATGTGACAATTAAAAATCAATTATACACATGAAAGATTCATTAAAGGATTTTATTGACACCCACAAGGAGGAATTCGATCATCTCGAGCCCACGGATTCCGTATGGAATAAAATAAAGCCAAACCTGCCGGGCAGGTCTATTTCATTATGGAATAATGTAATGATTTGGAGATTGGCCGCCATGCTCTTTCTCGGCTTGTCGGTTTATTTATTTGCAACCAATAGCATAGCCCATAAACCCTCACGGGAAACCGCCAAGCTACAAGGTGATTTTTCGGATTTGGAAAGTTTTTACAGTGAGCAAATTGCAGAGAAAGTGGAGTTGATAGATAACATCCAAAACCTGAACGGGGGCGAGGCATTTACGCAAGATCTCGAGAAGCTGGAAGCGATGTATTTTGTTTTGAGAGAACAGATGAAAGCGAATCCTACCAAGAAAGTAAAGGATGCGTTGATTTTAAACTTGTTAGTGCGAATCGATTTACTGAATCAACAAATAAAAAGTTTGGAGGATTCTAAAAAAGAAAAATCGAAACCTGCGTCAGCGGCAGCCTGAGCCTAAAAGTCTTCTTCGCTCTTAAGTTCAAATTTATCTTTATGGCTGTCGAGTATTTTACCGTCTTCGCATTTTAGAACGCGAGCCGGAAAGCGTTTGATAAGTCCGTAACTATGGGTGGCCATTAATACCGCAGTACCACTCTTGTTAATTTGTTGAAAGATTTTCATAATTCCATTGGAGACTTCCGGATCTAGATTTCCGGTTGGCTCGTCCGCAATAAGAATGAGCGGCTCATTAATCAGTGCCCGGGCGATCACCACCCGCTGCTGTTCTCCCCCCGACAATTGATGGGGCATCTTTTTCTCGACAGAACCTAAGCCAACCTGCATTAAAACTTCAGCGAGTCTGTTTTTCATACGGGCACCATCTTTCCAGCCCGTGGCCTTCATGACAAAATTCAGATTATCGCCAACGGTACGATCGGTGAACAATTGAAAATCCTGAAAGATGATTCCTATTTTTCTCCGCAGCAGAGGAACTTGATTACTTTTGATTTCACGAATATTAATCCCCGCTACACTAACATCACCCAGACGCAAGGGTAGATCGGCATACAGCGTTTTAAGCAAAGAAGATTTTCCCGAACCAGTTCGGCCAATCAAAAAGGTGAACTCTCCCTTATCAACGTCAAAACTAATATCACTCAAAATAGTATTGTGATCCTGAAAGATGCTGGCTTCTTTTACGCGAACTACCGGATCAGATGAAAACATGACACTCAAAATCTTAATTCGTAAATCGTAATTCGTACATATTTAGATTATCCATTAGCCTTTTTGTGATCAGCCAGAAATTTTTCCAGGCCGCTATCCGTAAGCGGATGTTTGAGTAAGGCCATAATTACATGGAGCGGACAGGTCGCAACATCAGCACCAATCTCTGCGCACTTAATTAAATGAATGGTATGGCGAATACTGGCTGCCAGTATCTCGGTGCCATAGCCGTAATTATCATAGATCAATCTGATTTGGGCAATCAGGTCAAGCCCGTCTTGCGAGATATCATCCAATCTTCCAATGAACGGAGAAACATAACTGGCACCGGCTTTGGCAGTTAACAACGCCTGGCCGGGAGAAAAGACCAAAGTACAATTCGTGCGAATTCCTTCACTCGTAAATTTCTTAATAGCTTTAATACCATCTTTAATCATCGGTACTTTAACAACAATCTTATCATCGATCTTGGCTAATTCCCTACCTTCTTTAAGGATACCGTCAAAGTCCGTAGCTATCACTTCTGCGCTTACATTATTGTCAACGATGTTACAAATGGCTTTATAATGCGCCATGATTTTTTCCTTGCCCGAAATTCCTTCTTTAGCCATGAGCGATGGGTTAGTGGTTACGCCATCCAAAACGCCCAGGTCATACGCTTCTTTAATTTCAGTAAGATTGGCTGTGTCAATGAAGAACTTCATAAGGAGTAGTTTAAGTGGCAAAATTAACCCAAAAAACTAAAAAACCTTCCCTGAATTTGTATCGAGAAGGTTTAAAAAAGTGGCAAACCGAACATCGCACCGCTACAACTACCTACCCTTGCTACCTTCCGATCCTGGGGGAGTTCAGCAGGAGCTGGTCGTGCCGATTTGCCGGGCGCAAAGGTAATAAAATATTTGACCGGACTAAATCTTTAGCGAAGTTAAACCCCATCAAACTAAGCCAGAAAGATAGAGATTAAACTCAAGCGCATTAACCTCAACAAAACCATCCACGGCTAAATCCTCAAAGATCCCCGAATCAAATTCAAGATCACGAATCTCAACAGTCTCCTTTTCGACTACAATCTCAGTGCCTTTTAGATGGATGGGATTAACCCGGACAAGAATTTTTATTCCTTCCGCTTCCTTTTTAAAATATTGATGAACAATATTGCTTTCTTTTCCCATGACAATGGATTTACGAATGAATCAAGTTCCGGAGCAGTTACAGACCGATCGCCTGATCCTCACCCGGCTACGGCACGAAGATGCAGAAGAAATTTTTTATACCTATGCAAGCAAACCGGAAAGTACACGCTTTGTTTCGTGGCCTACACATCAATGGGTTAAGGATACACGAGCCTATCTCACCCGAACGATTACAGGGTGGAGGCAAGGCATCGATTTTTCTTATGGCATTCGGTTACAAGCGAATGGTCGGCTTATAGGGAGTTGTGGATTTTTGAACGATGGCGGCAAAGTTCAGGTCGGTTATGTCTTTGGGCCATTACATTGGGGAAAGGGCTATGCCACCGAGGCAACTCGCGAATTAATCAGGGTGCTTAATACACAACCGGGTATTTTTCGGATTGGCTCTTTTGTCGATGCCGAAAATCTCGCTTCCGCCAGGGTGTTGATAAAGGCGGGCTTTGTCGAAGAAGCTATTCTTCAAAACTGGTTTCGATTTCCAAATCAGGGGAATGTGCCGAAAGATTGCGTTCTCTTTAAGATTCCCGATTTAGGCAAGGCGAGGTTCTTGGATGAGCAGAACTTCGATATACAAGGTAAACTCAAAAATAAGATATTGAGGGAACAGATTTGGTGAAAAGTAAACCCTTTGCTATACTTGCTCATAAATTTTAATTTACCCAATGGGAAGAGGTGATAAAAAAACCAAAAAAGGCAAACGGACAATAGGTTCTTTTGGCGTTTCAAGAAATAAAAGCAAAATCAAAGCGAGATTGAAGCGGGTTGCCTCAAAGAAGACAGCGGTAGCCACAACGGCTGAAGCGAAACCTAAAAGAGCACCAAGAAAAAAAGCTGAAGCTTAAAAAATGACAAGAAATATTCACATGGCGTGGTGGTGGCACAAATCGAATTTCGATATGTGAGCAGCCTTGCTATGTTATTAAGTATTGCCGAAGGCCCGCTGTTCACAGTGGGCTTTCTTATTTAGTAGCCATTATAAGTATGAAATATAAATTAAAGACATTCTCAAAACGACTACTGGCCGACACGCTGACACCGGTAAATATCTATTTGAAGCTACGTGATGTATTTGCCGGAAGTATTTTGTTGGAGAGCTCGGATTATCATGGAAACGAGAATAGCCTTTCCTTTATCTGCTGCGATCCAATGGCCACGTTTCAAATAGCGAATGGGTTTGCTGAGATCCGATATCCGAATCAGCCAACTCATCAAATTAAAATAGATGCTTCGGTTCAGGTTCCCGGACTTCTGGAACAGTTTCGCAATTCGTTTCAGTCCGATGAATCCCATCAATCTAAATATCCCCACGAGGGTCTCTTTGGTTATATGGCGTATGATTCGGTCAGGTATTTCGAGGAGATTAATATTCAATCTACAGAAACAAATTTGCCCGATATGATGTACTCGTTATATCGCTATGTAATTGTAGTTAATCATTTTTTTAATGAAATGACTCTGTTTGAGCATCAGCTACAAGGCGATAAGAAGGAAAGTACACTCAGAAGACTCGAACAAAGTATTGTCAATAACCGCATCACCACTTTTCAATTTACGCAAACCACGGAAGAACGGTCTAATTATACGGATGCGGAGTTTCTGAATATCATTGAAAAAGGAAAACAGCATTGCTACCGGGGCGATGTATTTCAAATAGTTTTATCAAGACGGTTTGCCTCAGGCTTCAAAGGCGATGAGTTTAATGTCTATCGCGCCATGCGGTCTATCAATCCTTCACCGTATCTGTTTTATTTTGATTACGGAAATTTTAAACTTTTTGGCTCTTCGCCAGAAGCACAGATTCAAATTAAAAATGGATTGGGGCATATCTTTCCGATCGCGGGTACTTTTCGCAGATCGGGTAACGATCAGGAAGATGCTTTGTTAGCAGAAAAACTTTCAGCCGATGAAAAGGAGAACGCAGAACATATTATGCTGGTGGATCTGGCTCGCAATGATATGAGCCGTAATGCAGAGAACGTGCAGGTGGAGGTTTTTAAGGAAGTTCAATACTATTCGCATGTCATTCACTTGGTGTCTAAAGTTACCGGTACATTAAATCCGAAGACTTCCGCCATTCAGATGGCTGCGGATACGTTCCCTGCAGGTACTTTATCGGGGGCGCCTAAACATAAGGCCATGAATCTGATCAATCAATATGAAAATGTGAATCGGGGTTTTTATGGGGGTGCTATTGGCTTTCTCGGATTTGATGGCTCATTGAATCACGCCATTATGATTCGCACTTTTTTAAGTAAGGATAATACGCTCGTGTATCAGGCGGGAGCGGGTGTAGTTTCAAAATCAAATTCTGAAAGCGAGTTACAGGAAGTGAACAACAAACTGGAAGCGCTTCGCAAAGCACTCAAGATGGCTGAACAGATATAACTATGAAATGCCATCAGCTAAACAGACCCAACGGTATGATAATGCAATCAGGCATTCCATCTGACCTTAAAAAATAATTAGTAACACATGAAAATACTGGTCTTAGATAATTACGATTCATTCACCTACAACCTGGTTCATTTGATCCGGGCAAATGGATATTCGTTAGATATAATTCGAAATGATAAAATTGATTTAGGTGAGATAAAAAAATACGATAAGATTTTGCTCTCTCCCGGGCCGGGTATTCCTGATGAAGCCGGAATTATGAAAGCACTGGTTAAAGAATATGGCGCGACAAAAAGTATTCTGGGAATTTGTCTTGGCCATCAGGGCATTGCAGAAGTGTACGGTGCCGCGTTGTATAATATTCCTTCCGTGTTACATGGTGTCACTTCGGTGGCCGAAATTAAAAGTGCAGACGAATATTTATTTAAAGGCATAACGAATACATTCCAGGCAACGCACTACCATTCGTGGGCTGTGTTGCCGGATACCATTACACCTGATCTTAAAATCACTGCAGTGAATAATGAAGGGATGATTATGGCGATTAGTCATGTGCGCGATGATGTGAGAGGACTTCAGTTTCATCCGGAATCAATCATGACACCCGAAGGTCCCAAAATGATTAAGAATTGGTTAAATAATTAATTAATACCGACTTCTGCAATGAAACAAATACTAACGGAATTAATTGAGCATCGTTCCTTAACCAAAGAAACCGCCCATCAGGTGTTGGTTGATCTGGCTTCGGGTAAATTTAACCTGAGTCAGACAGCCGCGTTTATGACCGTCTATATGATGCGCAGTATCACGGTAGAAGAACTACAAGGCTTTCGCGATGCCATGCTCGAATTATGTATGCCGGTTAAATTCGATCAGCCCGTAATGGATGTATGTGGCACGGGTGGTGACGGAAAAAATACAATCAATCTCTCCACGCTGTCATCTTTTGTAGTGGCTGCGGCCGGACAGCCGGTTGCCAAGCACGGGAACTATGGTGTTTCTTCCGCTTGCGGATCTTCCAATTTATTGGTACACTTTGGGTATAAGTTTACAAACAATGTTGATGAATTGAAGCGTAGTCTGGATCGTGCGAATATTTGTTTTATGCACGCACCCTTATTTCATCCCGCCATGAAAAATGTAGCGCCCATTCGCAAAGAACTAGGCGTGAAGACTTTTTTTAATATGCTTGGGCCTATGGTTAATCCAGCTTTTCCAACCCGACAATTGGTGGGCGTATTTAGCTTGGAACTAGCACGCCAATATGGGTATCTCTATCAAAATAGTGATAAGGATTTTGTGATCCTTCACTCGCTGGATGGCTATGATGAAGTATCGCTGACAAGCGCCTTTAAGTTCTTTTCGAATGAAGGCGAACGGATAGCGGAACCCGCTGATTTAGGTTTGCCCAGATTAAACGCACGCGACATTCAGGGTGGAGTAACCATTCAGGATTCAGCGGATATATTTTTAAATATATTGGAAGGTAGGGGAACGGAATCGCAAAACGCAGCCGTGGTGGCTAACGCAGCGATGGCTTTATATTGTGTGGATAGAAAATCCGGACTGAAGGCTGCGGTAGATAAGGCAACCGAAGCGCTTAATTCGGGCAAGGCTCATGATGCATTTAAAAAATTAATGGTGGTGTGATGAATATCTTAGACGAAATCATTCAACATAAGTATAAAGAGGTTGCATCCTTAAAGTCTAGGCATCCGGTAAAGGAGCTTGAAAAAAGTATTTATTTTCAAACTCCAACAACTTCCATGAAGGCGGGGATTCGTGATAAAAACAAGAGTGGAATCATTGCGGAGATAAAGAGAAAGTCACCATCAAAAGGAGTGATCAATGCACAAGTCTTTGTTGAA
>JAGPBO010000123.1 GCA_018063305.1 Cyclobacteriaceae bacterium
GGAGTGTGCCAATGCGGCTAAGGAAGGTTGCCCGGTAAGCAAAGCGCTGAGCTTTAAGATTACACTCGATGCGACCTTAGCTTGAGCTCACAAAAATGACAGTCAGGTTATGGATGGTTCAGCAAGCTACAAGATGAGTCTGTAGTGATTTTTATTTGATTTCTATGAGGAATAAAAGTACTTTAATACTTTTATTAATCAGAATAGTTTATTTCTTTTAGGGCTTAATCAGTAAACATTAAAATATGGAAAACTCAAATGCAAACATCCTGGATGTAACGATAATTGAACCCAGATTAAAACACCCCACTATTTTTGCTCGCTTTGATGAGCTGAAATCTGGAGAGAGCTTCACACTTCACAATAATCACGACCCCAGACCCATGTATTTTCAATTAGTAGGTGAACGAGGTGATATTTTTACCTGGGAATATTTGGAGCAAGGGCCTATTTGGTGGAAAATAAAGATTACAAAAAAGTAGAGATCCGGCAGACTATTAAATTATTGATAAATGGAATCAACAGTAGAAAATATCTTAAACGTCACCTTGTTAGAGCCGAAACAAAAGCATCCTACTATTTTTGTGCGCTATGACGAACTGAGAGAAGGGGAAAGTCTCACGATACACAATGATCACGATCCGAAACCACTTTATTACCAGCTATTAGGCGAAAGAGGGAATGCGTTTACTTGGGAGTACCTGGAGGAGGGGCCTGAGTGGTGGAAAGTAAGAATACGGAAACGTATTTATGGTGAAAATGATGAAACGCTCGGACAACTGGCTGCAAAAGATTTACGCAAAGTAGAAGTTTTTAAAAAGTATGGTTTAGATTTTTCTTGTGGTGGCGAAAAAACTGTTAAAGAGGCGTGTGCTGAAAAAGGCTTGGATGTAACTAAAGTAGAACAAGAGTTGCAACAGGCGGATAAAAAACCAGCGTCACGTCCTATACCCTATGATGAATGGAATATTGATTTCCTTGCCGATTACATTGTGAACACGCACCACAGTTATATAAAGAAAAATCTGCCAGACATTACTACCTATGCGAACAAAGTAATGGAGGTACACAGGGGTCAACATCCTGAGTTAATAGAAATTAATAACCTTGTTAAGGAGATCAATATGATTCTAATGGGTCATATGGATAGGGAAGAGACAGTATTGTTTCCTCTTATTAAAGAATTGGTACGCTCCTACGCTGAGGCAGGCCCTTCACGAGAGCAAAAAATTGGATCGATCAAAGATAAGATTGGTACGCTCGAACTAGAGCATCAGTTAATAGGAAGAAAGTTGGTTGAAGTTAGAAAACTATCAAGCAATTATGCACTACCTCAAGATGCCTGTGCCAGTTATACGTTAGTGTATAAGATGTTGGATGAATTTGAAGAAGACCTTCAATTACATTTTCATCTGGAGAACAATATCCTTTTTACAAAGGCAACAAAATCAAAATAGTAGTAAGACGATCAGGGGATTGTTATTTATATAAATGACAGAAATGAAACCGATTAACGCAAATACTAAAATTGCCCAGATTCTTAAAGATCACCCCGATGCATTGGAAGCCATCATCAGCATTGATGCAAAGTTTCAGAAGCTGAGGAATCCGCTTTTGAGAAAAGTGCTGGCGGGCCGCACAAGTATTGCTATGGCTTCAAAGATGGCAGGCTGCAAGGTGAATGACTTTTTTCTTAAACTTAAACCATTGGGATTTGAAATTGATGTCAATGGTGTACCTATTAAGGAGGAAAGAAAAGAACTGCCGGCCTTCATCACCGCCCTTACCAAAAACCAGATTATTGACTTTGATGTGCGTGAGATATTGGCATCAGGCAAGGACCCATTGAATCCTATTTTAGAAAAAGTGAAGTCTATTCAAACAGGTGAAGCACTAAAGATTATCAACACCTTTGAACCGGTTCCATTAATAAAAATGTTGGAGAAGAAAGGGTTTGTTACATATGCTGATGTAATCAGTAATGACCTGGTTGAAACCTACTTTTATAAAAAATCGGATAAGGCTGGTATTGAGGTGGAATCAACAGCAACGGCAAGCCATGGCTGGGAAGAAGTAATGCAGCGATTCAGTAACAAGTTGGTTACGATAGATGTAAGAGCACTTGAGATGCCACAACCCATGCTTACTATTTTATCTGAACTTGAAAAGTTGCCACGAGAGAATGCACTCTATGTGTATCATAAACGGATACCTGTTTTTTTATTACCTGAACTAACAGAAAAAAAGTTTGACTATCGTATTAAAGAAATAAGTGATGGGGAAGTACATCTTTTGATTTTCAGAAATTGACATGTTCATAGCTGGCAGCAATAGCCCTATAAAAAACACCTCGTATAAAGTGGTGCTACCATTTTATGGATATGCTGCTTTGTCGTTTTTGCTTGCAGCTATTTTGCTGTTGATGGATACCTCAGCATTTACCCAGCATTATTTTAGCCCCCATACACTAGCCATTACTCATACCATGGCGTTGGGTTGGGGCACCATGATCATTCTGGGAGCGAGCCACCAGTTGTTTCCGGTATTGATTGAAGGGAAATTACATAGCAACGTGCTGGCCTACCTTTCTTTTGCTTTTGCTGCTATTGGTATCCCCCTGCTGGTTTTTTCTTTTTATGAATTTGATATGGGTTTGATCGCACGGATAGGAGCAACGCTTATCAACCTTGCCGTGATCAGCTACATCGCCAACCTTTGGTTGAGCATGTCGAATACCAAAAAACAAAATGTACATGCTGTGTTCGCTTTCACTTCAGTTTTGTGGCTGTTCTTGACTACCGGACTTGGCCTTCTGCTAATCTGGAATTTTACATCCCGTACGCTTTCAAATGATTCGCTTCACTATTTATCCCTTCATGCCCACCTGGGTATAATAGGATGGTTTTTATTAATGATTATTGGAGTAGGCTCCCGGCTGATACCCATGTTTCTCATTTCTAAATACGAAAATAAAAAACGATTGTGGTGGATCTACATTTTGATTAATGCCGGATTGATAACTTTTCTATTTCTATTTCTTTTTTCATCTCAATCCAAACTTTATTTTATTCCGATTGCGCTTGTTAGTATAGGCGTACTACTATTTGGCAACCATATCTACCAATCATTTGCTAAGCGCATTCGCAAGAAAGTGGATGAGCAGGTAAAAATTTCAATGCTTTCCGTTGCCTCTATAGTTATTCCAATAATTGTTTTGGTTTTATTCATAACCTTATTTTCAAAATTAAGCGGTAGTCAGTTTGCTCTACTTTATGGATTCACCATTTTTTTCGGTTGGATAACAGCTATAATTTTAGGAATGACATTCAAAACTCTTCCATTCATTGTTTGGAATAAGGTGTATCATAACATGGCGGGTTTGGGAAAAACGCCTAATCCTAAAGATCTGTTTCTTAACAGTGTTTTTATAGTGGGTGGAATTTCCTACCTCATCGGCTTCATAATTTTTGGTTATGGCATCATTCAGGCAAGTACGTTGGCATTAAATATTGGTGCTGCTTTCCTTCTCATAACTGCCGTATCGTATAATTTAAATGTGTTTCGAATTCTATTCCATAAAGCAAAGTTAAATGAACATAAAAACTAATAGTAGTAAAAGTGATATCGCTATATCCGGTCTATATAATGTGATTGATCCTGAGATTGGTTTGAATATTGTTGACTTGGGATTGGTTTATCAAATTGATTTTAATGAAGACGATAAAGAAATTATTGTGACCATGACGTTAACGACACAATTCTGTCCGATGGGTGATTCAATCGTAAGCGCTGCCACACAAGCCATACAACAATTGTTTTCTGAATATAAGATACAGGTCGACTTGACTTTTGATCCACATTGGGATGCCAGCATGATTTCGGAGGAAGGCAATAGATTTTTAAACTATTAGGAATGCTTAGCAACACGTGTAAAACTGCCATAAAAGCTGTCATTTATCTTGGCGCCAAAGCGGAATCAGGTGAAAAGTCGGGTGTAAAGGAAATAGCGAAATACATCAACGCAAGTGAACATACTGTAAGCAAAATATTACAAACGCTATCAAGACAAAAAATAATAAATAGTATTAAAGGGCCAACCGGTGGATTTTATATTACTACGAAGCAGCGTAATCAACCCATTATAACTATCGTTGATACCATTGACGGTAAGGACTTATTTAATGAATGCGGGTTGGGGCTAAACAAATGCTCGTCTACCCATCCTTGTCCCATCCATAACGAGTATAAGAAGGGGAGAGAAGTTATCCAGAAGTTATTTAAAACTAAAACCATTGATGTTTTGTGCGAACCGGTAGAAAGCGGGTTGGCGTACCTGATAGGGTGAACGTGAAATGTTATTTCGTAAAATGTTGTTAGTAAGTTGAGTAAAGATGAATCACGGAGCATATATTCTATCTGTTTTTATTCATGTAATTGCAGCTTGCACATGGATTGGAGGTATGTTGTTTTTAATACTTGCCTTTATCCCGGGTATAAAAAAGCATCCTGACAAAGTAGATATTATTGCTGGTGTATCGTTAAAATACAGGAAAGTAGGCGCAATAGCACTTGTGCTTTTGTTGATTACCGGTATTCTACAACTTGAGTATCGCGGGGTACAATGGACAATAGAATTTTTCACTACTTCTACTTTTGGAAAAATAGCAGGTATAAAAATTCTTGTTTTTGTCATTATTATAATCATCAGTTTGGTACATGATTATTATTTAGGCACCAAAGCGATTGAAAACTGGAAAAATCAACCCGACCATCCTAAAACAGCACGATTAAGAACTCTTTCCCGATCGCTGGGCAGAGTCAGTTTTGTATTTGCTTTGGTGGCGGCATGGTTGGGTATAATCTTAGCGCGAGGATGGTAGAAAAATAAGTTTAACAAAACAAAACACATGATGGAAAACGAAACTTTATATCCAAAAACAACCAAAGCACTGGCTGATAAAAAAGCGGCTTTGGCACCTAAGAGCGTGGAGGCATGGCGGAACTTCAGTAAAACTGTATTTGAAGCGGGTGCCATTGATGAGAAAACGAAACAACTCATTGCAGTTGCTGTAGCCCATGTCACACAATGTCCGTATTGTATCCGTTCACATTCTAAGCAGGCGATGAGAAAGGGTGCAAGTAAGGAAGAGATTATGGAGGCCATTTGGGTGGCTGCAGAGATGCGTGCTGGAGCAGCTTATGCGCATGCTACCATTGCTATAGATGAGATAGAGAAATAAAATTGACAGGTATTGAATTTAAGAAATAAATACCCCAGATTAGTATTGAATTAAATAAGTGATATGCTGGTGTATCCTTGATTAATGCCAGCGAAATCTTATGTGATATTGAAAATTAAAAGTGTCATTTGTGAATAAAAATAGAACGATTGCTCCTCCATTTTTTTCTATAATAATAGCAACCTTTAATCGGGCTAAACTATTAAAGCGGGCAATTGATTCCTTAGTTGCACAAACAGAAGTGGATTGGGAGGCAATTATTGTAGATGATGAAAGCACCGATGATACGTATACACAGATTTTACCTTACCTGTTGGATAATGATAAAATTAAGTATGTAAGAAAAAACCATAGTGGAGAAGTACAATCTAAGAATAGGGGATTGCATGCATCGAGTGGTAAATTTATTTCGTTTTTGGATTCGGATGATGAGTATCATCCGGGACATCTCAAATTTAGAAAACGCCTTTTATTGCAGCATCCTACTGTAAAATTTTTACATGGTGGGTTAGAGGTAATCGGAAGCCCGTACGTTCCGGACAGGTTTGACCATTCTGCGAAAATACATCTCAAAGATTGCGTAGTAGGAGGGACTTTTTTTATTGAAAGAGATTCTCTGCTTTCATTAAATGGATTTAGTAAAATTTCTATGGGCACCGATGCAGATTTATTTGAACGGGCAAAGGAGGCTAACATTGAAATGATGAAAACAGATATACCTACTTATATTTATCATCATGAAATTCTGGATTCCCTTACAAATAAGATACTAAGGGATATAGAGTATTTATAAGTAACGTATCGGGTTGAAGGAAATGCCAGATTGAATAGTAAATGCTAAGACAAGAGGACTAGTACACTTTATTGCAAATGATATTTTAGAGATATGCCACATATAGAAATACTGTCAGCAAGTATCAGAAATGGAAGAAACAGTCATAGGGTTGCCTTGTATTTTAAACAATATTTGGAAGTCAACACAACCGCAACGGCTAACATTCTTGATTTGAAGGAGTATAACTTTCCATTGTTTGATGAGCGCTTACAGTTTCAAAAATCGCCTTCGCCAAAAATGCTCGATTTTTCGGATAAGATAAAGACTGCCGATGGGGTTATTATTGTTACTCCCGAATATAACGGAGGTTACCCCGCGAGTTTGAAAAATGCCATTGACTTGCTGCATCCGGAGTGGCATCGTAAGCCAGTTGTTATTTCGACTGTTTCTGATGGAGATTTCGGTGGAACACAAGTAATTATTTCTTTACAGTTTTCCCTTTGGAAAATTGGTGCTTGGACAGTCTCCACCAGGTTTCATGTTCCTAATGTTTTGAATTCATTTGACGAAAATGGAAATGCCAAAGACAAAATCAGTATGGATAAAAGGGCAACTCATTTTATCAATGAATTACTCTGGTGCATTGAAGCAAATAAGCGAATGACTAACAAATCCGCCAACTAAGTAAAGGTATGTCATGAAAAGCGCATGAATGGTAATCAACAAATTAAGAGTATTTGGACTATAGGGCACTCTACGCATTCATTTGATGAATTAGTGACTATACTAAAATCTTTTAGGATTGAAGTCGTGGCGGATATCCGAAGGTTTCCAGGTTCGCGCAAATTTCCCCAATTCAATAATGAGGCACTCGAAGTTTCTTTACCACAAAACAACATTCAATACATTCATTTAAAAAATCTTGGAGGACGGAGAAAAGTAAATCCCAACTCGAAAAATACCGCATGGCGACACCCATCATTCCGCGGTTATGCTGATTTTATGGAGACGGAAGAATTTAAAGAAGGGATAGAAAAACTGGAAAAGGTCGCTATAAAGAAACCTACAGCTTATATGTGTTCTGAAGCGGTGTGGTGGCGTTGCCATCGCTCCATGGTTTCTGATTATTTGAAGGCAAGAGGATGGAAAGTCATTCATATTATGGGTGTAGCGAAAGCAGAAGAACACCCATACACGCAACCGGCAAGAATTATAAAAGGTACATTGACGTATGAAGTTGAAGAGAAAGAAAATCAGGATAGGTTGATAGTTAGTACCAAGAAATTAAATACTTAATAAAATGAAAGAAAGATTAAATTATTCAAAGGTTTCTCCTATGGCTTTAACGGCCATGCTAGGGGTTGAAAAATATGCAGCAAATTCTGGTCTGGAGCATTCCTTATACGAGCTGGTAAAAACCAGAGCTTCTCAAATAAATGGTTGCGCTTATTGCTTGGACATGCATACCAAAGATGCACGGAAGGCAGGTGAAACTGAGCAACGTTTGTATGCACTGAGTGCATGGAGAGAAACACCCTTTTATACCGAAAGAGAACGGGCTGCTTTAGTCTGGACGGAAGCGCTGACTTTGATTTCAGGAAATGATGTGTCTGATTTATTGTACGAGGCTACGCGTAAGTATTTTAATGAAAAGGAAATGGTTGCTCTTACCATGGCCATTATAGCAATCAATGGATGGAACCGATTGGCTATTGGCTTTCGTACTGTTCCGGGGACATATCAAACTCAGTAAAATGAAACTAAAGGAGAAAGTTGCAATTGTAACTGGTGCTAGCAGCGGAGTAGGTGCAGCCTTTGCAAAGGCTTTAGTTGCAAAAGGGGCTTTGGTTTATGGGCTTGCTAGAAATTTGCAAAAGCTTGCGGCCATTCAAAATAAGTTGGGCGATACATTTATTCCAATCGGTATAGATATCACTGATCAAAAATCCATTGCCTCTTGGGTAAAAAATACTTTCTCTGACTCTCATCCTCCAGACATACTCATCAATAATGCCGGAGCAGGTTATTTTGGTAAGATCGATGAGCTTACTTTGGAACAATGGCATGCGATGATTAATACCAATTTGAATGGAATTTTTTATATTAGCTCCAGTATTGTTCCTTTTATGAAAATGAACAACTCTTCTTGTCACATCATCAACATTGGCTCTATCCTTGGAAAGACATCGAGAGAAGGAGCAGCGGGATATTCTACCTCTAAATATGGTATACAAGGTTTTAGTGAAGCCTTGTTTAAAGAACTCCGCAAAGATAATATCAAAGTCACTTGCGTAAATCCAGGGAGTATTGATACTCACTTTTTTCAAGACTCAGGAATAGAACCACATCACAATATGCTGCAGCCGGATGACATCGCTGCATTTGTAATTTCTATTTTAGAAACACCAGATAATTTTTTGGTGGATGAAATTACCATGAGGCCATTAAACCCAAGGCCTGTGACATAGAGACTATAATCAAAAAAGATGACAGTGAAACTTTAGTAAAAGGATCTTCTGTTGATAGAAATAGTTAGAATTTGATAAAGAGATAAAAACATAGAGGCAAAATTATTTCATCACAAGATAAAACACACACAAAAAAGTCAATAGCAATTAAAATAAATTCATCATGCAACAAAATTCAATTTTACTATTATTTCTAGCCTTAGCAGTTATAGGTGTTATTGTTTTTACCTATGTATATCTATCTTCCAAAAAGGTGGAATCATCGGAACAAGGAATGACCAATCCGTTAAAGAAACGATTTTGGTTTCTGCTTATCTTGTTTGTGATACTGGCTATTTTTGCTTCGGTGACTATCCCGAAGTCACCGTATTTTCTTTTTGCAGATGAAATACCGGCAAAAGTAGTTCATGTGTCGGCTATGCAGTTTGCGTTCTTTTTGTCTGAGAATGCCATTGATCCTAGAAGCCCTAAAGGAGAACCTATAGAAGTGCCAGCAAATGAGCTTGTCGAATTCAGAGTAACGAGCTTGGATGTAAATCATGGTTTTGGGATTTATGACGAATCCAATAGATTAATTACTCAAACGCAGGCTATGCCGGGTTATGTAAATCGTCTCCGGTATAAATTTGAAAAGCCTGGTAAATACAACATCTTTTGTTTGGAGTACTGCGGAGTAGCGCACCAGATTATGAGATCATCTTTTATTGTTAAGTAGAAATCCGTAAACCATATAGATCATGGAATCAATAAAAATTAGAAAAATCACTTCTGTTTGGATATTGGCTGTATTTGTATTGTTCATTATCAGCATCATTCTGGGAATACTCATGCGGCTCAATCAGGGAGAAATTCTCCATCAAGACCCAATCACATTTTACTCCAACATGACTACCCATGGGCTTACCATGATTGGGATTTGGTTTGTGGCAGGCATGGCGGCTGTTAACTATTTAATGGAACGGTATGTAAAAACAAGTTATACAGCCAATGTGATTGCTCTAGTCCTCACGGTCATTGGCGTATTGATGTTCTGGACTACAACTTTCATAGGAAAGTTTCATGTGGGATGGACATTTCTTTATCCGTTGCCTTTTAAGATAATGTGGGCAGCGTGGGCCACTCCGCTGTTCTTAGTTTCTTTAACCGTGTTTGGCTTGGGCTGGTTAATCTGGTGTATAAGTTTAATGACACAAATACTTAGAAAGTATTCAATATCTCAGGCATTTGCCTGGCAACATTTTAAGAAAAATCCCTCCGTTGAAACGCCCCCATTCATTCTCATTTCCATGATTACGTTGATAGGTGTTATTGCCTGCCTGTTGGCTGCCGTGGTGTTAATAGTTCTGTTCTTTGCCGAATATTTTTCTAACGGCAGTTTTGTAAATGACGCCCTGTTGATGAAAAACCTTACTTACTTCTTTGGTCATACCATTGCCAACGAGATGCTTTACTTAGGGTTGGCTGTTATCTACGAATTATTCTCTGAAGTGAGCGGAAGGCCAAAATGGAAAACGACCTGGTATGTAGCTTTGGCTTGGAATTGTACGTTGGTATTTATCCTTACTGCTTTTTTCCATCATTTATATATGGATTTTGTGCAACCGGAAGGGTTTCAAATTATCGGACAGTTAGCCTCTTATCTGGCAAGCTTGCCTGCTGCAGGAGTCACTGTGTTTAGTGTTTTCATTGCTGTCTATCGCACTAAAATGAAATGGTCACTAACCAATATATTATTTTTTATTGGTGTTGCCGGTTGGGTTATTGGTGGATTAGGTGCCGTAATTGATGCTACCATCTCTAATAATATTGTGCTTCACAATACGCTTTGGGTACCCGCTCACTTCCATACATACAATGCTATGGGAAATGTATTGTTCAGTATCGGATTTTTCTATTGGTTCTCTATTCAGTTTACAGAGAATGTTAAACCAGAAAAATTCACAAAGTTGACATTGGCTATGCTACTTATTGGTGGCGCTGGATTTCTTTTAGCTTTTTATTTGGGAGGTGCTGATTCGATTCCTCGCAGGTATAGCACCTATCCGGCAGAGCTTTCTGCGGGGGCACCTTTGGCCGTGATAGGCGCCATTTTTGCAACTATTTATTTAATCGCCATTCTTATATTCTTTTTCAATATTTCTAAAAGATGTTTAAAAGTATTGTCTTCACCCTCATAACGATATGCTTAGCCCTTATAGCGAATGCTCAAACGGCATCAACGGGTATGGAGGAAGAGACGAATATCTATGAAAAGATAGTTAATGCTCCTTTATATGCGAAGGAGAAACAACCGATGACTTTCGATGAGCTCTATCATCAAAAGCCTTTACTGGTAGCGTTCATTTTTACGCGCTGCTCGGGCATATGCAGTCCCTTTTTGTTACAGTTGAAAGACAACTTACAATTAAATGCTGATGACAAGTCATTTAATATTTTAGTTATAAGTTTCGATCCCAGAGATAATTTGGAGGACATGAACAACATGGCACACAGGTTTGGATTGGAAAACAATCCCCAATGGATTTTTGCTGTAACCGACAGTATTG
>JAGPBO010000315.1 GCA_018063305.1 Cyclobacteriaceae bacterium
ACTTGTTCGTTTTGTAATATGAGATACTCTCAAAAAATTCATGACTCCTGATTTTCGATAATAACGATTAGTACGCTTCCATCTCCTTCCATAATTGATCAAATTGTTTTAAAAAGGATTTTACTACTGGAGCATCCTGAGTCAATAAAATGTTTTCATGATTGTAGAGCGCAGCGCTCCGAGTCCAGTTATAACTACCTGTAATAACCGCGTTGCCATCCACGATCATAAACTTATGATGCATGTGATTGGGCGTACGATCCATCTTTACTTCTATCCCCTGTCTGGCCATTCGTTCAATATCTGAACCCAAATCCAGTGACTTATCATTATCTGTTATTATTCTAATTTGTTTACCAAGCTTATGCGAGGTAAGGATAGACTCTGTAATCGGATCGTCACTGATAGTGAAGACACAAATTTGAATCTGATTAACAGCCTTTTGTATTTGTTGGATAATAACATTGCGACAGGTATCGCCTGGACTAAAGTAGGCATCGGAAGTTGAAGTTGATGTTGGATTGCTGAGAAGCGCGTTGCTGGCATCCTTGATCCATTCCACTATAAACTTATAATTGGCTGAAGTAATTTTTTCATTCGCCAATTCATAAATCTTGCTGCGCAAAAAGCTACGTTGATGGTCATCTAACGGTCTGTTTCCAATAATCTCTACCAACGATTTTTTTTCCGCCTTTGATAAGAAATCGTCCTCAATACTGAGCTTAAGATGATCAACTATATCGTCCATAATTTTAAATAATGCGGTGTAAGGTACAAACCAGCTCTGTAAAAGACACACATGCCAGCACCAATTTCAAACCCAAAATCATACGATTTAGCAGAAGAATTCAGAAATCAATTATGGTTTTATGTACGCGCCTGATATCTTTGCGCCCTTATTTTAAAGAACATGATCTCTGTCGATTCCGTAACGGTTGAATTTAGCGGCTCAACCCTTTTTAGCAATATCACCTTTAATATCAACGATACCGATCGAATCGCGCTGATGGGCAAAAATGGGGCTGGCAAATCCACGCTTTTAAAGATCATTGCTGGAGTTAATAAGCCAACGCGGGGTAAAGTGTCGGCACCCAAGGACGCAGTTATTGCCTACCTGCCGCAGCATTTGCTCACGGAAGATGACTGTACGGTATTTGAAGAAACGTCTAAAGCTTTTTTCAAAATACTCAACATGAAAAAGCAGATGGATGAGTTTAATCATCAACTGGAGACCCGCACCGATTATGAATCGGACGAATATTCTAAAATAATCGAACAGGTATCTGAACTCAGTGAAAAATACTATTCGATTGAAGAAATTAATTTTGATGCAGAAGTAGAAAAGACCCTGCTGGGATTAGGTTTTCTGCGGTCTGACTTTAACCGATCGACCAAAGAGTTTAGTGGTGGTTGGCGGATGCGTATAGAGCTTGCAAAAATTCTTTTACAGAAACCAGATTTGATCTTACTCGATGAGCCCACTAATCACCTGGATATCGAATCTGTTCAATGGCTGGAAGATTTTTTAAGGAATGGTTCCAGTGGAGTAATTGTAATTAGTCACGACAAAGCTTTTGTAGATAACCTAACCAATCGTACCATAGAAGTTACGATGGGCCGGATTTATGATTATAAAACTAACTACACCCACTATCTGCAACTGCGGAAAGAAAGGCGGGAACAGCAACAAAAACAATTTAACGATCAGCAAAAGGAGATTGCCGACATTCAGGGATTCATTGATCGTTTTAAAGGAACGTACTCCAAAACCCTACAAGTTCAATCGCGCGTGAAGATGCTTGAGAAGTTTGAAATTGTACAAGTGGATGAAATGGATACTTCTTCCTTAAATCTTAAGTTCCCTCCTGCTCCACGTTCAGGAAATTATCCGGTTATTGTTGAGGAACTTACTAAGAAGTATGACGATCATGTGGTGTTTGAAAATGCTTCACTCACCATTGCACGTGGAGAAAAAGTCGCGTTTGTTGGAAAGAATGGTGAAGGAAAGTCTACTATGATAAAAGCCATCATGGGCGAAATTGACTTTGAAGGCAAGATGCAGCTCGGCCATAATTCCATGATTGGATACTTTGCCCAGAATGAAGCTTCGCGGTTGGATGTTGAACTAACCGTGTTTGATACCATTGAACAGATCGCGCAAGGCGACATCCGCACCAAGATTAAAGATATGTTGGGTGCCTTTATGTTTAGTGGTGATAACATCGATAAGAAAGTTAAAGTGCTTTCAGGTGGCGAAAAGACTCGATTGGCTATGCTCAAACTATTGTTGCAACCGGTGAATCTTTTAATATTGGATGAACCTACCAATCACCTGGATATTAAGACCAAAGACATTTTAAAAGATGCTTTGTTAGCGTTTGATGGTACACTTATTCTTGTTTCTCACGATCGCGATTTTCTAGATGGACTTGCTACCAAGGTTTTTGAATTTGGTAATAAGCGCGTGCGTGAACACTTTGAAGATATCAATGGATTTCTGAGGAACAAGAAGCTGGAGAATCTTAAAGAGATCGAAAGAACGGCTAAGGCGTGATCGGTTTTCTTTGAATCAAGTAGGCAAATGTAAATCCGCTGATCAAGTGCCAGATGGCCCACCAGGCAGCGACCAAAGCCATGTCTCCGTTACCTCCAAAAAAAGTAAAGATCAAGATTAGGCCCAGACCAGAATTCTGAATGGCTGTTTCTATTGCCACCGATCGACTAACGGATTCGGTGTTCCTAAGCAACTTGCTAAAATAATACCCACCGAAAAGTCCTAGCCCATTGTGAATCAAGACAATCCAGAATACGGATGAAATCCGCTCAATAAATACTCCAATGTTATTCCAAAACGCAATAAGGACAAAACTCACCAAAATCAGGCTGGAGATAATTCGAATTGGCTTAGAAATTTTCTCAGAGAAGGCCGGATAGTAATGTGCGCATGCCATACCTAAAACCAACGGTAGAAATAAAATAGCTGAAAGCGTAACGAACAATTCTACAAAATTAATTTCAATAGCATTAAAATTGTCTCTTAAACCCGGCAGTAAGGAAGACCAAAATAAAAAGCTAAGGGGTGTGATCAAAAAAGCCGACACTGAAGTTATAGCGGTAAGGGTTACCGATAAAGCCACATTTCCTCTCGCTATCAATGAAA
>JAGPBO010000124.1 GCA_018063305.1 Cyclobacteriaceae bacterium
ATCTCCTGAGTTAATGGTGCGAGGGTTAGAGGCATTAGCCGGTAGATTATTTGACAAATCAAAGAACTTTTCATTGCTGTTGAGATCCTTCATGCTAATTGTTAGTGGTAGCATTTTTTTGAATTCGGTTACTGCTGCGTTTGATTCAAGTAGTGCTGTGAAATGACTCTTGCCAATGATTATATTTATTGTATCCTTCATAAGTTCTGATGTTTGAGGAGCAGAGTCGTAAACATTGTTGTTAAGCCATGCGGTTACGTTGGTCGTGCAACTGCCCCAAGCGATCAAAGGCAAGATCAATATAATAATACTTGCTGAAAAATTTATGATCCTGATCATTTGAATCTTTTAATAGTGAACTGTTGATGCGAGTGTCGGCATGTTGGATCGTTCGTAATTCAATTTCGTTGACTTAAGCTCCGCTGACATCCTCTCTTACGGAGAGGGCAGAGGTGAGGCCATAAAAAGAAGCTTAAGTCAACGACATAGATTCGTAACTTATAATTCCTGAGATGTCGGACGAAAGATAATTTCATTGATATCCACATCTTCCGGCTGACTGATTGCAAAAGCAACCACACGCGCAAAGCTATCCGGACTAATTCCAACCGCTCCGACATAGTCTTTGTTAGCTTGCTGAATATCTGCCTCCGTAATATGCTCGAGCAACTCTGTTTTAACAGCGCCTGGACAAACTATCGTTGTACGGATATTATAAGGCTTCACTTCCATACGTAAACCTTCCGTCAACGCACGCACTGCAAATTTGGTAGCTGAATAAACCGCAGAGCCGTTAATATTTTATGGCCCGCTACAGAAGAGGTGTTAATAATCTGACCTGACTTCTGCTTTTTCATGTGAGGCAAAACAGCGGCAATTCCATTGAGCACTCCTTTGATATTAACATCGATCATTTTATCCCACTCATCTACATTGAGACGATCCATTGGTGATAACGGCATGATGCCCGCGTTATTAAGAATTACATCAACCCGTCCGAACTGTTTAACAGCTGAGTCGACCAGATTCTTTACCTGATCACGGTTCGTTACATCCATAGCGATGGCAAGCGATTTTCCACCTTTGTCACGGATGTCCTTTGCGAGCTTTTCAATTCTGTCCGCTCTTCTCGCGCCAAGTACAACGGTGGCGCCAAGCTCTGACAAGTGCTTTGCCGCAGCTTCACCCATACCACTGCTTGCGCCTGTAATTACAATTACTTTACTTTTTATATTATTTTTCATGATTACTATTCGTTTCGTTGTTGTTTATTTTTTAGTTATCAATACACGTGCATTGAGACACGTGGGATGATTGTGTTTTCATTTGCTGCTTGTGTTGATTTGTTCAATACAAAAGTAGGGAGGCGGTGTAACGGAAGGATTAAGCTAATCAAACCAATCATTAATAATTTCAAACTTTCTTACCTGACATTGGAAAGGAAGGAGCTAAAATCATTCATTACGAGTGATTTTAAGGTAATACTCACTTTACTTAGTTGTGTGAAAGTATTTTAAATCAAATCATGATTTAAGGCATTTTTAAGACATGTAGTAATTTTTGGTATTTGAATATCTTAACTCATTGTTTGAAATTCTTAATGATTTGGCCTACTTGTGGCAGTATCTTTGCAAATACAAATCGCCCTGAAGCGGCTAGATTATATTAATAAACAAACGCGCTGTATGGAACCAATGGATAACAAAAGGTCGGTGTCAGCCTTTAACACCGAACTCAAACTTAAAGGCTTCAATGTTTTTCAGATTGAAGATGATTCAAATGTCGTTCACAATTACAGCCGGAAAGATTTTTACAAGATTTGTCTCACGACAGGTCAAAGCATAATCAACTATGCGGATCGAAGCTTTGACATGAAGGGTACGATTTTGTTTTTTGCAAATCCAAATGTTCCTTATTCCTGGGAGACGATATCACGCAGCTACGTGGGTTATACTTGTTTGTTTTCTGAGGATTTCTACAAGCCTTCAGATCGAACCGAAAGCCTTCAGCATTCACCGCTTTTTAAAATAGGAGGAACTCCAATCTTTCATATCACGGAAGAGAAACGTGAGTTCCTCAATGGAATTTTCCGAAACATGATTTCAGAGCAAGGTACTAGTTATGCTTTCAAAGACGATCTCATTCGGAATTACATCAACCTTGTTATCCACGAAGCGCTTAAGCTACAACCGGCTGAGGATTTTGACCAGGTAAAAAATGCAGCGCACAGGATCACAAATGTTTTCCTTGAATTGCTTGAAAGACAATTTCCAGTAGAAGGAACTGATCATCCACTGCAATTGCGAACGGCACAGGACTACGCCACAAACTTGAATTTGCATGTGAACTATCTTAATCGCGCGGTAAAAGAGATTACCGGGAAGTCAACAACCTCACACATTAGTGAGCGGATCACCAACGAAGCAAAAGCATTGCTCCTGCATACGAGCTGGAATGTGGCTGACATCGCTTATGCGTTAGGTTTCGAGTATCCTACTTATTTCAATAACTTCTTTAAAAAGAATACAGGCACCACTCCAACATCATTCCGGCCAGTAGAAGTATAGAACTAAAAAGTTAAACAACTATGTCGAAGAATATTTTTGAAAGGCTGCTTGTCGGAGGTATCATCCGAACTGAGGAGATGGGTGAAGCTTGGGAGGTTGTCTTCCGTGCACAAAGATTATCGCCAGCACTGAATGCTTCAACTACTATTGATGAGATGCGCGACCGCCTGAGTGAAATCATCGGGAGCGAGATTGACAAGAGTACAAACGTGTTCGTTCCGTTTCATACAAACTTCGGCAAGCACATTAAGCTTGGTAAAAATGTATTCATCAATCATGCGTGTAGTTTTCTCGACCTTGGCGGGATAACAATTGAAGATGATGTGTTGATCGGGCCAAGAGTTAATTTGACTACAGAGAATCATCCGGTAGATCCTGCAAAAAGAAAATTTCTTAATCTGAAATCTATTTTAATAAAACGCAATGCATGGATCGGTGCAGGCGCGACAATTTTACCAGGGGTTACCATTGGTGAGAACTCTATTGTTGCAGCTGGCGCGGTTGTTACTAAAGATGTTCCTGCAAATACGATTGTTGGTGGGGTGCCTGCAAAAATGATTAGGCAATTAGATGCTTAGTTAGATGAGCATGAATAGTTATTTTCCCTAAGCTTTAACTGAGATGTCGTTGTTGTGATCCCAATTGGATCACGATGAGTATCACATTTTAGAAAATCCATTTTTTGATTTAGAATCGAATAAAATTGTGATGCCCATTTCGAAAAAACCTGAGTTGTGTTACAGCCAAAATAAAAAAAGCACCCAGTTTAGGTGCTTTAGTGACATTTTGTGGCCCCGCTGGGATTCGAACCCAGGACCCATACATTAAAAGTGTATTGCTCTACCAGCTGAGCTACGAGACCTTCCCTATTTTGTGATCTACCTCCCGATAGCTATCGGGAGAGCTACGAGACTTTTTCTCAATTTCTTTTTCTCTACCTCCTCCAGCTCCCCAGCGGGATATTAGGGAGAGCTACGAGACCTAAAAAAACTTTACTTCTTGCCTGTTTTAAAGGCTTTTCCGTAATTGAGGGCACAAAGGTAACAGGATATGAAAAATATACAAACCCACATTTTAAAATTTCTGCTCATAGGCAGTGCTCTTTTTACGGTTGTGGGCGCACGGGCCGAATATATTCCTGCACAACTAACCCAGGGCGATTCGTTGTTTGCAAAAAAACAATACACACAATCTTTTGATCTGTACCACATGCTTTACGAAAGTGGGCGCTATACACCCGCTATGTTATTGAAAATGGCCTACATACAGGAAGGGCTTGGGCGCATAAGTCTATCTATTTATTATCTGCAGCTCTACTATAAAGCAACCAACGATGAGCAGGCCTTAAATAAAATTGAAGAGCTGGCCACCAAACATAAGCTGGAAGGGTACGCTACTTCGGCTGACGGTGCGTTTATAAATACCTTACAAAAGTATCAGCAATCCATTCGTATCATGTTGCTGTCCATGGGGTTATTTTCTTTTGCCCTGATCATCTATCAAAAAAGAAAACAGCATAAACCTATGGGGGCCGGTCTGGCAACAGTATTTATGTTGATTCTTTTATTTGCCCATGTAAACTTATTTACGGCTGCCGAGGAAGGAATCGTTTCTGCCAACCAAACCTATTTAATGAGCGGCCCTTCGGCAGGATCATCCGTCATTGCCATCATAAGCGAAGGCCATCAACTGAAAATAAAAGATAAGAAAGACGTGTGGCTAAAGGTGGAGTGGCAGGACAAAAATGTTTATGTAAAGGAAGATAAACTACTTCGGCCTATATTATAAAATAGATTTGAAAGTGAAGTTGAATGTCATTGCTGTCTCATTGTCATCGCGGCCTTGAGCAGCGATCTCGTTTTCTACATACTCAACGGGATACCGGGTCAAGCCCGGTATGACATCTCAATGTCATTGACTTTTGAGACGCCTATTTTTTTTCTGGGGGTATCTGTTCAAAATAGAAAACCCCATTCTTGTTTCCAATCACAATATCGAGCAAGCCATCTTTATTCATGTCTTCCGTAACAAACTGAATACCCACGCCCGAAGTATCGTCAATTAGATGACGCACCCAAACGGGTTTATTTTGTCCGTCTTTCAATAATTCAAACCAATACAACACTGCGGGTTCCATGCCACCCGGGCCATGGCCCTGATGCGAGAAAAATCGTTTGCCTGTAATAAAATCCGGAAGGCCATCTTTATTAACATCTTCCAAAACAATACTATGAGTCTCAGAAAATGTACTGTCGATGGTGTGCGTGATGAAGTAACTGTTTTTATTCTTATCGAAAGCCTGCTCATACCACCAAATTCCATAAGCATGCGCGGAAGAAGCCAACACATCAGCATCGCCATCCGCATCAAAATCGTAGGTAAGCATTTGGGCACACGATTCCCCTAAATCGGCTTCGTGCCACTTCCACGGACTTTGCTTCATGTCTTTTGGCGCCTCCCACCAGCCACCGCGAATCATCACATCTTTTATTCCATCGCCATTAATATCGCCCCAGCCTAAGCCATGCGTAAACAAACCCACTCCTTTTGCATTTAAATCACTAATGGGTGTGCGTTTCCACGTTACCTTCTTTGCCTTTACCGATGAACTAAACCAGGCCATCTGTCCTAACTTCTCGTTTCCAAAAACTAGATCCATTTTTCCATCGCTATCAATATCCACCATCATAGGCGATTCGTTGGAAGCAATCGAGTCAATCAAATTTCTTTTCCATAAAATATCCGCCCCTGCGGGATTTTCAAACCAATACACTTCTTTACCCGGAAAATCGAAACAGATTAAATCGGGCCAGCCATCCTGATTTACATCAGTAGAAAAATTAAGAAAGGAATCGGAGTAGCCTTTGGTATAATCAAACTTCTTATGTTTCCAGATGTCGTGCACTTTCCAATCGGGTGCTTCGAACCAACGCGCGCCAGCAATGATGTCCATCTTTCCATCTTTGTTTACATCGGCCACGGTAGCGGCTTCGGTATAGAACTCATCCCACAAATGAAATTTTTTAAATTTTACATCGCTGCCGGCAATCTGGCAGGAGCCAATCAACGGAAACAAAAGCATGACCGTGCTTATTTTCCAAAGTCTGTATTTCTGAGTTTTCATAATCATGATTTTAAAATCCAGTTTCACTTTTTGAGATTACCAATTTAGCAAATAGGTAAGCAGCACGTTGAATTCTTTCTGCGAAAGCGTGGTACCAAAATGATCGGGCATGATGGTGTACCGCGAGGCCGTTTGCTCGGCAATATCTTTTTTAGGTATCGAAAATTCTTTGCCCGTCAAATCTCCAAATACAATCACCTCCCCTTGCTCTCTGCGGAACAAACCGGTAAGTACTTTACCGTCCTTTAACTTGATGGTATAATTTCTAAAGGCTTCCGAAATATTTCGGTTGGGATCGAGAATTTTTTCAGCCAACGCTTCGGCCCCACGTTTACCAATGCCGTGCAGTTGGGGTCCAATTCCGGAATCAACCAATCTACGATGGCAGATACCACAGTTTTTACCAAACACCTGCGCGCCCGAATCAACCTGAATAGTTGTTGACTTTGTTAATTTAAATGCAGCCAATCGTTTTTCAATTAAGGCTTGTCGTTCGTCACTGATCGGGTCGATGTTGGCAATGAGTGATTCATACTCCTTTTGTTGGTTGGGTGTACTGTTAAAGACCATTCTTTCTTCAACCCGCGGATCAATTAATGTGCGGGTTCGCAGTTGCCCTTTGCGCACCTTCTCAAAAATAATGTTCTTCCCTTCCGAGGATCCGGCTAAAGCCGCTACAAGGGAAACCTCCAGATCGGCCGGAGTATTTTCAACGGCTGCCAGAATTTTATTAACGGCTGGTCCTGGAATTTCCCCTAACGCCTCAACAGCTCTTTTTCTATAATCAATATTTTCTGCACTATCTTTTACGATAGCGCCCGCTACCTCAATACCCTGAGCCGGAGCGATTTTCAATAGTGCCCGCAAAGCCTGAGTCTTTACATCCAAATCTCCAATCGAATCAGTTTTAACTTCTGGCTTAACGAGATTTTTCAGAATTGGCTCTACCGGTTTTACTTTAAAATCGCCAGCCAGTTGAATGGCAAACTGTTGCTGGTTAATAATCGCATCCGCTGTCGATCGATTGGGATATTTTTTCAATAAGTTTTCTGCTGTCTGCGTGCCCCAGGCATTCAACCGATTGCCGGCATCTTCTCCGCGTTGTGCAAGTCCATCCTGAATTCCTCTGAACATAGACGCCTGAACTTCCACATCAGGATCTTTTTTATTTTGTGCTTTAGTAATCAGATCGTTCAACTTTGCTTTTGGTGTATAGCGTGCCATTTGTTGATAGGCCAGGCGTACCTTATTGGCAGGCATCGAATTTGTATTTAAGTAATCCGATAAAAATCCAGCCGCTTCCGCGGAATTTACATCCACCAACGTGCCTGCAATAAAACCGGCTTCTTCCGGATTCCAGGATTTAGCGGCTACCTGTTTCATCAAATCATTATCACGCAAAAGATTTCGCAAGCACAACCGCGAAGTATAAATAAGGTGTGTGTCGTAAGCGGGCGCAGTATGAAGAACTGATAACACCGCCTCTACCGTAGCAACATCTTTATACTCAGTCAATAATTCTACAGCAGCCCGTTGCACATGCGGATCGGTATCTTTCAGTGCGTTGGCAATTAACGGATAATACGTAGCGTCCCGTTTCTCTTCGGCCAAAATGCGAAGCGTGTGCAAACGAATTAAAGCATTACTATTTGCTAATGATGCTTTTAAAAGATCATTGCTTAAATCATTCAAACGAAACAATAGCCACAAGGCATGAACATATTGCTGCGGTGTCGTACTCTTATCGGCAATCAAACTCTTTAATGACGGAACAGCTGCTGGTCCGATTCGATCTGCAATCTGATCGGCTGCATTCATGCGCATCACTATATTATCAAGCTTCAGTGCTTCGATCAATTCATCCAATGAAGCTTTAGTTAAATCTTTCTTTTCGTTATGATCGCCTTTGTAGGTGATGCGCCAGATTCTTCCGCGTTGCTTATCGCGTTTTGGGTGACCCAGCGGTACTTCGTAATGACCAATAATGGCGTTATAAAAATCGGCTACATAGATGGCACCATCGGGGCCCATTTTTACATTCACCGGACGAAACCACGGATCAGCACTTTTTACAAAATCTTCTTCCGATTTACCAACCGGAGATGAACCTTTAAACTCCCAGGAGTACCGATGCACACGCGACTTGAAAGCATCGCCAATAAAAAAGTTTTTTCTAAATGCTTCCGGAAATTTTACATCGGCATAATAGGCAATACCACAAAGCGCGGTGGCTTCATCTTCCAGCGGTTTCATATCTGGCCCAAAGGCCATGATTTCTGGTTTCGCGAAATGGGGATAATCGCCACCCCGAATCAATTGATACAAAGGCGAACTGTGACTATCCGTAGAATAGATGTATCCGTATTCGTCATACACTAATCCAAAAGGATTCACTTGTCCATACGTCACTTGCTCTACGCGACTTCCATCGGGACGAAAACGAAACGTATTACCCGACTCCATTCTGATTGAATCGCCATCGGCTCCAGCCACAATGGAAAGATTTGTAAAACCATGACAAGCGTGTATCCAACCATCGTAGCCACGCACAAAATTACTGACCATGCCATGCGTATCCTGAAATCCAAACGGACCAAGCAATGGTTTTTTACTTTCCGGTTTTCCATCGCCATTTGCATCAGTAAACCGATATATCTTCGGCACACTAAACGCAATAACGCCATCGGCCATCGGTAGCACACCGACAGGGATATTTAAGGTATCGCTTACTTCCGTGAATCGATCTGCCTTTCCATCGCCATCGGTATCTTCTAAGATAGTAATTCGATCGGTAGATTTTTTTCCTAGCGGAGAAGGAAATGGATATTCAAAAGATTGGGTAACCCACATGCGGCCTTGCGCATCGAACGCGATGTTGATGGGTTTGTCAATATTGGGTTCTGATGCAAACAGTTGAATTTCAAAACCGGGTGGCACTTCAAAGCCGGCCAACTCTTCTTCTGCTGTACGTGGATCTGTTGATCGGATGTTCTCGGTGAAGAGTTCGCTATCAAAGACGTTTTCTGTTTTCTTTTGCTGGCCACAACCGAAAGCCAAAAAAAGAACTGCCAGGAGTTTTGAAATGTTTTTAACTTGGTACATAGTAGGGTAGAATTTTAAAATCTGTTATCCAATCCGATCAAGACAAAATCAGTAACCCATTCACCACTCATTTCTTATCTCACTGCTAATTGTTAGATTAAATTACTAATAAAAAAGAGATCGTGTGCAATAATTTATTTGGATAGAGCATCCATTTCGAATAACTCACTTTTTACTAGATGATTCTCCTAACCGGAATCTGTTCTGGAAATATTAGTAACGAATGGAAAGCGAACCCTTGTATTCCTTGTTCGTGTACTTTACAGCATAATAATAAACGCCCGCTGCCTGATCGGGTGCATACCAACGGAAGGTGCGCTCGGTACTTTTAAAAACTTCTCCGCCCCAACGATTATAAATTTTTACGGATTCAAAACGGTTAATACAATTATCTAACGGAAGAGAAATTTGTTGATCGGGATTTTGGTTAGGATCTGAATTAAACGAACAAGGGCTAACTCCTTCTAAAGCAAAATAATCATTGCACCCATCGCCATTGGGTGTAAACACATTAGGAGGAAAAAACGCGGTATCCGAACCATCGATATCTTTGATCGCTATGTTCACCGTTACCGTGTCGGCCTTAGCGGCAAAGCACCGGTCGTCAGCCAATCTGAATTTAAACACATAGTTATTTTCAAAAACTCCGTTTTCAAAAATAGAACAATCGGGTTGCCACGAAAAAGTAGTTTGCACGGGGCTTTTACCTGTTATGGGTGTAAACGAATACCCGTTGGGGGTTACATTTCCTGAAGCCTCAATCAACGTTAGAGAAAGTAAATCTTGTGTTGGAGAAACATCACCATCAATGCCTGTAAGCGAAAGCTGAACAGATTCTCCCAAGGTGAAGTCAACCGTTTGATCGTTAATTATGCTTGTCCCTTGTTGTATAGTAAGCTGCGGTGGCGCATTGAGTGGTGGTAAAAGTTTAACCTGAACGTCTACCGTATCGGCTTTATAGAATTTACATTTGTTGGCATTGTCTATCACAATAAATTTGAATAAAAAATTGCTCTTCTTTTTCAGATCGATATTCCCACACGTGATATCCCATTGAAAGCGTGAGGACACCAAACCATTACCCGTTAGCCGTGGAAACGAAATTCCATAAAGTTCCAGGGAGTCTCTTTGTGCTAAATCCAAAATAAGAAAATCGTTATCGGAATCTTTTCCGGTAACCAAAAAAGATAAGGACTCATTAACTCTGCGTTGGATATTTAAGACCTGCCGCTCTTGCGGATCGCTAGTCAAATCGGTATCAATCTCCGGATCGGCATTATGCGGAAGATTAACCGAAAATCGAAAGGCCGCGCTTACCGGATCGCCAAAGTCACACACATCCTTATCATTAACCATAATCTTTACTTCAAAATTATTGCGATTGGTAAAATCATAAATATTACAAAAGGCATCCCATTTAATCTTTCCTCTTACCATACCGTTTTGGCGGGGCTCATAGATTTCTACCTGGAAACCCGCATCGGTCAGCACAAATCCATCAGTGGTAACCGATACGATCAACTCGTCACCATCATTATCGCGTGCTTCAAATTCACGTTCAAAAGAATCGCCTTCGTTTATTTGTGGAATGATGAGCAGCGGTTGTACCGGATCTACAAAATAAGGGTCGGTGTTAGGCGGGGGCTCAATATTAACTTCAATCTTTAAGGTGTCGGTCAAGGGTAAACTGCAGGCATCATCAAAAGCAATAATTCCAATCTGGTAAGGGCCGCCTTCAAAATACGGACATCGCGGAAAGCAGATAGTAAAATCTTTTGTACTTCCATTTAATAATGTGGCGGTGGCAATTTCAGGAAGCACTTCGCTTACATTTTTCTTAAAGTTGAGTGAAACAGCCCGAATGGAAATCCGTTCGGTAAAATTATCTTCCGCTTTACTGGCATCCGGGTCGGATATCCGTACCTGAATACATCGGTTAGCATCGGCTGCCAGGTTTGTAAAACTCACACTCATAGTTTCATCGTATGTGAAATCAGGGTCGGTCATTTTTTTTCCAACAATCTGAGGCGGCTCCGCTTGCGGGCAGGCATCTACCACCAGCATTTGAAAGTCGCGCCTACTCTCCCCTATTTTTTCTCCATTTCGGTATTCTTCAATGCGCACGGCAAAAACATAAAGCCCTTGTGTTCTGGGTGTAGCCGTAAGCAAACCTCCTTTACTTATTCTTAAATC
>JAGPBO010000316.1 GCA_018063305.1 Cyclobacteriaceae bacterium
AATATCCGAAAGGAATACCTCACGAAATAGGCCCGTATGAATATGAATCATTGATTGACCTGTTTGAAGTTGCCGTACAGAAGTATCCTAACCGCGTGGCATTTGAAAATTATGGAAAGCAAATCACCTTCAGAGAAGTGGATCGCTTATCAACTGCATTTGCGGCCTATCTTCAATCCGAACTTAAGCTAAAGAAAGGCGATCGCATTGCCATTCAGATACCAAACCTTATTCAGTTTCCGGTTGCCTTTATAGGTTCGATCAAAGCGGGCTTAATAGCTGTAAACACCAACCCCCTTTATACCTCACATGAGATGCAGCATCAGTTTAACGATGCCGGTATTTCGGCTATTGTCATTGTTTCCAACTATGCCCATCAGCTCGAATTAATTCTAGATAAACTCTCCGTAAAACATATCATCGTTACCGATATGGGTGATATGTTGGGAGGGGCTAAAGGATCGATAATGAACTTTATCGTAAAATATGTAAAGAAGCTTGTACCGAGTTATAATTTACCGACCGCACTATCTTTTAAAAGTGTTTTGCGTAAGGGCCTTTCGCTTTCTTATCAAAAACCCCAAATTCATATTGAAGATGTAGCTGTACTGCAATATACAGGGGGCACGACCGGGGTTTCAAAAGGGGCACAGCTTTCGCATAGAAATATTATTGCCCATAATACGATGATCACGTATTGGTTTGGTCCGTTACTTACCGAAGGTCAACAGGACATTGTAATCACTGCACTGCCTTTATACCACATCTTCGCGCTAACAGTAAATGGTTTATAGATGTATACACAGGGTGTTAAAAGTGTACTCATTACCAATCCGCGTGATATGCCGGGGTTTGTTAAGGAGTTAAAGAAGCATCGATTCTCCATTATTACCGGAGTGAATACTTTGTTTAATGGTATGCTCAATAACCCAAACTTTAAAGACTGCGACTTTTCAGCATTAAAAGGTGCTATTGGGGGTGCTATGGCGATACAAGAGGTTGTAGCAAATAAGTGGGAGGAAGTTACCGGGCAACCCTTGGTGGAAGGGTATGGACTAAGTGAAACATCGCCTGTGCTCTGTTGTAATCCTCTCGATGGAAATCATAAACGAGGCACCATTGGCATACCTATGCCCAGTACCAACATTGCCATTTTTGATGATGATGGAAATCAATTAAAGCAGGGTGAAGTAGGAGAAATTTGTGCGCATGGACCACAAGTAATGCGTGGCTACTGGAAACAGGACAACACCGGTGTATTCTTTCCCGGAGACTGGTTTCGCACGGGAGATATTGGCGTAATGGATGAAGAAGGCTATTTCAAAATAGTAGATCGCAAGAAGGACATGATTAAAGTGTCTGGATTTAATGTATATCCTAATGAAATTGAAAGCGTGTTGTCAAAACATCCTAAAGTACTTGAAGTGGCAGCCATTGGAATACCTAATGAGCGATCGGGTGAGACGGTTAAGGCTTTTGTTGTAAAGCGAGATCAAAGTTTAACGGAGGATGAACTAAGAACCTACTGTCATGAATATCTGACCAACTATAAGATTCCAAGGTATTTTGAATTTCGTACTGAGTTACCTAAAACCAACGTGGGCAAAATACTACGGAGAGCTTTGAAAGAAGAGGAAAAAGCAAAATCTGATTAATCGCCCGATCCGTAGATAAATAAGCTTTTGAAGAAATTGATTTCGGGTGAAATTAATACGGCCAGCGATACTTTTCTATCGCGCGTACCCTAACCAACTATAAGAAGTTATATGCTTAACTGTTAACTTCGCGCAAAATTATTTTAAAATGAGATTCAACCTGTTAACCGTTTTTGCATTTCTACTAATTGCAGACTTTTCACAAGCCCAACCTACCGAATCGTTGGTTCATTATCCGGAAGAAACTCATTTGAAAAATGTTCGGCAGCTAACCTTTGGGGGCGATAATGCGGAAGCTTACTGGAGTTTCGATAGCAAGATGGTTAGCTTTCAATCAAACAATAAAGCCTGGGGGCTTTCGTGCGATCAGATATTTTATATGCCTGTTGAAGGATTGGATTTAAGTAAGGAAGGAGCAAAGCCAAGCCTTATAAGTACAGGGTTAGGTAGAACAACGTGTGCTTTTTTTATGCCTGGAAATAAAACTATTCTCTATGGTTCAACCCACCTTGGTGGAAAGGATTGTCCCGTAGATCCCGGTCGCACGCCCGGTGGCAAGTACCTATGGCCCATTTATGATACGTACGACATCTTTGTCGCAGATTTAAAAGGTAAGATTAAAAGTCAGTTAACTAAAACGCCCGGGTATGATGCGGAAGCAACCGTGTCGCCAAATGGAGATAAGATTGTATTTACTTCCACACGCAATGGAGATTTGGACTTGTATGTGATGGATATCAATGGAAAGAATGTGAAGCAGATTACCCATGAGATAGGCTATGATGGAGGTGCGTTCTTTTCTCCGGATGGAAAGAAACTGGTATTTAGATCTTCAAGACCTAAAACAGAAGAAGCAAAAAAGGAATACCTCGATTATTTGAAACAAGGGTTGGTTGCCCCAACGGAAATGGAATTATATACCTGTAATGTTGATGGATCTGATTTAAAGCAGATTACCAATCTGGGCAAAGCCAACTGGGCACCTTTCTATTCTCCTGACGGGAAAAAGATCATTTTCAGTTCCAATCATAAAGGCTCACGCGGATTTCAGTTTAACCTATTCATGATTAATGAAGATGGTACCGGACTAGAGCAAATTACCTATGACACTGTGTTTGATTCCTTCCCCATGTTTTCGCCTGATGGCAAAAGGATTATTTTCTCCAGCAATCGAAATAACAACGGCACGCACGATACTAATCTCTTTGTTGCCGATTGGGTGGATTGAAATCTAAAGGCGTTAGCTTAAAGTTTATCGATACCGATAAACTTGTCGATAATGATCAGGATTGAAAAAATTCCCAACAACACCGGGCATACATACCGAATGGTAAAATTGATATACTTTTCAAGGAAAGAGTTTTTATAACTCTCGTTACCGTGATATAGCTCTTCGCTCATCGCTTTGGTACTCCATCGGGTTACTATAAAGATGGTCATCAAACAGCCTCCTAAGGGAAGACTTATATCTGAAAACACTTCGCTC
>JAGPBO010000125.1 GCA_018063305.1 Cyclobacteriaceae bacterium
TAGGGTTTGCGCTTCAAAAACATTTGAGCTTCCTCGGGAGTGTAGTCGCCTTTTTTTGCATTGCAACGCTTACAGGCAGCAACCAGATTAGTCCAGGTATGAGCACCGCTACGTGAACTAGGCATTACATGATCTAATGTTAAATCTCTGCGTGTTCCGCAATACTGGCACTCAAAATTGTCGCGCTTAAAAATATTTTGACGGGTGAGGCTTACACCCTTATAAGGAGCATTCACATATCGGTTTAACCGGATAACCGAAGGCATAGGAAACGATTGGGTAACCGAATTTAAACGATACCCATTGGCAGGTTGCACCAGTTCGCTCTTATTCAGGTAAACCAGCACAAATGCCCGATGCACCGAGCAAACCATTAGCGGACTAGAATCCTGATTAAGTACCAAAACCCGAGTGTTCATAGTACGAAAGATAATTCCAAAGTTTGGGTTTATCAAACGGCTAATCCCCATTAAGATGGGATCAAAAAAAACAGGACAATTCTGTCAGACTTCGACTTGAGAATTATGCGCTGAAGGTATCCTATAAATTACGATGTAGAGAAGACTAGTTCTTAGTGACAAATACAAAGTCACTTTCTTTTACATCCGATCCAAATCCTCCGAAACGAGATTCGGTAGCTAACTTGATAAAATAAGGACGTAATTCATATAGAGTAAGGATGCGGTCATTTCCAGCACCCACTTCCCGTAATGCCTGAATAAACTTGGCTGCAAAAGGTGAATGTTTTCCTGCAATCCCATCCGATACATATTCCTTCCCTCCGCTTGTCAAATACTTACGCGTTCGCTTCGATAAGGTGCGTACCAGGTACTCTGCATCAGAGGCTTCCTCATAGGCATCGCGCGAAGCTGCCAATACAGGGTCAAGCGTGCCACCAAAACATACATCCATCACTAAAAAGATATGTTCGCATTTTATATTTTCAAGTCGGTTCTTTATCGTGGGATGCGAGAGATATGTAATTTTTGCTTTATCGTTGCGCAGTGAATTACTAGCGACTACCGAACCTTCGCCTAACACATCATCGAAAGAGCCATGGCCAGCAAAGAAGACCATCAATTGATCTTGGACGTTAAATTTTCTTTCGTTGTAATCCGCCAATTTTTCCGACATCTCCTCGTATGTGGCATTCTCCACCACTTCTACCTGAAAATTATATTTTTCTTTAAGAATTGATTCAATAGTATGAGCATCATAAATAGGATTTACTAAACTACTCCAATGATCATATTTATCGGTAGCAAAGATGAGTGCATAATCTTTACGATCAGCGCTCAACAAAGCCACATTATCTTTCCCTACTAAAACGGAACGCTGACTACTCACTCTCCCGCCTTTCTCGTTGATGGCCATTAATTCAATGATATTTTCGCCATCCACTAAATTAAGTTGCATCGAAATATCCTTTACATAGGTGGAAGAGTCCAAAGGAAAGGATCTTTCACGCTTCTCCAATCCAAACCGTAGTATAAGTTTCAAATCTTTAAGTGGAATATCTGATTGAACTTTAGCGGAAATAGTAAGTTGAAGCGCTTGATTAAAAGATGATTCCTGAGAGGGAGTGATCCATGTTATTTTTGGCAGTACCGATAAAACAGATTCACCCTTAAAATTAAAGTACACATCGTTGGTGCGGCCAGAAAAACCTTGCGCATTTAATCCAATCTCTATCAGAAAACAAAGGCAAAGCAATAACGTCTGTTGGATCAACTTACCCGCTAAGGGTAATCCAGAGGCTGTTACTATAAATTTTTTCATAACTTTTTAGTTACAATCATTAGTTCCATCCGGGCAAGGCGCCCCTACAATCTCGTTGTTCTTGGCGGTGTTATCGGGCAAGAGAAAATAAACCAATCCACCTACCACCAAAAATGGAAGCGTTTTTAAAAGTAATGGAGTTTTTCTTTTAACCGTAAATACTGAGCTATAAACCGATTCGTCCTGGTTCTTGCTATCGCTGATTTTAAATCTATAACCGTCTCCAGGCTTTACGCTTGTTGGTATAATCAATTCTGTTGATCCCGAGTTACCTACCCCCGTCTTTTGCCATACCATAATATTATCGTGATACAAATCAAAGTTAAGCAGATTGCGACTGGCCCCACTCCACGTTAGCGGGAAGACTACACCTCGCTTTACAACCATTCCTTCTTCAAACCCACTAAGGCGCACAAATGGAATATAAACCCGGCCTCTGATCTCCAGCCCTATGCTCCCTTCAAAGTTGGCACCTAATTCCTCTTTTGCATTCCACTCAATCTTTTTATTACTGCCAGGGGCCACTGCGAGAATGGTGCCGGAACTCACTGCTCCGCTTACGTTTTTAATAGGATTGAGATAATTATCCTTCGATGAATAAACATGTACTTTATAAAACCGCTCCTTTACGGTGTCAATCAAGTCATAGTATATAAGCAGTTTGTCGCCTGCCAACTCAACGCGTGTAATGGAGAACTCTTGGGCACATACTATCTGTACCATAGAGATTAGTGCAAAGGTCAAAAATGCTTTCATGTCATCACTGTACTTTTTGTTTTACAAACTTCACCTCACTATTATCTTTTGCACTTGCTTAAATGAATTTCCCGTTTTCATCTGGATCAGGTACATGCCACCCGGCACGCGTACCCCCGACTCATCTTCACCCGTCCAGATCACATCATGCATCCCTGCGTTCATGTTCTGCCAATTAACTGTTTTTAATTTCCTACCTGTCATATCTAATATTTCAATCTGTACCGAAGCTGCTTCATTTAATATCACCGGAATAGTTACTGAGCCAACTGCAGGATTTGGATAAGGTCTGCCCAGCATGGTAAGTCCGGGGTTCCACGCTTGGTCATGTGAATAAATAATTCTCAACTTCCGATCCTCCTTCATTGTAAATGTGTACCGGTTGTGTTTGCGCATATCCACAAAAATCTGCGCTTCTTCATCATAGAGAATCAGAACAGCGGCATTGCTTCCAAATTTTTCAGAATCCCATTGCACTGTAGCTTCACCAGACCCAAAACTTGAACTGACAATAAATTGCCAGGTATGTTGGTTTGTTGTGGGCACCACATCTCTTGCAAAGTTGGGTGCAAAAAACTCCTGATGATGCGTGCTCATCTCCAGGTGATTAAAGAACCGAGGCACCGCTATTTCATCAAAGCGATCTTTGCTTTCTAATGCTTCGGGATGCATGCCTATACCGATTACGCGATTTTCCGCAGGGCCGTGTGTGAGAGAAAGTGCAACAAACCATTCGGCTGCATCAATCGTATTGTCTTCTATTTCATTCACCGAATAGGTTCGTCCACCCGCTGTATTTTTAAGGATCACAGGATAGCTAAAGTTTGAAATAGCATCATCGGCAAACACAAACCCACCCGACCAGGCTTTTAATGTGTTTGATTCTCCCATTGTTGAAGAGGTAGGATTAAATACATTCAGTTTCCCAACCACTTTTCCAGGATTCGCTGCCTGCACATCATCCCAGTCAATGTCAAACGGATAGGGTGCCCCGATCTGATTCCAACCTTTAGCAAGATTAAGCGTAAACGCATTATCCTGATTAAACTTAGGTGCCGTACCAGCCCCTATTTTTATTTCAACAGCGTCCAGACTATTAAACCAATATCCTTTGCCCGGTTCAATTCGATTAAAGGCCGGATAGTCCACATTTCTATTGTTAGATGGCTGATACTGAATTAAACGCCACTGCTCCTTATCATACTCACCCATAACCCCAAAAACAGACTGTACCAAATTATCGGTTAGCGCATAGGGCATTGAGATGATCCGGTAATTTTGAATCTGACCACCAGAAGAAAGATTGGGAATAGATTTTTCGTTGGCGGCAAGGGGCGTATAGATATATTCATTTTTAGTTTCTGGTGATCGCTTCGGTGCTGTGACCGAAGCATCTTCTGCAGTGAAGTAAAACTCAAGCCCCAGTTCATCGAGCATGGAAGGTGTAACGGTGGTTTGATAGGTTGTACCAGATGAGGCAGTGGGGATCAATGTCTCCGTAAAAGTTTCTGCCATAATTTTTCGGGAGAAAAATTTAACAACGGGTGTTCCCGAACCATTGGTCAACGTGACTGAAATAATTTTATTCTCACCCTGATCCGTAACAGCAGGCTGACTAATTTGTAAACTCGATCCCCCGGAGGCAGCATCGGTAGTAGCTGAAACTACATTGGAATTAGCAGATTGTAATCCAATTGCATTTTCTGCCCTTACCCGGTATTTATAAGGTGTCGAAGCAGTTAATGAGATTAATGTTTCAAAGAGCGCAGAAACTGATTGTGAATTATATCCCGATACAAACGTGGCAAAATTATCCGTTGACACATCTAATCTATAAATCGTTGCTCCCGTTACGGCCGACCAATTTGCTGTGAAGGTTGTTTGTCCAACTCCCGTTGCCGGTTGACCGGATGGCGCATCAGGTAATGTGATGGTAGAACTAGTGACTCCAACTGGTGAGGTAAGATAATTGGTAGCCTGACCACTTCCTGTATATGAAAAGATTGTGTAATGGTAGGATATACCCGCCAATAATCCAGAATCATCCAATTGAGTTGCCGACCCAATAGCTACGATGGTTCCATCTAAAGAATTCCCTATTGTATATGTTGTTCCATCAACCGGTATTCCTGCTGAAGCTGCTCCTTCTTTTCTAATAAGGAGGTAACCGGTTGGAGATCCGACAGCGGGTGTAAAATTTAATCTGACAGTATTAGTTGAATGTAATGTAAACGTTAGTCCAGTAGGCTGTGCGGTTGGCTCGGTGGCTAGTGTAGTCTTACTTCCCTCCAGGGGCGAAGTAAGTAGGTAATTGGAGGTTATCCCAGCACCGTTATAAGCGAATACATCATAAAAATAAAGTGTTTGAGCCGTAAGACCAGTACTACTAAAAGATGTGGCACTTCCTACATGAACAATGAAACTTGAACCGATCATATTGCCTACACTATAGGATACGCCATCGGTTGGCACATCCGTTGGCGATGATCCCGCTTTACGCAAAACCAGGTAACCGACAGGGTTGCCAACAGCCGTGGTAAAGGAGCCATTCATGGAAGTTGGGGTGACTGAATTAAAACTTAAAGCTGTTGGCTGAGCAGTAGGTTCAACCACCGTGGTTGTCTGATTGCCCTCAAGTGGTGAAGATGTTCGATAGTTAATTGAACCCGCGCTGCCATTAAAGGAAAAGACATCAAAATGATGTGCCACACCAGACGACAACGATGTTGCGCTGAACGAAGTTGAACTGCCTGCAAAAACAACCGTGCTTGTACCAATCATCGATCCTACAGAATAAGCTGTTCCGTCTACCGGTATATCGGTTGGGGAAGATCCCGCTTTATGTAACACAATATAACCTGCGGGTGATCCTGCTGCTGCAGTGAACGAACCGTTCATTGAAGAAGATGTAACCGCACTGAATGTAAGGGTCGTTGGTTGGTTAGTGGGTTCAGTTTGTAAAGTTGTTCGATTTCCTATTAACGGAGAAGTTGTCAGGTAATTCAAGGTGGTCGCGCTTCCATTGAAAGAGAACACAGCGTAATGATATACCGTATTGGTTAACAAACCGGTATCATTAAATCCGGTGGTAGCACCAACATAAGCCACCGTACTGGTACCAATTGTGTTGCCTGCCGTATAGGCGGTTGCATCGGTAGGTACGTCAGTGGGTGCTGTCCCTGGCCTGCGAAGAACAAGATAGCCTGCAGGACTGCCAGATGCTGCGGTAAATCCAACATTGATGGATGAAATTGTAGGGTTTGAAAATACAATGGATGTAGGTTGAGCCGAGGGTTGGTTGGCCAGAGTAAACTTGTTTCCGGCTAGCGGTGTAGTTGCTCTATAGTTAATATTTGCGCCTGAACCATTATAAGAAAGAATCAGATAGTAATATTCGGTAGCTGCGCTCAGACTTGACTGGTTAAATGAGGCAGGGCTTCCAACATAAGCCACAGTGCTTCCGCCAACCGGATCATTTAGTGAATACGAGGTTCCATCCACAGGCAGGTCTGCCGGTTGTGCCGGGGCCGAGCCTTGTTTACGAATGGCAATATACCCGGTGGGCGGACCCGATGCTGCTGTGAAGCCTACTGAGAAAGAAGTATTGGTAACGCTTGTAAAATTAATGGCAGTAGGTTGCGCGGTGGGCTCTGCTGACAATGTTGATTGCGAACCTGTGCTGTTGGCGACTGAGGACGTATTATAGTTGGTGAGTGTAGCCGTGCCATTAAATTCAAATACCCGGAAATGATACACGGTTGCAAGCGAAAGTCCTGTTACTGTAACTAATCCAGTTCCACTGCCCACAACAAAATTTGAAGATCCCAGATCAGGTGCAAGAGTAATATTGTTATTGGGTGTATACGAAGTTCCATCCACCGGAAACACGTCAACGGCCGAGCCAGCTTTTACAACCAGCAACCGATTAGATCCGTTGCCTGCACTTAAATTTAGCGCAATAGAACCTGTGCCGAAACTCGAAAAAGAGAATGTGCCTTGTGTTGCAGGCTCGGCAAACAATGTATTTACATTCCCTTGCAGCGGAGATGAGGTTCGGTAATTGAGTGAAGAGTTGACACCGTTATAGGTGAAGAAATCATAATGGTAATTGGTGTTAGCCGCCAAACCCGATTGGCTAAAGTTTAATGAGTTGCCGATATACACTACCGTACTTGTACCAATTACATCGTTCACATTATAGACCGTCTGATCAACAGGCACATCGGTAGGCGATGAGCCCGCTTTGCGAAGTACAATATAACCATCCGGTGAACCCGTAGCAGCCGTGAAGGAAACGTTGAATGAAGAGGACGTGGGCGGAGAAAAAACTGGTGCTGTTGGTTGGGCGGCTGGCTCAACACTAGCTTCAGCAAACCGCTGGCCCCAAATTTCAAATTCATTGTCCACCATTCCTCCAATGATATTGTTGTCACCATGCCAAGTGATCATAAACTCACGTTGAGTATTATTATAAACAATAGAGGGGCTTTGCGCCTGATAAGTAGTATTTCCCGAGCCACCGACAGATGACAAGCGAATATCACTTGAAACTTCGGCACCTGCTCCTGAAATTAGTTGCCCAAAAATTTCATACTCATTGTCTATAGTTGCCACATTATCATCACCTTGCCAAACAACCAGAAATTGATTAAGATTTGAATCATGTTGTACCGATGGACCCAATGCCGCGTAATTAGTAATACCATCTGGCCCCATATCGCTAACACGGACCATTGTGCCAATTGTCCCGGTATTCGATAGAGGAATGCCATAAATTTCAAGCTCGTCATCAATGACTCCTCCAGTATTGTTGTCAGAAGTCCAGGCTACAAAAAAATTATTATCTATGCTGTTGTATGCAATACTCGGCTCATCTGCTCCATAGAGAACATTTCCATTTGGTCCCATGAAACTTAACCGAAGATCATTTGAACCTGTTGCCGTTGCAGAACTCGTTAGCAGTTGAGCAAAAATTTCGTACTCATCATTCACCAGTGGTGAGAGTGAATCATCCCCACGCCATACAACCATATATTGGTTATTCGTACTGTTCCATGCGATGTCGGGTGTAAATGCCTGGAAAGCAACATTTCCATCAAGGCCCATATCACTAATTCTAAAATCATTTACAAAAGCAGTTCCATCGCCCGTGGAAGAAAGTCGCTGCACATAAATTTCAAATTCATCATTAACTAAAGACCCTGTGTTATCATCACCCTGCCAGGCTACAAGGTATTCGCTATTTGTTTCATTATAGACTATTGAAGGCGCAGTCGCATCGTAATTTGCATCGCCATCGGGGCCCATGTCGCTAATACGTACCCGGCTTCCAATAAGTGCACCTGAAGAAGCATTGACTCGCTGCCCGTAAATTTCAAACTCATTGTCAACCAATGGAGAAGTATTATCATCAGCACTCCAAACAACTAAGAACTCTGACCCTGAAGAGGCTACATCAGGTTGAAGGGCGGCATAATTCACATCCCCCAAAGGGCCCATATTACTAATTGTAATTGTCGACCCAGATGGACTTCCAGTCGTACCATCCATTAACTGACCATATATCTCAAATTCGTTATTGTTCCTTCCAGACCAAACAGTAAGGTACTTATTGGTCGATACACTATAAGTGATGGAAGAATTGAAGGTGAGATAGGCAAGGTTACCGTTACCCCCAAATGTACTAATGCGAAAGTCAGAACCTAGCTCAGGATCTATTGTTACCGGAAATACTGCTTGCAATAAATCTTTTCTCTTAATTTCAATTTTTGTACCCGTGGAACTTACTTCCATGTGAGCAGGCACTTCTTTGTGATTAGCATCATAGGCAAAAACATCGGATAGCGTGACTGCACCATACTCATTTCTCCAAGCCCATCTTTTTTCTTCAGTTGCAAACTCTCCTTTGCTAGTGATAGACCCACGAATCACCAAAGGGCCGTCATTACCTGGAAGATTCTGAACTACAAATTGTTGTTCAATTGTCCTCGAGCTCAGAATATACTCCTCTGTATAATCCTTTCTAGAATATATAATTTTCCCATGAACAACATGAGGCTGAACCTTATCGGCTCCTACGAGAGACCACTCAAATGATGGAGCATTTGTAGTTGGAGTAAACCGAATCTTATCAATCAGGAATTGAGCCTCATATCCTGAGTTAGTAACATTGATCCCTTCTTGAATTTTATGAATGTTCCCATACTCATTTGCCTGTAAGCCTTGCAACTCCGTTGATGGACTATTTAGACAGAAATAATTGTCAGGAAAAAATACAAACGATAAAATGATTGTAAGAAGGTTCTTCATTCAAATCACTAATTAATAATAATCGGACAGTCTGGGCCTTCCTCCGCATTAACTTCAGTAAGCAAATTGGATTTATCTCCTACCGACAACGAATTGAAATTCCTGATAGCTATTACGCCTTTAATGGTCGGATGAACAGTTGTGCTACTTCCGGGTTCTTCTCCTGGATTAATAAATACGTTGACACGAAACAACATGACATCGGTCGGATTGATGCCCGGATTATCGCCTGGAGTGCTGAATTTCCATTCGCTGCTGGCGGTGCCTCCAATTGGAAAATGTTCGGAACTACCTCCACCAAATGTTACTTTATTCCAAGCGCCAAGGGCACCGGTGAAACTACCACTGAATGTTTGATATTCTATCTCATAATAGTTATTAGAGTTAGTTATTGTGCCCCCCGAAGTGCTCTCAACGAAAATCCATGTAAAGTCTGTTGCACCCAATGTAAATGTCATCACGGGTGCATTCATTCCAGTAACATTGTGCGGAGGTGCGGCATCTTTAATTTCCCAGCATTTGTTGTCTGTTATGTAAAAGGGACCAGCACAGGCATTAAAATCACACTGTTGATAAACTGATGGAGAACCAGCAGGCCGAGAACCTGAATTGATTATATAAGTTGCTACTGTGCCGCCATTAGTTACCGTAAATTCCGCATTGGTGTTGTTTGGCATATTAATTACACCCGATGTTTCAATTCCGGTTGATCCGAAAACGATACACCGACCAGATGCACAGACATCTGTATCAGTTGGCATGGTTCGAGTAACTATCTTTGTACCATCAGTAGCTGTAATTGTTAACGTTGAACCTGCCTGCAATTCCTTACATATTTGTATGCAGGATGGGTCTGTCTTGAAAAGGTCCATATTGTACGTTGAAAAATGAGTTATCTCTGTCGAGTAGGCAGTCTTATCCGTGTTCAATTGAGCGGCCCCATCAATCTTCCAAAGTCCTGTTATCCTGTCGTAAAGCAGTAAAGGAATTTCGGCAGGAAGCATATCCTTGGCAATAATAGCTAGCGTGTCAACCGGGATTATTAATTTTGCTTTTCGATTAGGACCTAATTGCAGCGATTGTCCGTTGTAATATGCTTCTATATTTGCTGCACCGAACGGAATCATATAACCCACTTCTTTTCCTTTTCCTAAGTCCACAGTGTAGTCACCTGGCATGCCGTCCGATGAATAGATATCAACTGTATTCAATGAAATGTCCATTTCGCCATCCGGCTGACGCTCTGAACCCTCAAACACTAAAGACCCAGCAGGAATTTCTATTCGAGCTCCAAGAACGGGTGGTTGATAGTCAGCGATTGCCTTCTGAGCATTACGAAGCGATGGCGGTCTTGTAAAACCTATAAGCTCTCCTTTTTCATTGTAAACAAAAGGAATAGTGTCCAACGGGCTCGTAATTCTTGGGGCAATTGAGGTCATGTCTGGATGCATGTCCTGAACCACTATTTCTTGATTAGGTCGTCCTCTAACTACAGTAGCTTTCGCCATTGTAATTAAGACATGTGAGGAAGTGTCAGTATAAATCTTAGAGACGTGGCCAAAATTTAGCAATGAAGCATTAAGGACATACCGCTCAGACCTTGCTACATATATTTCGAATTTTCCACCCTCCTTTGTTCTTTCTTCGGCCTCTCCAACTTTAATCTGGACACCCGTAAGGCCATTTCCTCTTTTGTCTACTACCCTACCCGAGAAATGAAGTTTGGAATCATGGCAGCCTTGCCAGATAAATACCATCACAACAAGTATGATTGGGATTGAAATAAATTTGATGAGTTTCATTGGTTTGGGGTTATGCAATAGGTAATTAGTTTCTATAGGCCAAGGGTATTAAGTCAGCGAATGCCTCGTGCTGAAAAAGACGCTTTAAAAATTGCCAATAAAATTTTTGATAGACCCGCTTAGGTTGAGAACCAACCTGCACCCTTACCGATACTCTTTTACAATTGAATGAACATTGAATTGTATTCATGGAATGGAAATTTCAGTTTATTGAAACTACCCCACC
>JAGPBO010000126.1 GCA_018063305.1 Cyclobacteriaceae bacterium
TGCCGCCCTCAGGCGGTATCTTTGACTACGACCGTAAGATTGTAGAAATCGAAGACGAAGAAAGAATCACCCATCAGGCCGATTTCTGGAACAAACCCAAAGAAGCAGAAGTAATTCTAAAAAACATTCGCACTAAAAAAGTGTGGACCGATGCTTTTAATCAAGTAAGTAAACTGCTGGATGATTTGGGTGTGCTCAATGAATTTCATGAGGCAGGTGATGTGAGTGAGGAGGAATTAGACAAGGATTTTTATAAGACAGCGAAAGCCATTGAAGAGCTTGAGTTCAAAAAAATGTTGAGCAAAGAAGAAGATCAACTCAGCGCAGTAATTGAAATCAATCCAGGTGCGGGAGGAACAGAAAGTAACGATTGGGCCAATATGTTAAACCGCATGTACATTATGTGGGGCGAGAAGAGTGGCTACAAAGTTTCTCAAATAGATTATCAGGCAGGCGAAGTTGCCGGTATTAAATCGGCTACGTTAGAAATCGAAGGGCCATTCGCTTACGGCAAATTAAAATCTGAGATTGGGGTTCATCGCCTCGTTCGTATTTCACCATTTGATTCTAATCAACGAAGACACACCTCGTTTGCTTCTATTTTTGTTTACCCCAAAGTTGACGATACCATTCAGATCGATGTAAATCCGGCTGACGTAGAAATACAAACATCTCGCTCGGGCGGAGCTGGAGGACAGAATGTAAATAAAGTGGAGACCAAAGTTCAACTAACGCACAAACCATCCGGTATTGTAATCGTATGTCAGGTTGAACGGTCGCAACATGCAAACCGCGAGCGGGCCATGCAAATGCTCAAATCAAAACTTTATCAACAGGAAATGGAGAGGCGTAATGCAGCGCGCGATAAAGTAGAAGCGGGTAAAATGAGAATAGACTTTGGATCGCAAATAAGAAACTATGTATTGCATCCATACAAGTTGGTGAAAGATGCCCGTACAGGTATTGAGAGCCATGATGCGCAAAGTGTATTGGATGGCGATTTGGATGATTTTATAAAAGCTTATTTGCTCGAGGATCAAGAATCAGCAACCAAACAATCATAATTCAACTTTGAATAAACAGCCAAGCGTTTATAATTCTTCCTTCTGGCTCCTCTGTCTTAGCGCACTATTATTTTTTGCGAGCTTTAATATGATCATTCCGGAATTGCCGGAATACCTAACGCAACTTGGAGGTGCGGATTATAAGGGCTTAATCATTTCATTATTCACAATCACGGCAATGATCTCCAGGCCGTTTAGTGGGAAGTTGGCCGATAAAATCGGAAGAGTACCGGTTATTATTTTTGGGGCTGTTGTCTGTTTTGTTTGCAGCCTGCTTTATCCACTTGTTATTTCTCTTACTGGTTTTTTCTTGCTACGACTTGTTCATGGGTTTTCAACTGGCTTTACACCTACCGGCATCGCAGCCTATATTGCAGACATAGTTCCAACTCACCGAAGAGGGGAAGCAATGGGGTTGTTAGGAACGGCAACAGCCATAGGTATGGCAGGTGGCCCTGCGCTAGGAGGTTTGGTTGCCAATCAATTTGGTTTGGATGCTATGTTTTATTGTTCATCATTCCTTGCATTAGTTTCGATCGCAATTCTTTTAACTACACGCGAGACTCTTAAGAATAAAACAAAATTTTCATTTGCCTACCTAAAAGTGAAACGCGCAGACTTTTTTGAGCCAATGGTTTTGGCTCCGTGTTTGGTTATGGTACTTTATGCTTTTTCATACGGTGCTGTTTTTACCTTAATGCCAGACTTCGGTCAATTTGTTGGTATTAAGAATAAAGGACTTTTATTTACTTTTTTAACTATCGCCTCTTTGATAATTCGTTTACTAGCAGGCAAAGCATCCGACCGATATGGGCGAGTACCGGTTTTGAAAATAAGTACTTTTGGTATTCTGTTATCCATGATTGTTGTTGGAACAGCCACGACATCGTTTCAATTAATAGTAGGCGTTACTTTATACGGATTTGCTCAGGGCTCCACATCGCCAACGTTACTTGCCTGGGCAACGGACTTAAGCCACAATGAGTTTAAAGGTCGTGGTATTGCATCGTTATATATTTTTATGGAGTTGGGTATTGGGTTAGGTGCTTTTTTTTCGGGCTTACTTTATGCAAATAACCCAGACAGGTTTTTTATTACATTTTTAATTAGTGGGTTGCTAGGCGCACTTGCTTTTGTTTACTTGCTTGTAAGGCCCCGAATGGTTAAGTCATGAAAAAATATTTGCTTTACTTTTTTATCCTGGTAAGTATTGCTGAACTAATTTCAGTTTTCTATCACATTACTGAGTTAACTCTTATTGCTAAGCCTTTGATCATGATCGCATTGGCGGGTTATTATGTGGTAAGTACACCAAACCGAAGTTCCTTGTTTCTTGTGGCATTAGCATTTTGTTGGTTGGGCGATGTGTTTCTTATGTTTGATTACAAGCACGAACTATTCTTTATGGCTGGCCTGGGTTCATTCTTGACTGGACACGTTTTATATATTCTCTGTTACCAACGACTTCGATTTAATGAGGCCACCAACCCTTTGTTAGGGCCACAGAAAATCAGATTTTCATTACCCATACTATTGGCCGGAACCGGTTTGGTCGTTGTGTTATATCCAACGTTGGGTGGCTTACGAATACCGGTTATGCTTTATGCTTTGGTCATAACCGTTATGGCTTTGCAAGCGCTGTTTCGTTTTGGCTATACAACAACCAAAAGTTTTGCACTTATTTTTTGTGGAGCCATCTGTTTTATGATCTCGGATTCTTTGCTAGCGATCAATAAATTTCTACAGCCTGTTCCCATGGCATCATTGTGCATTATGGCTACTTACATTCTCGCTCAGTATTTAATTGTGGAGGGCGTGCTGGCACACAATAAATAAAAAAGCAGCTCAGAAAATCTGAACTGCTTTTTTTATCCCGATAGCTATCGGGACGTACTTCTATCCCGATAGCTATCGGGACGTACTTCCAATATTACATCTTCCTAACCTTTCCACTTCCGCTCGAGTGACTATTCACTCGGCTTGGATTGCCTTTGTAGGTTACGCTTCCGCTGCCTGAGATGTTTGCTTCCAACTCTGACTTAACGTTGATCTCCACATCACCCGAACCGGAAATACGGACTTCGCATTTTTCTACTTCTAAGTTGGCAGCGCGCACTTCGCCCGACCCACTGATGGTTGCTTTAATTTCACGCGCTGTTCCACTGGCCATTATTTTACCAGAACCCGAAACGTTAACATCCGCACGTTCGGTTATCGTTGCGGCAAATTTAACATTGCCCGATCCACTCACTTTGCTTTCAAACGCCTGGCAACTTCCTTTTACATCAATGTTTCCTGAGCCAGATACATTGGCTTCCATTTCACCCGTGGCATTGACTTCAACTTCAAGATTGCCCGAGCCGCTCACATTTAATTCAAGATCTCCGGTTTTCAATACGCCCTCACTTATTGCATCACCTGACCCACTTACGCTAATACCTTCAATATCTTTTACGGTTATGTACACGGTAATTTTATTATCATCCCGATCCCACATACCCCAATTCCTTTCCTCGCGGCCTATACTGAGACGCCCACCATTTACTTCCGTTTCAATTTTTGAGAGTACATCTTTATCGCCTTGCAATTCAACTTTTTGAGTGGGCCCTTGCTTAATGTAAAGTTTGCCAGGTACCCGAAAAGCAATTTTTGTAAAGATATCGACATTGCGGGTTTCCTTATTTTGCGCCCAAACCAGGCTGAATGCAAAAATCAAGGCTAACGAAGTGGTTATTAATTTTTTCATAAATAATATAGTTAACGGTTCAAGGACAGACCTGATGCGGATAGGTTGCCTCACAGGTAAAGATTTTTTATCTGATTACTAATTTCTTTCTTTAGGACGTAAAAAATTGCTCGGGCGTTACACATGGCAGCATTTTCTTTTCTTACTATTCAATCTCCCTCGGAGGGCTCTTATAAAGAATCAGGAAGCAAATTTTTAGCTTTTTCCTTCCCGGTTAGCTCAGAAGATGATATTAAGACCAGAATAGAAGGATTAAAGAAAAAATATTTTGATGCCACCCATCATTGTTTTGCCTGGATACTCGGAGCCGATAAGTCCCGTTTTCGTGCCGTTGATGATGGTGAACCTAATCATTCGGCTGGCGATCCTATTCTTGGACAAATCCGATCTAAAAATCTTACCAACGTATTGGTAGTTGTTGTGCGCTATTATGGCGGTACTAAACTAGGCGTTGGTGGTTTAATTCAAGCCTATAAGACATCCGCGGAAGCGGCATTACATAATGCAACAATTGTTGAACGAGATGTGACGCAAACTGTTGAACTCAGTTTCTCGTATAACGAAAATGCAGAAGTTATGCGCTTAATTAAGGAGTATGACCTTAAGGTATTGAGTCAAAACTATGCGGAAGATTGTGAGATTAAGCTTGAAGTAAAGTTAGCGATGCATGATAGGTTTTTAGCTAAATTAAATCTGTTGTCAGATCTGAGTCATAAAATTTCCTTTAAGGAAGTTTAAAAATGCACCTGTCAGGTTGACCCGATAGCTATCGGGTTGTCGAAACCTAGTAGCCTCCGATGAACTCAGGCTGACATCCTAAGTTGACTTTGAGACAAATTTTTTTGGATTATCTTTCAGATTCTTTTTAAAAAAATGAGCTCAGGAAGACAGGCAGCCATCGGATTTATTTTTGTTACCATACTCATTGATACCATCGGTTTTGGCATCATCATACCCGTTCTTCCTAACCTTATCATTGAACTTACCCACGGCACTACCAGTGAAGCGGCTAGCATTGGGGGTTGGTTGTTATTTGCGTTTGCCATCGTTCAATTTTTGTTCGCTCCTATTCTAGGCGGGTTGAGCGATCGGTATGGCCGGAGACTTATTTTATTAGGTTCACTTTTTGGGTTTGGATTGGATTATATTTTTCTCGCCTTAGCGCCTACTATCGGTTGGTTATTTGTAGGCAGAATAATTGCCGGTGCGTTTGGCGCCAGCTTCACCACAGCCGCTGCTTACATCGCTGACATCAGCACACCCGAAAAACGCGGTCAGAATTTTGGAATGATGGGTGCTGCCTTTGGCTTAGGTTTTATCATTGGGCCCGCTATCGGAGGCTTGCTGGGTGCGTTTGGTTCGCGCGTTCCCTTTATGGCAGCCGCAGGACTTAGTCTGCTAAATTGGTTGTATGGATATTTTGTTTTACCCGAATCGTTAAAAACAGAAAACAGAAGAGCCTTTGATTGGAAGCGTGCCAACCCAATTGGGTCGCTGTTAAACTTAAAGCGTTACCCGGTAGTACTTGGTCTCGTTGCTTCCTTAATGCTCATTTATATTGCTGCCCATGCCGTACAAAGCAATTGGTCGTACTACACCATGGAAAAGTTTGGTTGGGGCCCGGCTATGATTGGAATTTCGTTGGCAGCCGTTGGACTTTTAATTGCCATCGTTCAAGGAGGCTTAATAAGAATTATTATTCCCGCCTGGGGGCAGAAGAATTCTCTTTACATAGGGTTAGCACTTTATAGTTTAGGATTTTTTCTTTTTGCTATTGCTACCGAAAGCTGGATGATGTTTGCCTTTCTGATTCCCTATTGTCTTGGCGGAATTGCTGGGCCGGCTTTGCAAGGAATAATTTCGGGTCAGATTCCACCCAATTCTCAAGGGGAGTTGCAAGGTGCCTTAACGAGCCTGATGAGTGTTACGTCTATTATTGGTCCGCTGTTGATGGCGCAATTATTCAGAGCCTTTACGGGATCCTCTAATCCGTATTATTTTCCTGGGGCGCCTATGGTAATGGCTGGTATACTTACACTCCTTAGTCTGCTGTTAGCGATGCGGGCTTTAACAGGATTTGGTGGGATGAAGAGTTAAAGGAAAATATAGTTTTGAATTAGATGTTCATTCAAACTCGTCCCACATAACTTTCATCTTAGTTAAAAGACTTTCAAATCTCGCCTCACCTTTCAAAAGCTTATTAATTGGATCTCTATTGGAAAGTAAGGGATAGTTACAGAATCCTCGGCTGATTGCACTTTCGAGCCATTCGTATGTTTGTTCCTTCATTCCACCTAAACTGAACATCTGAGCCAATATATGTGAAAGTTGAAAATCCCGTTTATACAATTCAATCTCAGGAGTTAGGTAATCATTTATGTCACGATCCTTTTCAAGAATTCTTTCAAAGAGCACAAAAGTTTGGCCCATAGAGCCTTGTTGAGATCTGAGCGGGTTTTGCCTTATAAAATCTAGCGCTGTATTCTCTTGGCCGCTACAGGCCAACGCCATGGAATAGAATAGACTGAAAAAGGTATTTTCGGGTTCCATTTGGCAAGCCTTTACTAAATAGGGTAAACTGTCATCGTAGTTTCCTCTGTACATCTCAATTATACCTGGGGAACAAAGACTGATAGCTGCCAGGGGATCAATTTGCACCATTTTTCGTGAAAGCTGTATGGCCTTATCTACCTTACCAAACGTGAAGTATGAAACGAAAATCCACATAATGGCATCAAAGTCGTTAGGTTTCCATTTAAGTACTTTTCTAAAATGCTGATTTGCCAATTTAGGTTGGCCGTGAAAAGATTGGGAGACAAGTCCAAGTACTAGATTTGCCTCAGGACTTTCGGGATCAATAGTGCGCGCCTTTTTAATATACTCTTCAGTCAGGTTGCTCGACTCTTCAGGCTTTAGACCGATATTTCCAAAATTCCAATAAACATAAGCCATGCCTGCATAGAGAACTGCGTTGGGGCCAACAATATCTAATGCGTTTTGTAAAAGCTTTAGGGCTCTTCTGAATGCTGCTTCGTTCCATCCAAGCAACTCTCTTCTGGCGCGTAAATAGTAGTCAAAGGCAACGCCACTATTGATTGGTCTTTGCGTAAACACCTCACTCTCGTAGTTGCTTATTTTTACTTCTAATTCTTTAACAATGGCACGACTTACTTTTTCCTGAATGTCAAAGACATCTTCCAAGACTCCATTAAAATTATCTGCCCATAAGTGAGTGTCTGTTTTTGTGTCAATTAGTTGTGCCGTAATTCTTAAATTATTGCCAGCTTTCCTTACGCTACCTTCGAGTACGTACCGCACCTTCACTTCTCCAGCTATTTCCTTGATCTTTTTAGAAGAATTCTTAAATGTCATCGCAGAACTACGCGATATAACCAATAAACTATTCAACTTCGACAACTCGGTGATAAGTTCTTCGGTCAGGCCATCGCTGAAGTATTCCTGTTCTTCATCATTGCTGATATTAACGAAGGGAAGAACGATAATAGCTTTCCCATCATTATCAGGTTGAATGTCATTATTCGGTACCTTTGCATACGAAAGCGAAAGGCCCTTGAATGCGTATATAAATTCTTTAACGGCATTGGCCAACTTGTTAAGTTGGCCTTCATAGTCAATATTTAGTTGATTTTCTTTTCTAAGATCCTTGAGCTTAAGCGGTCGGTTAACTCCGGCCTCGGCAAAAATAAATTCGATCGCCCGAAGTGGACCCACTAACTCCTGTTCTATTGTCTGGTGATCAAGCTTATCCAGTTTATGAATTTTAATCGGAAGAATTCTACTCGCCACATTTCCATTGCTAAGTTTAATATCTCTTCCCAATTCGTCTTCTTGTGCGAGTTTGTTGAAGGCAACAAACTCATGCTGCCACGCAAAGGCTTTAGGATCGCAATAGGTTTGGGAAATAATAGGGATGAAGATGAGGCACTTCAATTTTCCCTCCAGGCTTTTGTCCACGTTGTGCGTCTCCAATAATCCATCGTGAGGATTGGAGTCAAAGTAAACAGAAACGGGTTCTTTGATGGTGGCTGCCAATTCTTCATGCAAAGCTTTTACAAACTCCGTTACCCAACCAGAGCGGTTATCGTTGTGGCGGTAGGAGATGAAGATGTCATATTCAAATCCAGGTAGGATTGACATACTACGAATTTAGTAAATTGTTAAAGGTGTCATATTCGAAGCCGGAAAAGAGATGACGCTTATTAAAGGTAGTGAATTATTTGCAACTGCCCTGTCTATGGTTAGCAATGCCTTTAACGTCTATGCCTGGTGCAGGCATTAATCAATCGACAGCTTTTTTAGGGCGACTCGTCTCCGGGTAAGTAAAAAACTCATTGATTCTTTTATATCCTTATGAGTTTTGTCAATATCGAATTCTTCCTTGTCGATGTAGAGGGTTGCTTTGCGTTGAGCTTCGTTCTTATTTAAGTGATCTAGTTCATTTAGAACTCGCTGCGAAGTGGTGGTAATCAACGTTGAGTCGCAGATAGTTAAAACATTCTTTAAACTTTTAAGATAACTTGAATAGACAACAGGATCGGCAGCTATCATTCGGTCAAATGAATCCTCTAGAGAGAATATCATCTTCTCACCGAATTGAGCCTTTCTTACTTCTTGTCCTTCATGCGGTGACATTCTAAAAAGGTCATCATAATCCCAACCTATTGCTTCGTATAATCCGGTGGATGGATTAATGTATAAAAACAGTTCATCGGAATAATCCCCATTCATGGTCAGGTAATTGAACCCAATCCAGGAAAAATAACTATGGAGATTAATTGATTTATTTAAATGACTAAGCAAGGAATCACCGTGAAGATTAGCCGTATTATATAAACTATAATATTGCTTTCGATATAGCTTAGCCTGCTCTTTTGAATTAGTGTCATCGTATTCCGTATCAATTTTATGATCCAGCCCACGCCTTACCATATAAGTACTCTTCAGGCGGGTAGTTGCCTGATGCGGTTTTTCTACGAGGAGGTAGATACCTTGAGGTTCGTTGTTCACAGACACGGTACAAAACGAATTGAACAGGGGGAAGAGCGATAATTCGTTCATCATCAAAAAGGCCCATCGACTATGCCATAAATTCTTATCCATGATAAGGCTAAGAAGAAGAAATTTTTTAACATGCGTTTTTCCCTGAGCGGTACGGATAACTACTGACTTATCGAGGTCTACAGAAAATGATTTCCGTTTGAAGTTGAGCGAATTGTTACCTCGGATATGAATGTTATCAACTTTGGCCGTATCCTCATTGAGGATCATTTGCGCATCCTTGAGCTCAAGTTTTACTCCTTGGGCGCTTTTTAATTTATTAAACTGATTCGCAGAAATGTTTATTTGAATTTCCGGAAATAAAGGAACAGTATCCAAAGATTGAGTTGCTACCGTTTGGGAGAGCCCCATCTGGGCAATTAGGAAAATACAGATGACTAATCCATGATGCATACCAGAATGTAGTATTTAAAACCCGCGGATGAGGGATGACATTTATTAAAGATACTAAAATCTGTATTAGATTACAGAATCAAAGCTGAAGTACATCCGTAGCAATTACTTTAAAATAATTCTTAACTTGTTAAAACAATTTCATTAGCACTATGGCAGCAATCAATTGGCAGCAAGCCTTACAACCTCTCATTAGAAAATATAAAGGCAAACAGCATCCACTGGATCATCATCACAATCCGTATGAGTTATTGGTGATGGTAGTTTTGTCAGCACAGGATTCTGACCGGAACATCAACAAAATTGCCCCCGAACTATTTAACGCCTATCCCGATATGGCGGCCTTAAGCAAAGCAGATGCTGAATCGCTTTACCCCTTTGTAAGTAAGATCATGAATTCAAGAAAAAAAATGACGTGGCTTATTGATATAGCCACACAACTTAAGGAGGATAAAAATATTCCAACTACGTTGAACGAATTAATTGCTTTGCCTGGTATTGGTCGGAAGTCCGCGAATGTAATTATGCGCGAACTAGGTGTAAAAGCTGAAGGAATAATTGTGGATCTGCATGTTGTGCGGGTGGCACCTCGCCTGGGGCTGGCTACGGGAACAGATCCCAAGAAATTGGAGAAGCAAATGATGGAAGTACTGGATGTCAAAGATTGGGGCGAAGCAGGGATGGCTATTTCATTTCTGGGGAGAGAAATCTGCCGTCCAACTAATCCCAAATGCACGGAATGCGTGATGAATGAAGTGTGTCAGTATTATAATGAGTTAATAAGGTAAATGGATTTGTATTTCATCTAACGACATTCTTTTTTGAGTTTAGATTAATTTTGAGATAAGTCGTGGAACAATTTGAAAGAAATTACTTGAGCAATTCTCTCTAAAATTCTACCTGCTCCCCTTTGCCCAATTGCATTGCCTTTTCATACATCGCCTGTGCTACAAACAAATCGTACACAGCCATGCCTGCCGATTTGTAGGCGGTGTTGCCATGCACATCAACACGTTGTTCTTTTGTAATCAGTTTTCCGAGCGTGTATAAATCGGTCTCCTTCAAAATATTTTTCTTTACAGGATTTATACAATCGCCTGTTTCTACACGCGCAAACTCTGAATCAATAAATAGTTTACCGGCCAAACGGAAGGCCGCATCAGGCAATTCCTGCATGGTAGGTTTGTAAGAGCCAATACTAATCATGCATTTGTTTTTTAATAAGCGCTCATCATCGGGTAGCACGGGCTCTGGCGAAGTTGTAGCAGCTATCACCGCATTTGTCTTGCTCAATAATTCTTCCGCAGAATAACTGGCAACCATTGAGACATTTGGAAAATACTCCTTCACAAAAGAAATTAAACGTGCGGCCCCTTCATCGGATCGATGTAAGTAATGGATTGTAGAAATATTTCGAACCGTGCAAGCAAACACGGCCTGATGAATTC
>JAGPBO010000317.1 GCA_018063305.1 Cyclobacteriaceae bacterium
GGTTTGGTAAGAAGTAATGAACCCTCCGGTCAAGTATTACCAACCAGAGGGTTCAGTTTGTGTGCGGATGAAGGGACTCGAACCCCCACGCCTTGCGGCACCAGATCCTAAGTCTGGCGCGGCTGCCAATTACGCCACATCCGCAGATTCCCTTTGAATTAAAAAATCGGCCTTTTTTATCAAAGGGAGTGCAAATTTAGGGATTATTCGTTATGATTAAAGGCTGGATATAAAAATCGGTTTAAAATGAATATGGGTTGTGGTAATTGATGCTGTTGAAGAGAAAAGAGAGATAATTGCCCGATATCGCAGGTTACTGCGGCAGGCAAAACCCGTTCTGAATGAAGGCGATGCCAAACTCATTAAGCGAGCATTTACTATGGCTATGGAAGCGCACAAAGATATGCGCAGAAAATCAGGCGAGCCATATATTTTCCATCCCTTATCTGTGGCCGAAATCTGCGTACAGGAAATTGGCTTAGGTACCACCTCTATAATTGCCGCGTTGCTGCACGATGTCGTTGAAGATACGGACATTCAACTGATTGATATTGAACGTATTTTCGGGAAGAAGACAACGAAAATTGTAGACGGCCTAACAAAAATAAAAGGTGCGTTTGAGTATGGTTCTTCGGCCCAGGCAGAGAATTTCAGAAAGATGCTTTTTACTCTTTCCGAGGATGTTAGGGTGATTCTCATAAAATTAGCAGACCGACTTCATAATATGCGCACGCTGGAAAGCATGCCCAGAAACAAGCAACTTCGGATTTCTTCAGAAACAATCTATTTGTATGCACCATTGGCTCATCGCCTGGGGCTTAATGCAATAAAAACGGAATTGGAAGACTTATATCTCAGGTTTACAGAGGAGTCTGTGTATTACGAAATCGCCAATAAAATAGATGAGAGCAGAGCATCTCGCAACAAATTCATAAAACAATTTGTGCAGCCCCTTAAGGATGAAGTAGATAAACTGAATATTGAATATGAAATAAAAAGCCGGCCTAAATCGATCTTCTCCATTTATAGTAAAATGAAGAAACAGAATATCCCTTTCGAGGAGGTATATGATTTATTTGCCATACGCGTAATACTGGATACACCCATTGAGCAGGAAAAATCTTTTTGTTGGCAGGTGTATTCAATTGTTACCGACTACTATACGCCAAATCCAGACCGGCTTCGCGATTGGATCAGCACCCCCAAGGGCAATGGCTATGAATCGTTGCATACCACGGTGATGGCTAAAAATGGACAATGGGTGGAAGTTCAGATACGGACCAGGCGTATGGATGAAATTGCCGAAAAGGGATACGCGGCTCATTGGAAATACAAAGACAGTATTTCTAACCACGAATCAAACCTGGAGAAATGGTTGGTAAGAGTACGCGATCTGCTGGAAAAGCAGGACTTATCAGCACTTGAGTTTGTCGATGATTTTAGGGGTAACCTGTTTAATGAAGAAGTTTTTGTATTTACCCCAAAAGGCGAATTGAAAACGCTTCCGAACGGGGCCACAGCACTTGATTTTGCTTTCGATATTCATACAGATATTGGCGCTAAATGTATTGGAGCAAAAGTCAATCAAAAACTGGTTCCGATAAATCATTTACTAAAGAATGGCGATCAGATTGAGATACTTACATCTTCCAAACAGAAGCCAAATGAAGATTGGTTACGGTTTGTTATTAGCCCTAAAGCGAAATCAAAAGTAAAGGAATTACTTAAAGAGAATAAGCGCTACCAGGTGGATGAGGGGAAGGAGATTTTAACCAGAAAGCTTAAACAACTTAAGATTGATGGTAATAGCCGGGTGTTTGAACAAATGCGCGCTTATTTTAATGTCCCTTCACAATTCGAATTACATTTTAGAGTTGGCAAAGGATTAATAACCGTCAATGATTTAAAACGCTTTAAGGAATTTAAACCGTCTTCGCCACTTAAAACAAAACCACATTCGGAAGTTCCTGATGTTAAAACGATTGAACAGGAAATAAATAGAGCGAAAGGTCGGCATGAAGATACTTTGCTGATTGGGGAAGATATGGATGTGGTGGAATATAAGTTGGCAAAATGTTGCACGCCCATTCCAGGAGATGACGTGTTTGGTTTTGTAACCGTGAATGAAGGAATAAAAATTCATCGGACTACATGCCCTAACGCTACCGAGTTGTTGGCAAATCATGGCAATCGGGTTATAAAAGCCAAATGGACTTCTCAACACGAAGTAGCATTCTTAACAGGGCTTAAAGTAGTGGGCACCGACCGTGTTGGGTTGATAAACGATGTTTCAAGGGTAATTTCTGAAGAGTTGAAAGTGAATATGAGTTCCCTTTCTTTTAAATCCGATCAAGGTATATTCAATGGCGAAATTATGCTTTATGTAAACGACACCCGCCATCTCGAAATGCTGATTAAAAAATTAGAAAAGGTTGAGGGTGTGGTTGAGGTAGCAAGGTTTGATTCAAGAAACACAGGGCCGGTTTATTCAACCGAATAATTACTCAACCTGCATGCGAAACAGTATATTTGCCACGGTTCATACACATGGCATTAAATCAGAAGGTATTTGAGGAGGTAAAGCAAATCTTTACTCGCTATTTGGAAGAAAAGGAGCTTCGCAAAACTCCTGAGCGTTATGCTATTTTGGAAGAAATCTATTCTTTGAATGGACATTTTGATGTAGAATCGCTTTACATCAATATGAAAAACAAAAATTACCGGGTGAGCAGAGCAACAGTTTATAATACCTTAGACTTGTTAGTTGAATGCGAACTGGTTAGCAAACATCAGTTTGGAAAGAACCAGGCTCAGTACGAAAAATCGTTTGGGTACAAGCAACACGATCATTTGATTTGTACCGATTGTAATAAAGTAATTGAGTTTTGCGATCCGCGCATTCAAACTATTCAAAATACCGTGCAGGAATTGATGCAGTTCAATGTACTTCATCACTCATTGATTTTGTATGCAACATGTACTAAAAAGAACTGTGAAAATAGAAAACCATGAACTTTGGGCAGGAAATAAAAGGTAACTCTTTGATATTAAGAATATCGGGAGATTTAATTGGAGAAGATAATGG
>JAGPBO010000318.1 GCA_018063305.1 Cyclobacteriaceae bacterium
ATAAATCACCCCTTGGACTTAATCGGCTTAGATACGGAATTTATGCCCGAATAGGCGTTGGAAGTATTACTCTGTTTTCATTCTACAATCTTTCCAACATGTTTGAGAAAGGTAAAGGACCTTTAGGAGCCGACTTTAATACCCTCACATACGGCATCTCGATAAACGGATTTTAATTACGAGCCTTTAAATAAGGGTTTCCGCTTTTCAAGAAAAGCGGTCACTCCTTCCTTATAGTCATTGGAGGTTCCAGCAATCTCCTGACAATACATTTCATACTCCAACATGTCATCTAAACCGGTGGTGCTTGATTTATTCAGCATCTTTTTAATAAGACCAATAGATTTGGTAGGCGCCTGTGCGAAATAATCTGTGCATTCTTTAACCACCGCATCTAATTGATCGGCTGTGGTTACCCGATTAACAAGCCCTAACTGTAACGCTTCACTTGCTTTTATCCGACTGCCCATGGCACACAATTCAAAAGCCTTGGCCATACCCACCAATCGCGGCAAAAAGTAAGAAGATCCGGAATCGGGTACCAGCCCAATGTTAATAAACACTTCAATTAACGTGGCCTCTTCAGTGGCAACGATCATATCGCACGCCAGGGCAAAAGAACATCCTGCGCCAGCAGCAACACCGTTGAGTCGGCAGATTATAGGCTTGGGTAAAGACCGCATGGAGCGGATAATCGGATTGTATCGTTTTGAAAGTGACTCCATGAACGATCTCTTCTCCGCACCGGCAACGGCTTTCAAATCCTGTCCGGAACAAAAGGCTTTACCGGCTCCTGTCAGCACAACTACGCGTACCTGTTCATCTTTACCCACTGCTTTGAAAGCATCTTGTAGCTCATAAGTAATACCATCATTTAACGCATTATAAACTTCAGGTCGGTTAAGCATAATAGTTGCCACTCCCGCGGCAACTTCATATTTCAGAAATTGAAAGTCCATGGCATTAAAATAAAAAGATGATACCTAAAAAGCCAATTGAGAAACCTACCAAACTACCCACCAACACTTGCCGCGGGGTATGCGAATTTAAATAAAGCCTTGATGCCATAACCAATCCGGCAATTACTAAAGCGATGGTCGTAGGCCAAAGCAAATAAGTTTGTTCTAACGCTTTATTTAGGGGAAGGATAATACCAATAACCCCCCATACCGACAAGCTATGAACGCTGACCTTGTAAAGCAGAGTAAGCGCTGCAGACACCACCACTAGCACGGTTACTAATAAAATTAAATGATTAAAGTTTTGAGAGAACCTTAACTTGTTATAAAACAAAAATGTAGTAACCACATAAATCAATGAAATAGCCAGAAAGGGTATAATTCGTTCTCTGCGTGTTTCCAGGGTGTAGCTGGATATGGTACCGAATAATTTAAACATAAGCATGTTTACTGCTGGAAGTAAGAAGGTAAAGCAAAAAACAAAAGCCAGAATTATTTTAAAGTTCTCAGGTGCGATCATCAACAGCGATGGGAAGTAATAACCCAATAGCATTACCAGGTAGGTGGTGAGCAACAAGGGATGAAAAATTATCGAAATAATAGTAGCTAGTATTCTCACCGCATTTCCTTTCGTAAACGAGCCACCGGAATGTTTAGTTGCTCTCTGTATTTAGCCACGGTGCGTCTCGCAATGTTATATCCCTTTTCATTTAACAAATCTTCCAGCTTATCGTCTGAAAAAGGTTTGTTTTTATCCTCCACTTCAATCAAATCTTTAATAATCTGCTTCACCTCCCGGCTACTCACCTCTTCGCCCGAGTCGGTAGCAATTCCTTCAGAGAAAAAATATTTGAGTGGAAAAACACCAAAGTCGGTTTGCACGGTTTTACTGCTGGCCACGCGACTTACCGTAGAAATATCCATGTTTATAATCAGTGCTATGTCTTTCAAAATCATGGGGCGCAGTTTCGTTTCATCGCCTTCCAAAAAATAATCAAATTGAAAATCTACTATCGCACGCATGGTTCGCAAGAGCGTATGCTGGCGCTGCTTGATTGCATCAATAAACCACTTGGCCGCATCCAGTTTTTGCTTCACAAAGGAAACGGCTTCCTTTAACTTTTTATCTTTCTTATCGCCTTTATCATACGCTTTAAACATTTCAGAATACGAACGGCTAATCCGTAGCTCTGGAGCATTGCGCGAATTTAAAGCGAGTTCCAGTTTTCCATTGTTGTTGGAAAGAATAAAATCCGGGATTACATATTGATTTTTAGCCATGCCCGTATTCAATTCTCCACCGGGTTTGGGGTTTAACCTTACGATTAACTCAATGGCATCTTTAATATATTCCTCATCATCCAAATCCAGCTTTTTAAGGATCTTGGCGTAATGTTTTTTAGTGAACTCTTCGTAGCATTCCTGAATGATGCGCTTACCTACAAGTACATCAACATCCTGGCCATCATCCATGCGTTCGAGTTGCAACAATAAACACTCTTGCAAATTACGAGCAGCGATACCAGCGGGATCGAAGGATTGGATACGCTTCAGAATTATTTCAACTTCTTCAAGATTAGTATCAAGGTTTTGAGAGAAGGCAAGATCATTCACGATAGACTCCAGATCGCGCCTGATGTAACCATCGCCCTCAATGCTGCCGATCAATTGTTTACCAATTGTTAACTCACGATCGTTAAGACCCAGAAACCCAAGCTGGGTGGTAAGGGTTTCATGAAGCGATGTACCCATGGGTATAGGCATCTCCCGATCGTCATCATCATCGCCATCACCATCCGTTTGTGTTTTATAGCTATTATAGTCGTCATCGCGGAGGTAATCCTTAATATCAATATCCTCTTGCGAGGAAATCGTTTCTGTTTTCTCTTCGGTGGGTTCATCGGAAGGATCATTTTTGTCTTCTTCCTCTTCTTGCTCATCGGCACCCTCTTCCAAGACCGGATTAATTTCTAACTCCTCCTCAATACGGTTTTCTAACTCGGCTGTAGGCACCTGCAACAATTTGATAAACTGAATCTGCTGAGGAGATAGCTTTTGTTGAAGACTCTGATGTAAACTTAGTTTCTGCATAAGATCGGGGTAAAGTTACCAATTCAGTGTTTCAG
>JAGPBO010000319.1 GCA_018063305.1 Cyclobacteriaceae bacterium
AATCTTTACGCCCGAAAGCCAAACATTGTCGCCCTCTTTCAAGCCTTCAACATTTTTAAATATAGCCGAAATCATAAAGGTTTTATTGAAATAATTATTCTGACTACCCAGGTAGAAAATTGTGCCCAGGAAGATAATGATTGCTCCAATGACGAAGGAACCTAATTTTATATTTCGAGCGTATTCTTCGTTACCCATAACTTTTTTTTAATAGTTGAAAAATTGTTCTAATTCTTTATCTTCTTTTGCTTTCAGTTCATCAAATGTGCCTTCCAGTTTATTTACACCATCAAACAAGGCAATAACTCTATCTGATGTTGCGCGCGCACTGCTTATGTCGTGGGTAATTATGATGGAAGACGTATTATGCTTATCACGCATAGATAGTATTAATTCGTTTATTTCAGCAGCTGTTATCGGATCTAATCCTGAGGTGGGTTCATCATACAGAACAATTTTTGGTTTGAGAATCAACGTCCGCGCAATGCCAATTCTTTTTTTCATTCCCCCGGATAGTTCAGCAGGCATTTTTTCAACCGATTTTTCGAGGCCCACTTCGCGCAAGGCAGTCATGACCTTTTCGTCCAACGTTTTTTTATCAAAAATTTTCAAATTTCTTTTTAACGGAAATTCGAGATTCTTCCGAATGGTCATCGAATCATAAAGCGCACTCCCTTGAAAAGAGAAACCCACTTGTAATCTATACTCATTCAATTCCTGTGAGGATAGGCTGGGAACGTCATAGCCCAACACATGTATGTTACCTTTATCGGGTTTCAATAGTCCAACCATACATTTAATTAGAACAGATTTGCCTGAACCAGACTTACCTAAAATAACAAGGTTCTCTCCTTCGTATAAATCAAGATTAACATCTTTTAACACTACCTGATCACCAAAACGTTTTTCTAAGTTTCGGATCTCAACAACCTTCTTTAGTGCTGCAGAGATATTCAATTCATTATTGGGTATTGAAGTTTCCATTATCGAATCAGATTTAAAAATTGAAGCATGATGAGATCGATAATGAAAATGGAAACCATGGATGCTACCACGGCTGTATTGGCAGCCTTGCCAACGCCTGTGGTACCTTGTTCCGAATGATAACCTGCATAACACCCAATTGTGCCGATCGCCAATCCAAATAGCGAAGACTTAATCAAAGAAGAGAATATATCCAGGAAGCTTATGGAGGATGCTACCTCATTGATGAATGAGAGATAGCCGGTATTATTGAAAGAATGAACCATAACTAATGAACCAGCCAATGCTACGGAATCCGAATAAATTACAAGTAAGGGCAGCATTAACGTTGTTGCTATGATTCTCGTAACAACCAAATAGGAGAATGGCCGCGTGCCTGAAACTTCCATGGCATCGATCTGCTCGGTAACCTTCATGCTCCCCAATTCGGCTCCAATGTTTGACGCTAGCTTTCCGGCACAAATCAAGCCCGTGATGAGTGGCCCTAATGAACGTACAATTGCTTGGGACACCAACGAGGGAAGCCACGATTCGGCTCCAAAGGAAGCCAGTGAAGGCTGAGATTGTTTTGTAAAAACAATACCCGCGAGAAACGAAGTAAATGTTATTAAAAGAACAGACTTGTTGCCAATACGATAGCATTGATTAAGAATTTCTTTCCCTTCAAAGGGTTGCTGGATGGCCTCTTTGAAAAACTGCCCGATGAATCGGATGATGATGGCAACGTTAACAAGCAATTTTCCAAACTTCATTTACCTCAATTTTTTATTTAGGTAAAGAAATTTCATGCCAGTAGTATATATATTAAAGAATTGTGCGTTTACGTTGAAAGCTGTAAAGCATAATGATTTATCGCCCCATCTTGTGTAGAGAATTATACACAGTCACTTGAAGTGATGAGTATTACGATACCCTCATCGTATGAAGTGGCAAAATCCACTTCACTCCGCCACAACTTGAGCAAACATGATTACCGATAGTTAGATTAGCGGTGTCTCCACATATTAAGCAACAATAGGAGCCCGACTCCGGAATTAATTCAAATTGATTTTTTAGTGCTTCAGGTAATATGGGAAGGCCAGGCCTAACATCTTTATCTTCATAAAAGAAAATACTTATGTTGCCTGAAGTTTCAATATAAGCCTTCTTTACCTGACCTAGGTGTTCGACATTTCGTAGCCTTAATTCAGCGAAGAATTCATCGGTAGCCAAACTTTCCCTCCTGAATGTCTGAAAGGAGAACTTCCCATTATCCACCAGGCACTCCGGTTTGCCTTCTAAAAAACGTTCTACGATATCACTTTTACCCATGAGCCAGGTTATCAATCGGTAGAGAAGTAATACGATAATGAATACTGTAATTGCGTGGAGAATCCCTACGTCTTTATACAGCATCGGATCGCCTGCGGCAGAGCCTAACGAAATGATAATAACCAACTCAAAAATTGATAGTTGTTTAATTCCTCTTTTGCCGGCAATTTTTAAAACGATTATTAGAGCAAAGAACATGATCGCAGAACGCATCATAATTTCGAGCAGGAAGCTGATTGGCTCACCATTAAGTAATATTCTTTCCCAGTCTAACATAATGTCATTTAGAGACTACATTTTATAACAGCCCCACAACCCGTGCAATTATTTATCCCTTTTTTAATAAGAAAATAATACTAAGAAATACCAGCAGCTTAAGAGATTGTAAAAAGAGTAACTAGAAATGTCCCATTATTTCCCCATTCGTTTGTTTATATAATTCCCCAATCTATGGTCAGAAACTTCCAATGGATTTTTAAATAAATAGTAAATAACAATTGAAATAAATAGAATTACCATGAAAAAAATTAGAACCCTGACTAGAAGTGTGATGCTGGATAGTAAGTAATAAAACGAACGCTCGGCTTTATTTAAGTCATACTGTGACAAAAAAAATCCCGAATTATTAGTTCGGGATTTGTACCTCAGGCCGGAATCGAACCGGCACACCTTACGGTACACGATTTTGAGTCGTGCGCGTCTACCAATTCCGCCACTAAGGCATTTATAGTAAGATTGTTTGGTAAACGAAACAAT
>JAGPBO010000127.1 GCA_018063305.1 Cyclobacteriaceae bacterium
GTAAACTGGCGATCAAAGCGCTTCGGGAAAAAGTCGGCTTGTTCAACAATTACATTCTTCCAGTCTACATCTAACTCATCCGCCAGGATCATAGGCATGGAAGTCATTACATTCGATCCAAACTCCGGATTAGCCGACATCAACGTCACTACTCCGTTTTCACCAATCTTAATATAGTTATTGAGCTCAAACCATTCTTTTGGCAGCGCCATTACTTCTTCCGGTGTTGGCTTGCAACCGGCCAGCCAGCCAAAGCTTAACATCATGCCACCACCAGCCAGGGCAGAAACTTTTAAGAAGGTTCTTCTATCTATTTTTGATTTTATAAGTGTCATGATTGAAAATGATTTAGTAGTGATTAAACTTGAGCAGCAGTTTTTATTGCAGCCTTGATTCGCAAATACGTGCCGCATCTACAAATATTTCCGTTCATGGCAGTTTCAATTTGCTCATCCGAAGGCGTAGGGTTTGTTTTAAGCAAGGCCGCGGCCGTCATAATTTGTCCAGCCTGACAATAACCACATTGCGGAACATCATGTTGAAGCCATGCTTTTTGCACCGGGTGATCGCCATTTTCCGATAAGCCCTCAATGGTAGTTATTGATTTGTTCTCGGCAGCTGAAATGGGCAGCTGACACGAGCGCGCAGCCACACCATCTACATGAATGGTGCAGGCGCCACATTGCGCAATACCGCAGCCATACTTGGTACCAACAAGATTCAGCGTGTCGCGCAGCACCCACAACATAGGTGTTTTTGGATCAACATCAACTGCTTGTTTTTTCCCGTTTATATTAAGATTGAAGGTTGACATAATATTGAAGGGTTATGATTATGATTCGTGAAATAAATTTAACTAAATCAAAACGAAAAGGCTTACGAAACGTAACATTTCTAAACTTAAGCGAACTGAGGTCAAGATTTTCAATCAATAGCCATCTCAATCCTGGACTGGGCTATATACCAGATTCTTCTCAATAGGCTATCTGCTAAAAAAATTGATCATTTTTTATTAGGTTGGTATCTTTGATACGGGAATGGAATCGTAACCCTAATCATCTCACCACCCACATGATCGAATTTAAAGAAGCTTGTACCCAGAAAGATTATTTGGTCGCAACGGTTTTGTTCAACGAATATGTAGAGCAACTGGGCATCGATCTATCGTTTCAAAATTTTAACGAGGAGCTTGCCAGCCTCTCCATTATGTACGCAAAGCCTCATGGTGTTCTTATCATTGCGACTGAAGAGAAAGAACCGATTGGGTGTTTTGGAATCAGAAAATTAGAGGACTCTATCGGAGAGCTTAAACGAATGTACATTCGGGAGCAAGCGCGTGGTTTTGGAAAGGGTAAACAGCTGCTTCAAAATGCCATTGAAACCGCGGCACAACTTGGGTATAGTAAGATGCGATTGGATACGCTGGCAACAATGGGTTCGGCTATACATTTATATAAGCAAGCGGGATTTTATGAAATAGAATCGTATCGATTTAATCCCATGAACGGAGCCAAGTATTTTGAGATCGTGCTAAATAAATAAGAGGAAGATTTTACTGGGCATAAAAAATGCCGATCCTTTCGAACCGGCATTTACCCACCTAACCCCTAATTATTATTTTTTTGCTTTCATTGGGAAAGCACCAAACTGACCCATCGTCATGCTTCCTGCAAATTCATTGCCAGTTATTACACCTTTCACCTTTACTTCATTCGTATTGGGTCCAAAGGTGGTTTCATAACTAAAGCTTAGTTCATTGCCTATTACTTGTATATCTTTTAAAACAGTTTCGCTTTTCATTCTGCTGTTGATAACCGTACCACCATAGGTTTCACCTTCTTTATTAATTTTCAGCGTTCCACCATTGGCTCCTTGTGGAGTTTCGATGGTGTATGTCCAAGTACCCGTTGCATCGACTACGGCTGTTGGATCGGATTTTATTGCAGGTATTGCAGCAGCACCGGCACCAGCAGGTCGTTGACCACCAGCCTGGAAGCTACCCCCTTGGGCTTGATCCTGGCCACCACCATCCTGAAGACCGCCACCGCTATCTCCACCGCCACCTTTTAAATCATCACTCGAAATCGATTTGCGGGATTTTCGGCTGGCTGAATTTTTGCCGCCATCAATTTTACCAAAGCGTAGATTAACATTGACTTTGAAGTTCAGATTTTGTCGGATAGAAACGCTTTGTTGATCAACTACAGGCGTAATGGTTTCACTTCTTATAGTAATTGTTTGGCCGAAGAAGTTTTCAGCACCTAAACCAATACTTCCTCTTTTATTCGGCAGATTTTTGTTTAAGCCGAGCGAATACATACCAAACCCACCTTGATACCCTTGTAGTTGGACATTCTTACCACGGAAGTAACTGAAGAACTGAAGACTCCAATCCTTAGTGACATTGTAGTTTCCAAACATGCGGCCGCTCACTACCCAACCTGTGTTACTTGCTTTAAAATTGGCATCCGGTACGTTATTGGTTAATGAAGCATAATAGACTTCCGGACCTGCATTCAGTGTAAATTTGCTTCCTATAATAAGATTGGCATTAATGCTTGTTCCATAAGAACTTTCAATGCCAATGTTTTGATAGGTATTCCGAACCGTATCGCCCTTTACATCGGTTACTTTTTGAATGGCATTGTTACTGTTTCGCGCAAAGCCAGTGAAATTTAAACTCAACCCTTTTATATAGGTACTATAGCTTAGCTCGTAGTTGTTGGTGTATTCCGGATCGAGTGTAGGATTACCAAAAGTAACATTCTTTTGATTGGATCCCTGTACGTTTGGATTTAGATAGCGGATAGAGGGTCGCTGAATTCTACGGTTAAAGGCTGCTTTAATTGTGTTATTGTTTTTTAGTTTTCTGGAGAGATTTAAAGAAGGAACAAAAATGCCATACGAAGGGATACTAATGTCCTGGTCATTACCGAAGAAGGCATCAATCGTGGTGTACTCGTACCGTCCACCTGCTTTAAAAGCGTACTTGTCCAGATTAAGGGTATAAGAAGCATAGCCAGCACTTACATTTTGAATGTAGTTAAACACATTTGAGAATTTGGCATCGGATACCAACGAATAGGGATCTTCTCCTTGCGCTGAGAAATATTGATAGTCGCTTAGCGCTTTGCGCCTGGTTTGCTTAGCGCCCATTTCTACTAATTGGTTATCTGATATAGGAGTTTGATAATCAACTTGCATAGCGAACTCCTCGTTATAACTGTCATTCGCATTTTTAAGTCTGCTTTCGGTAGAGAAATCCAGGGAGTCTAGCGTTAAGCTTTCAAAGTTGTTGATACCATCATTGATGCTGTACATAGCAAGGAAACTTAATTCACGATCCTTTTTCTTGTATAGATGCGTGTAATTAACATTTACATCGATAGTCTTTGCATTGTTTTCCGATACTACGTTTTGAATTATCTGGTTAGTCAAAATATTATTGATCAAGGTGTTCGTGGTTAGCTGATCCTGATAGTTTGTTGAACCCCTTCCGCCCAGGCGAATGGAGGAGGTTAGGTAATTCTTTGCGTTGAAGTCATAGTCTATTCCGAATGAATAATTGGCCATGAGCGAATTGCTTCTTGTATCGGCTGTTTGCGCATTTGTATTTAGGCTTGTAATCTGTGTGTTTTCAAAACTCCCCAAGGTGTTGTATCCAGTCCGGCCCCATCCACCGACAGAGAGACCAAGTTTTCCTTTTTTATAACCACCTCGTAAACCCAAATTAGAACCCCGATTACCCACACTGCCATTTACATTTAATGTAGCACCCTCTAGCACCGTTTTTTTGGTGATGATGTTTATAATACCGGTAGTTCCCTCCGCATCATACTTAGAAGATGGAGACGTAATAACTTCTACAGATTTAATTTCGTCAGCCGGAATTTGTTTTAGGGCATCGGCAATACTACCAGCCGTTATTGTAGAGGGGCGATTGTTAATGAGCACGCGAATGTTCTCACTGCCCCGAATCGATACGTTTCCATCCAGATCAACCGTAAGGAGTGGTACTCTTTTTAATACATCCGAGGCATCGCCTCCTTTTGCGGTATTGTCATTTTCGGCATTATAAACCAGGCGGTCCACACGTTCTTCAATGATAGACTTTTGCCCTTCAACGGTCACGGCTTCCAGCACTTCGGTGGTGAAACTGAGTGACACAGTACCTAAATCAACATTACTTTTGGCATCACTTATCTGAACTTCGCGCTTTATCGTTTCGTATCCTATAAAAGAAATGGCCACTACATAATTTCCGTTAGCAACGTCCTTTATTAAAAACTTTCCTTTAGCATCGGCAATGGTGCCATCCACAGGCTTGTTGGTTGCAGGATCAACGAGCGCAACGGTAGCAAACTCTACAGGATTACTATTTTCTGCATCTTTGATTGTACCGGAAATTTTCCCGATTTTACCTTGACCCAGGGTCGCTAATGCGGTTGAGATAAAAATAAGAGTGATATAGATTCTTTTCATTTCGTTTTATAATAGAATGTTACTTGTTAGTTGGGTAACACTCACTATTTGAACTACAAAACAAGCTCAATTGTTCTGGATAATTCGCTTTATTATACACATGGCTACATATCCTCGACAATCCGGTAGATTATTCGACATTTCCAGAGATCGTTTGGCTACTAGTATCGATCGGCCAGAATACCAGGTCGGTCGTAAATACTAAAAAAAGCATTAGGGATATCCGGACATCCTTTAGTTTTGCCCTTCATCATGGGATCAACATCACAGCGCGTCAAAGTAACACTACTCCATATTTCTTTTTGGTGTGTTTACTTATCCGTTTTTCTTTATCAGGTAAGTTCGTATCAACGAGGTAAAGAAATCGTGGACTGGAGCCGGGTGTTCACCATCGTATCAACACAGGTGCTTTTTGCAGCCTTACTTTCCTACGTTAACTATTTCACCTTTTTGCCCCGGTTGTTAGCCAAAGCTGATAAGTGGAAATATGTAATTCAGTTCATCGTATTTTTTGCAATAATTATTACGCTTAGAATTTACCTGGAGCGCGATGTTTTAAACGTGAGCTCAAACCGCGAGGGATATTTATACAGTATGCGTTTTATCGTGCAAGTGGTTACCAGCAATCTGTTCATTGTAATTTTTGTTGGCATGCTACGCTTTGCCGAAGATTGGTTTGAGTTGGACGCTCGAAGAAAAGAGATTGAACATGAAAAACTTGCTGCCGAATTGAATTTTTTGAAAGCCCAAATCAATCCGCACTTTTTGTTCAACACACTCAATAATCTTTATTACCTGGCCTACACCAAATCAGAAAACACTACCGAGGTGGTCGCTAAACTTTCGCAGATGATGCGATACATGATCTACGATTCTAACCATCCAGACGTACTGCTTACCAAAGAGATTGAGTACATGCAAAATTATATTAGCCTGGAAAGGCTGCGACTTAATGATCAGATTCCTATTAAATTCGAGGTCGTTGGCAACCCCGAGAATTTACGAATAACACCGCTTATTTTTATTACATTTCTTGAAAATGCTTTTAAGCATGGAGTAAGCAACAGCAACCCGAAAGCGTGGGTTAATGTAACCATCGAACTACAGGGGAAACAATGTATTTATACAGTAGAGAATAGTTTGGTGGAAAAGCCGGAGTCCACCGAAAAATCGGGTATAGGGTTACAGAATGTTAAACGGAGATTGGATTTGAGCTACCCCAATCAGTACAAACTCAATACCGAAAATAAAAAGGACGTATATTTAGTTCAATTGACACTTACGCTAAGTTGAAACTAAACTGTGTTATAATTGAAGACGAACCGCTGGCTCGTAATCTTTTGACTGATTACGTTAGTAAGATTCCTGCGTTAAATTTACTTCAAGCATTTTCAAACCCACTGGAAGCCCTTCAGGCACTGCGGGTATTATCAGTAGATATTCTTTTTTTGGATGTGCAAATGCCGGAGATCACCGGAATTACATTACTAAAAGTATTAAAGAATCGCCCCCTGGTTGTACTCACCACCGCATATTCCGAATATGCGCTTGAAGGGTATGAACTAGATGTGGCCGATTATCTGCTAAAGCCCATTACGTTTGAACGCTTTTTGAAATGTGTGGATAAGATTATGCTGCGATTGGAAAGTGAAACTCCGCTAGTTACCCATGTGTCAGTGCCTACGCTGCAAGAACCAACAACGCCTTTTGTTTTTGTAAAAGATGGTACCAAACTGGTGAAGGTCTGGTTAAATGAAATTCGTTATGTGGAGGGGTTAAAAGATTATGTCACTATTCATACGCAAGATCAGAAAATAACAACCTTGCAAAGGATGAAAGCGTTGGAGGAACAATTGCCCGCGGATCAATTTATTCGAATTCATAATTCATTTATCGTAGCCCTTGCAGCGATTGACGTTATCCAAAAGAATGAAGTAATGATTGGTTCAGTTTCAATACCCATTGGCGATACCTACCGCAAAGCATTCAAGGAACTTATTGACAAGAAACATATCCAATAGCTTTTATTACTGAGAGCATCTGAAATAAAAAAATCTCATAGTAACTATGAGATTTTTTTGTGGAGAATATCGGGAGAACCCCCACCTGAATGACTTCAGTCGGGCAGGGATGACCTGTTTGAAAAGATCAACTTCTTGTGGAGAATATCGGAGTCGAACCGATGACCTCTTCCATGCCATGGAAGCGCTCTAGCCAGCTGAGCTAATCCCCCTCTTTCTTTTAAGAGAGCGCAAATATATTTCATTTTCGGTTTACTGCAAATTATGTGCTCTCTCTTACCTGCCACCGGGCGGGCAATGGTCTTTTAGGTAGTTGGTGAATAGGGTTGCCAGGTGATTAAAGGTTCCTTCGCCTTCCGAAATACTATGCGTTCGGTTAGGGTAAGCCATAAACTGAAATTGCTTGCCGTGCTTTACTAATTCATTAATCAGCATTTCGGCATTGGCATAATGCACATTATCATCACCCGTTCCGTGAATGTAAAGTAAATTACCCCGTAGGTTTTTAGCGTAGGTGATGGGCGAACCCTTCACAAAGTCTTCCAGGTTTTCCTCAGGTAACCCCATATATCGTTCCTGATAGATATTATCATACGTTAATTCGTTCGCTACCGCAGCAACAGCAATTCCCGTTTTATAGATTTCCGGATATTGAAACATGAGATTAAGGGTTGCCGAGCCTCCACCACTCCAACCCCATACCGCTATTCGCTCTGAATCAATAAAGGGCCACTTCAAAATTTCTTTGGCAGCTAATGCCTGATCGCGAATGTTGACTACGCCAATTTTTCGATATACGCTTTTTCGCCAGGCACTGCCTTTGGGTACCGGGGTTCCCCGGTTGTCAATAGTCATATAAATGTATCCATCTTCCGCCAGGTTGCCTTTGTAGTAAGGAAGTCTGGCCACACCATACGTATCGTGCACATTGGCACCCCAAGGTTCTGTATATACTAAAAACAGGACGGGATATTTTTTTGTTGGATCAAAAGAAGCAGGCTTTACCATCCAGCCATCCATTTCAATACCCTCTTCGGTCTTTACTTTAAAGAACTCGACTGTTTTAGGTTGTTGCGCGCTGGGGAGTTTGGATTGTATACTTTCACTTTCGTTGATTTCCTTGTGCTGAGGTAATGAGATTGTTTCATTCACCGGTTTTGTAAACGAGTTATTAAAGCTATGGGTAGCAAACTGACCGGTAGGGGAAAGGGAGTAGTCATGCGTACCAGCAAGCGCTGCCGGGGTAACCTGGGTAGCTATTCCCTTACCATCTAATCGGGTTTTATAAAGATACTTTTGAGTTGCATTGTTAGGGGAAGCTATAAAGTAGAGCAGATTATTTTTCTCATCAATAAGCCGAATATCCATCACATCATAATTTCCATTGGTGACTAATGTTTCCTTGGTTCCGTCTTTTGAGATTCTATATACATGCCGCCAGCCATCTTTCTCGCTTATCCATAAAAACTCTTTACCACCATTCAACCATTTAAAATAATGGCGAAAATCAAGGGCGTACACATTTTCCCACGGACTATAGAGGTCTATTCAGGCATTTTCTATTTCAGCATAAATCAGTTTAGAATTTCCTGATGTGGGCTGGCAACTGTAAATCTTTGATTCGTTTTGTTTGCGATTGAGTTGTTGCACAAGAATTTCGTCAGCATTATTCCATTCCATGCGTGGTAAATAATTTTGCTGTGGATCTCCCGGTATCTTTAACCAGATTGTTATTCCGGTTGTCACGTCTGCTACTCCGATTTTTGCGGGTGAGGGTGACTGACCAGCGGTGGGATACTCTACGGGAATAATTTTGGAATAAACCGAGTCTGTGTTATTGATCATATAAAAATCCCGGATTTGGCTGGCATCAATTTGCCAATAAGCGAGGTGTTGGCTGTCTGGGCTCCATTGAAAACCATCGCGACAAGCAAACTCCTCTTCATAGACCCAATCAAATGTGCCATTAATTAGTTTTCGGGTTCCATCCGTTGTTACAGTTTTTACTTCATGGGTGCTCAGTTTCTCTACATAAACATTCCACTCGCTTGCAAAGGCAACTTTGGTCGCATCCGGTGAAAACTTTGCGAACATCAGTGAGGCTTCTGGTTTTTCCGTACCGACTTGTTCGAGGACTTTTGTTTTTAGATCGAGTACCCAATAATCCCCCCGGGTATCCAACCGCCATACTTTACGGGTATTGGTGAAAAGGAGAAGTTTTGACTGATCCTCTGAAAAGGAGAACATTCGAACGGGCAAGGCTTGGTTTCGCCCTACAGGTGTTAAGTCCGCTTTGGAAAGTAGGACAGTTCTTTTGTTGGCTGGAAGCTCATAGCGGGCAACTTCACCTGCTTCAGTCTTATAGTAGGAACGGCCGTCTTTTGCCCATTGTACCGCCTGACTGTTTGCCACAATCGGAAAAGCAAGGACAATGAGTAGAATTAATTTTTTCATAGTTTAAATCGTTAGCATAAAGGTAAGGCTTATGTATTGGCCAACACAGTTGCTTATAAAAGGCAACGAAATCAGGAGCAAAATTGGAATTTGCAAAAGGATTGTCCATTGCATCAAGTAGTTAAATTTGTATCTTTTGCGGTCTAATTACCCCGCTTGAATGGCCAAACTTAAAAATATTGTTAAACAACTTTCAGAGACTGATTACAAGTCTATTTACGATTCCTTAATCGAAAGTAATGCAGAAAAGTCGGCCCATCTGCTAAAAGCACTGCGGGAGCGTCAACTTTCTGATAGCAAGATTATGGTGGAATTGGAGGTTAATGCAAATGCCTACTATACGCTTCGTTCGCGCCTAAATCAAAAGATTGAAGAGCACCTATTGCAGCAGATGGAAAGTCCACGCACGGATATTTTACGTAAAGTGGCGAACCTGAATGAGGTATTGTTTACCAAAAAACGCACGATTACCATTGCTACCCTAAAGAAGCTGGAAAAGGAACTGCTTGACTATGATTTGGCCAATGAACTGACTATTGTTTATAAGTCATTGAAGAAAATTCACATTAATTCGCCCGATCATTTTCAATATTCGCAATTATATAACCGCCACATTGCCTACATGCTGGCAGTAGATAAAGCGGAAGATTTGATGACGGAATACTTTAAAAAGTATGGCAATTTTTACCTGTCTAATGATGATACTGAAAAGTTAGGTCTATCCTTGCTCATGAAGGAGATGCAGAACGTAGCCCGAATCTATGAATCGCACCGGCTTTATGTTTATCAAAGCTGCATGTTGGTATTTCACCGTTTATTTGTAGAACCAGATGATAATCTGCATGCGGATGGTGAATCGATTGAAGATATTTTTACACATGTTCAAAAGATATTTGATACCTACAATCTGGACCCGTTGTATTACCATTTGAATCTGATTTTTGAATACTTAAAGTTGGAGTACTATAATCACTACAAAGTTTTCCGTCAGGTAGAAAAGCATTTTGAAGAAGTGAATGATGCGGCTGCCAACCTACTCGTTAATTATTCCTTTTACACATTTTCAGCTCGATTTTTAATTACTAAACTAGATCGTCATTTACGACTTGAAACAGAAAAGGAAATTTATGCTGAGAATGAAAGCCTTTTCGAAGATATAGAAGCGGATATTCAGGATGTTCCCAGGCATACCATTTTTATTATCTACCGCGCACTGGGTTGTTACTATCAGGGAAAGTTTGAAGAAGCAGCCAAACTTATTAATCATTTATTGAATGAGGTAAGTTTGAAGAAATATCCGTTTGTGCAAATGGAGGTGAAAGCGATATTGGCCTTGCAATATTGTATGCTGAAAGATTTTGAGCTATTTAATCAGCTAACCAGTAGCATTCAGCGCCAGATCAGATTGTTTGGCAAGGATGAGTGTGAAAATGTTATGCTCTTTTTGAAGATTCTGAAAATAGCTACCAGCGAAGCGAAGAAAGAAAAAGGAAAGAAGATTGCTGCGGTAATCCCTAAATTCAAGGCTATCGAGGTTGCCTATTTTGCACCTACTTGTTTTGTGCGTATGGATGAACAGTTTATTGAAAACCTTACTGCAATTGATGCACCTGGCATGAACTAAACTGAAAGATTCATAAT
>JAGPBO010000128.1 GCA_018063305.1 Cyclobacteriaceae bacterium
ACCACGGGGCACCGGTGTATTATCAATCGATTAAAATCAGATCTCTTTAAAGAGACAATCCACTTCTTAATTTAAAGACCGGCTAGCTCGGTCTTTTTTATGTTATTCGATTGCTTGTATTAACAATTTCACAAAACCATCTAACGAACTGCTATCAATCCAACGTACAACAGCCACAATATCATTTTCACGATCTACATAAATCATATTTGTACCATTGCCAATGTGTGCGAATGCCGTGGTAGGTGCGCTTGGTAAATACTTTTTATCTGTATTAAGAAAGTAATTCATAAAGCCGTATCCAATTTCTGCCTTGGTTGGTGTGGTCGACCAGGTAAGCCACTGTTCGGAAAGTAGTTGTTTGTCTTTCCATTTTCCATTGCGCAAGGTGAGGTAGCCAAAGCGAGCCATATCGTAAGCATTAATGATCATACCGCCACCCCAATGACCACCACCACTAACAGATTGAACGATTGCACCATCCATCACCACCCATGAATTATCATATCCATACCAACGCCAGGTTGCCGAAGCTCCGATTACATCCATAATGTTTTCTTTTAAAACTTGTGGCAACGGCTTGCGCCAAAGATTCAATGTGGCCAAGGCTAATACGTTCACGCGTGTGTCGTTGTATTCATAAACGCTGCCGGGGGTATTTCTCTTTCGCGTTAACCATTCTTTTGGGTTAGCCGCAGGACGATCAGCCCACTCAGGTTTGCCCCACAGCGTACCTTCCCAATCGCTGGTTTGTCTAAGCATATCATTCCAGGTTATCGTACGATTGTGGGGAGTGTCAAATAAATCAAGGAGTTGCGTAGTGCCGAAATAATCTGCTTTGTTTTTTGTTTCTATGGGTTGATACAAATGAATAGGAGCCATATACGTATAAACCGTGTCGTCTATGTTGCGGATGAGTCCTCTATCATAGGCTAGTCCAATGGTGGCAGAAAGAAAACTTTTTGCAACGCTGTGGGTCATATCGGGCCGCATAGGTTCGCCCCAGCTGGCGATAACATAACCGTTTTTAATAATTATTCCTGTGGGTTCTCCGCGGTCTTTCATAGGGCCAATGGCATCACCAAAAGGCTCACGACCAAATGTCTGGTAGTGATTTTGCTCCATGCTTCGTGGGTTTTTTATTTCGTGGCTTATCGCAAATTCAATGGCAGCTTGTAACTTATTGTTATCAACACCAACCTCACGAGGCTCCTTCTGCACCCATACCTTATCGGGATAATAAGGTTTTGGAGCTTCACTTTTTTTCTTTTGAGAAAAGCCAATACACGGCATAATGCTCAATAAGGCCACAACGATAAGAGTTTGCTTCATAGGTTATCTTTTTAATGATCAATTGTTCCGGAACGGGCCAGTGAAAAGTATTATGATGTAAATAAAAATGTGAGCAAAAAAATAGAATTTAAATTAAAGATAATGGAATTGTCATCCTTCATGAATATAAGAAAGAAATATTCGAAATATTTTTTAAATGAGTAATAATTCATATGGATGGAGTCTATGCTTATATATTGCGAATGAGGCAGTTATTAAATTAGGCGGATGATCTATATTTTCAATTTTTTTGCCCGTTAAAAAAACGAATGCATTTTTGAAAAATATTTTGTTGATTCGCCCCTCCAATAATCATTTACAGTTCATAATTCATGAAAAAAAATATTCTAAAGATTGCTGCAAAATTAAATATTACCTCAGAACAAGTTCAATCTGTTGTTAGTCTTTTACTGGCAGGATCAACAATTCCCTTCATAGCACGCTACCGCAAAGAGGTTACCGGAAGTTTAGATGAAGTTGTTCTTGCGGCTATCCGCGATCAATATGATCAATTGATGGAGTTGGATAAGCGAAGAGAAGCAATTCTTAAGTCTATTGAAAAACAGGAGAAACTTACCCCCGCATTAGCAAAAGCCATTGAAGCGGCTGAAACCTTAACCGAACTGGAAGATATTTATTTACCCTATAAACCTAAGCGAAAAACACGGGCTAGCATGGCAAAAGAAAAAGGCCTTGAGCCGCTGGCACTCACCATCTTTGAACAAGGGAGTGTGAATCTTGAAAAGCTTATCGTTAATTTTATTAATACAGAGCTGGGTGTAAATACTGCAGATGAGGCACTGGAAGGCGCCAGAGATATTATGGCAGAATGGGTAAGCGAAAATTCTGAAGCCCGCCAGAAGGTTCGTGAATTATTTTGGAGCGAAGGTGTGGTTGAAACGGTTGTGGTAAAGTCGAAAGTACAGGACACCGAGGCTCAAAAGTTTAAAGATTATTTTGAATGGAAAGAGCCGGTTAAAAAAGTTCCTTCACATCGCTTGCTTGCTATGCGCAGAGCCGAAAAGGAAGGTTATGTTACTATGGACATTGCTCCAACCGAAGAATTAGCCGTTCATGTATTAGAGAAGCAATTTGTTCGATCGGGTTCTGCGGCAGCAGAGCAAGTGAGTCTGGCAATAAAAGACTCTTATAAGAGATTGTTGAAGCCTTCGCTGGAAACAGAAATACGGGTTGAAAGCAAACTCAAAGCCGATGCGGAGGCCATACAGGTTTTTTCTGCTAACCTAAAAAAATTGTTGGTGTCCTCACCTTTGGGTCAAAAACGAGTACTCGCTCTTGATCCGGGGTTTCGTACGGGAACAAAACTTGTTTGCCTGGATGAACAAGGAACCTTGTTGTTTAACAATGTAATTTATCCGAATGAGCCACAACGCGAAACAACCAAGTCGGCTACCATTCTGTTGGGCTTGTGCGATCGATTTAAAATAGAAGCCATTGCTATTGGTAACGGTACCGCTAGTCGCGAAACAGAAGCCTTTGTAAAGAGCACCGGGTTACCAAAAGAAATTCTTGTGGTCATGGTAAATGAAAATGGGGCTTCTGTTTATTCCGCCAGTGAGGTAGCGCGCGAAGAATTTCCTGATCATGATATTACTGTTCGAGGTGCTGTATCGATTGGAAGAAGATTAACTGACCCTTTGGCAGAATTAGTAAAGATTGATCCGAAATCGATTGGAGTAGGTCAGTATCAGCATGATGTAGATCAGAATCGGTTAAAAGCAGGGCTTGATGATGTAGTGATGAGTTGTGTAAACTCAGTAGGCGTGGAAGTAAACACAGCTAGTAAAGAATTGCTGAGTTACGTTTCCGGATTGGGGCCACAACTGGCAAAAAGTATTGTGGAGTATAGAAATCAGCATGGCGCTTTCGCGGATCGGCAAGCGTTACATAATGTACCGCGTTTGGGAGATAAAGCTTTTGAACAATGTGCAGGCTTTTTGAGAATTCGGGAATCTAAAAATCCTTTGGACTCGAGTGCTGTGCATCCGGAACGTTATAACCTGGTGAAGAAATTTGCTGAAGACCTGGGTTGTACAATAAAAGATTTAATAACCAGTGCCGAACTGCGTAAGAAATTGGAGTTAAAAAAATATGTAACTACAGAAGTTGGTCTGCCAACACTTACGGACATACTGGCTGAGCTTGAGAAGCCGGGGCGTGACCCGCGCGAGAAGTTTGAGATCTTCAGCTTTGAAGAAGGCATTCATGAAATCAAGGATTTAAAAGTGGGTATGTCTTTACCGGGCATTGTTACCAATGTAACAAACTTTGGTGCTTTTGTAGACATAGGCGTACATCAGGATGGCCTTGTACATATCAGTCATTTAAGCGATCGATTTGTTAAAGATCCTAACGAAGTTATTGCTGTTCAACAAAAAGTTAAGGTTACTGTAGTGGAAGTTGATGTTGCCCGCAAGCGAATTGCTTTATCTTTAAAGAGCGATCCTTTTGGAAAATCTGCGCCTGTCCAAAATATAACTAAACAAGAGCGGAATTCTAAACCAAAGCCTCCGGTAAAAGCAGTTGAGTCGATGGAGGATAAACTTGCTCAGCTAAGAGATAAGTTTAAGAGATAATTTTAATACGTGTAATGTTCTTTAGATTTTTATTAGTTTAGTTCCTTTAAACCAGGTTAGTATAAAGATTAAACATGCCTTTAGTAATATTCTTTTTAATTGTTATCGCTATTATAGTAATACTGGTTCGTTTAAAGAAACCGAAAAACCAGTCAACAGCGATTAATAGCCAACCCAAGGCCAATCAAGTTGCGGGAATCAAAGACTATGCTGGCGTAACAGGAAACATAAAATGGAAACTAACTTCTTCAGTCTGGTACGAGGATATCGGGCGGTCAAGTTCAAAGGCGCTGAGTAGATCTTGGAACAGTAAATCGGTTTGGCAAACGGATGCGATCAAACTACCTGCTGGTAAATTTATTCTGCTCATGTCTACACCTGGAGAAGTAAAAACGGCTGACATTAAGCGGGGAGGGTTTTTAAATAAAATGGTTAATGTAGCTGCCGATGCAGTGCTTAACGTTTATGTTGGTAGTTATTTTGGTAACGAATATAAGTCCCTTGTAAATATTGGTGAGGATGGTGTTAAAATGAAGCGTGAAGAGTTGAAAGATTTTATGATTTTAACAAATGTGCAGCCATTAGGCGAAAAGTATTTTGACGCAGCGACCATATCAATGATAGCCAGTTGGAAGAAAATGAAGGCGGGATTTCTGCAAGAAGAAAAAGTTGATCAGTTTGGATTATTATTTTGTCCAGATGGCGTTATTCTCTCTTGCATGGCTAATATGGATAATGAAAGCGAGGTAAAAATATTTTCCGATTTCGGATCGGTATTGACCACTAAAATGGTTCAAATTACGAGTGCATAAAAAAAGTTGAATGAGATCATTCAACTTTACTTTTTTCTTTAAAAGGCAGAATTATTTTCCTCCAGTGGCTACTTCTTCAACTTGATTGTCTTTTTCCATTTCAGAAATTAACGCATCATACTGCTTCTTTAATTCAGGATTGGTAGATAGCGCTTTCTTAACTTTATTATACGTGGCGGCTCCTAAATAATCTTTAGCAAGGCTTTGGAAGGCCTTATTTATTTTAAGAGTTTCCTCTTTCTTTTTTTCAGCCACTTCATTGACAAAGGCAATTTCCTCAGGGGTTGCTTTCGCCTCATCCAGTTTGGCCTTGTCGTCAATTATTTTTGAAATTTCGTTGTAGCGCGTTCCATTCATCACGTCAGAGTCCTTTACCATATCCGAAAGGGTTGTCTGAACGGCTATGGACATTTCATTAACTGAATCCATCACCGTGGCATACTTAGTTAACTCTTCTTCACTTACTGTTGCATCTTGCGAGAAAGATAAAAATGTGATCAAAAAGAGTACCGTACTTAAAAAAAACTTTGCTTTCATGTCTCTATAAATTTTGGTTTTACATATTACAATTTTTTAAGGTATGGATAATGTTTTTTATAACCAAAGGATTTGATGTCAAAAACCAATTCTAATTATGTGAGAGGCTTGTTATTAGAATGATTATTTTTCCACGGCTGATTCAGCATGAAATTTTAGGACAACTTTATTTTCGTTTTTCAATAGAAGATCCTGTTCCTTTATTTCAAAAGTATTGGCCACGGCTAAGGCCTGTAAAAAGTTAGTTTCTATTTCCATGGTTTCTTGACAAAACATTCTTGTTACCGCTGACGTAAAATTTATTTTGTTTCCTGTTATCTGGTAACCACCGGAGAGTAGATTACAACCGCAAAATCCAGAAATGCTCTTTGTCTCAGCATTCAATTCAATAAAAGGTTTGCGGGCATCATTAATGATAAGGGGGGTTCCATTTATTTCAGTTAGTACCCAATACGTATTTTCAATTGATCTTTCATTTGATACGCCCACAAGTTCGCCAATTTTATTGGAGGGACGACAAGCCATTATAGTGAGGAATAATAGAAGTAAGTAGCGCATTGCTTTTAATTTTTATATTGTGGCCATATTTTCGATACCTTAAAAAGAGTTTACCAGATGACATCCTATAAATTTAATCAATTTGCTCCAAAGTGAAGCCTTCCAGTAAAATATCCAATGTTATTCTCTGGTCTGTAATCTCAGCAGCCTTTATTGGGCCGGGTACAATTACTACAGCCATTACTGCCGGTTCGCTCTTTCAAATTCAACTTATGTGGGCCGTAGGATTTGCCACGCTTGCCTGCATTTTCCTACAAGAAGTTTCGGCCCGGATTACGATTGCGAGTGGATTAACATTTGGTGAAACACTTGCCCGTAAATATGGAAATGACAAGAGCTCTTGGATTAAATGGATGGTTGCCCTACCGGTATTGCTTGGGTGCGCAGCCTATGAGGCCGGAAATATACTGGGTGCAGTTTCTGGTATGGCATTGCTTATACCGGGTGATATACAGATTTACACATTAATTATTACCGTGATTGCAGGCTTAGTGTTGTGGCGCGGAGGAAGTAAGGCGATATCGCTAATCATGACGATTTTGGTGGGTATGATGGGCCTCGCGTTTCTTATCCTGGCTTTTCAAACTCAATTCTCTTTCTCCGACCTATTCTTTGCGGCCGTAGTTCCAAAGCTCCCACAAGGAAGTGAGTGGATTGCACTTGCTTTGATAGGGACCACAATAGTTCCGTATAATATTTTTATTGGATCCGCTATTAGTAAAGGGCACACGATTCCTTTGATGCGGGTAGGACTATCCATATCCGTAATTATTGGTGGACTGATAACTTGTTGGATAATGATTGCGGGTACTTTAACGAGCGGCTTTTCAACTTTCGCAGAATTAGCAGCAAATCTGCAAGACAAGTTGGGAGTTGTTGGCGCCTGGGCTTTGGGGATTGGGTTATTTGCGGCTGGATTTTCGTCATCCATAACTTCACCTTATGCCGCTTCGTTGATTGCCTCTACCGTGTTAGGCTCTAAAGACAATCGAATAGTTCGCGGAGTTTGGATGCTCGTGTTGCTGATTGGATTTATTTTTGGATTTAGCGGAGTTAAACCAATACCTGTAATTTTAGCCGTGCAGGCATTGAATGGTTTCGTTTTACCGCTGCTAACTTACTTTCTTATTTTGTTAGTTAATGATAAACGGGTTATTCCACCAGTTAACCAGCACGGTATTGTGTATAACCTTATTTTAATTTCGATATTCGGAGTTACGCTGTTGATAGGTTTAAACAATGTTGACAAAGCGATTACTACTGGGTTTCACCTTGCAAGTAATCACTTCGCCATAGTGCTGATTGTTACGGTAATAGCGTTAGCCCATATCGGGGTTCAATTATGGAAGATAAAAAGGCTTTGATACTAAAGCCGTATTCAGTTTACTTGAATGTTGATTAATTCAATTTTGCTTAACTCTTCCAGCTTTTCTTGTTTATAAAGCTCTTCCAATTGATTGATGGTTGCTTTTCCTTTTGGCTTATAGTTAATGTAATCCAGAAAGACGATTCCATTCACAGCACGTGAATTATAGGCCTTGCGAAATCGATAGCCTATTTTATTATTTTCCTCAAATGAATAGGCCATATAATCTAAGGCATAATTTTCTTTGTTAATCCAATACAGAAACATGTCTTCAAAATCTTCACCACCCCCATCTTGCTTAAAGGTTACTTCAATTATATAGTAATCTTTGGACTCAATTTGAGTTTCACCCATAAATTTTTTGATGACTGCGGCATCATTGAGCCCATAAGGTAATAGCGCAAAATAGATTACAGAGTTTACGGAAGCTGCGTACTTTACTTTCATGGAATCAGCAACATTTACTTCTTCACCATTTATTTCTCTTTTAAATCCTTCATTAGAAATAAAATCGCGAGTCAACTTAGTTGAGTCATGGGTTAACCTTTGGTAGGAGAAGGCCCCACCTTTCCGTTTTGCCAGGTAGTGCCGGTCGCGAAAGTCAAATTCAATAGTTGAGTTCAAATATTTTTCTCCACCGGCTAAGGCAATAGCCTTATCAATTATTTTTTGTGGATCAGTTGAATCACTACAAGCTAATAACAGAGCAACAAACAGGATTAAATAGTAAAAATTCTTCATAAGATCAGATCAACTTGGCTAGTGTACTAATGTATCGTTCGGGTATTTCGCCTTTGGTGGCCGTTTGGTAATCGGTATAGCTGCACGGTATAACACTATTGCGCGTATAGCGCGCGCCTGGTTTGTGGTAGGCAACTTCCATCCACCACTTTTCCGTTACTTTACTTTTGTAGAAGGCAAGGGTCTCAGGTTCTACGGGCATTGACACTACATATTTTAAAAAGTCGTTGCTCTTAAAATTGTGTTCATTCTTACGATGATAAAATCCTTCGATAAAGTACCAGATCATGGTAGCCACTACCGAGGCTGTTTTTTTGTTGGCATCATCCCGATCAGGGTTATACTCATAAAAACCAGCCGAACTTAGTTTTTCATTCATGCCTGCATACCAACAAAGTTGACAAGCCTCTTCTCCGGTTAATCCGAATGGTTGTGCATTCGCATTGCCTGGTGCATCGGAAGATCTAATGGCAGTTACATCGAAAGAAAGTAAATCGGCATTGCGAATGGCCGGCTCCATCTCTGCCAGATTGTTCCGCATTTGGCCAATACGAAATGCTTCAAAGTAAAGTTTTTCTAAAATGGATACCGACAAAGGATCGATCAGATACAATTGATGCGCGAGGTGCGTATAACTAAGGAGATAATTGGGTTCGTGTAAAAGTATTTTATGAATATGCTGGCTCGCAGGCTCCGCTTCCTTGTTGTCTTCCAGATCTAAAAAGGCATCGATATTTAGCAGACTGATTAATTTTTCCATTTCTTCATAGCCACGATACTGGCCAAAATCAAGATCATGCGAGCCTCCTAAAATTAAAGGCATCACATTGTTTTCCAGTAGAATTCGACAAACCTCGCTGATGCGAACATAGGTTTCATCCAGATCGATACCCGTGTTGAGATTTCCTAAATCGACTATCCGATATGCACCGTTTCCTTTTTTCAGGTTGTATAATTTTCTGCGAATTTCATCTGGGCCTTTGCTACATCCTGCGTTGGAAATAGTTCCGCGTTCTTCTCTTACTCCAAATAGGGCGACATCAACTCCACGAAAGTCTGGCATTTTGTCGCCATAAACCTTTATGCTTTTGAAGAATGAATTGGATGGATAGGATTTAGTGTAAATGGATTCATCGATGGGTGAGAAGAGAATAGTTAAATCCATAAATACAAATCTTTAAACAAAGCTAAAAAATAGAAGTTAGATCACCTATCAATAAAAAAGGAGAGCAGTGCCCTCCTTTTCATTTTTATATACTTGTAAATTTCTTATCCACCAAAATCGTCAAAGCGGATGTTTTCTTTAGGGATACCCATGTCATCCAACATTTTTAGAACGGCAGCATTCATAAGCGGTGGGCCGCACAGATAAAATTCAACATCTTCCGGTGAAGGATGATTGCCCAGATAATTGTCGTAAAGACTTTTGTGAATAAACCCAACGTACCCGTCACCATCCGTATCGTCCAGGCTCTTGTTCACCTTCCAGTTATCATCGGGTAAGGGTTCGGAAAGGGCTATATAAAATTTAAAATTTGGAAATCCCTTTTCAATGTCTCTGAAGTGCTCGGTATAGAATAATTCCTTTTTCGAGCGTCCGCCATACCAATAGGAAACTTTGCGCTTCGTCTTTTCGGTATGGAACAGGTGGAAGATTTGCGCGCGAAGCGGAGCCATTCCGGCACCTCCACCAATGTATATCATTTCGCGTTGTGTCTTGTTGATGTGGAACTCCCCGTAAGGACCTGAAATAGTTACTTTATCGCCAGGCTTGCGTGAGAAAACGTACGAAGAGCAAATACCAGGATTTACATCCATCCACTTATTGTTGGCGCGATCCCACGGAGGTGTAGCAATACGAATGTTCAACATCACGATATTTCCTTCGGCAGGGTGGTTGGCCATGGAGTAAGCTCTAAAGATGGGTTCATCATTCTTCATCTTAAGATCCCATAACTTAAACTTATCCCAGTCCGACTGGAACACATCCTGCTTATGCCCTAATTCAGGATGAGGAGTAATGTCCATCGTCTTGAAATCAGCAGTAATAGCGGGCACATCGATTTGGATATAGCCACCCGCTTCAAATTTCAGAGTTTCGCCCGGAGGTAGCTTTACAACAAATTCTTTTATGAAAGTGGACACATTGTAATTACTCACCACTTCACATTCCCACTTTTTAATACCAAAAATTTCTTCGGGAATTTGAATCACTAAGTCTTGCTTCACTTTTACCTGGCAGCCTAAGCGCACATGTTCTTTTTGTTCTTTGCGGGTCAAATGCCCTACTTCGGTTGGTAATACATCGCCACCCCCCGTTTCAACCACACATTTGCACATGGCGCAGGTGCCCCCACCTCCACAAGCTGACGGAAGAAAGATCTTTTCATTGGCCAGCGTAGTTAATAAAGAACTACCAGCCGAAACGGTGATTGTCTTTTCACCATTAATAATAATTTTAACAGGCCCGGATTGCACCAACTGCTTCTGCGCGATAATCAATAGCCCTACCAGCAGTAAAATAACCGCGGTAAAAGCAACAATAGAAATGAGTATTAACATGGATAGACTCGATTTAACCTTGGGTTACAAATATAGGAATAGCGATTAAAACAGTCCATTTAGCCAGATAAAATCATCAGAAT
>JAGPBO010000320.1 GCA_018063305.1 Cyclobacteriaceae bacterium
ACCTTCATCAAATCAAGCAAAGATTTTTACGTGTTGAATTCATCATTTGTCAATCTAAAATTATGATTAAAATACAACTTTGATTACCCGCTACCTATTCAGGTAAACTGATTGTTGTACCTTTTGTTCTCTGCGCTCAAAAAATGTATTGAACTGTTGAAACACTTCATCTACAGAAATAGATTCAATACAAGCACACGTTGTGCTTTTACGACAAAGGTTGCAATCTTTTCTTAATGCGAGATATGTAGCCTTACGGCCAACAGGCATCCAGCGCCCAGGGTGAATGGGACGCATCGGTGAATACAATCCTAGTGTATATACACCTAATGATGCGGCCAGGTGTAACACCCCAGTACTACAGGCCAATAATCCATCGGCCTGACTTATAAAAGAAGTTAATTCTTCCAAATTGAGCTTGCCTGTAAGATCGGTAACATTTGGATGGTCGAATAGCTCGGGTTTTTCTTTTCGAATCAAATCACCTTCGGCTTGTAAGCCGGTTACAAAGATTCGATAGGATGATGCGGGAAGTGAATTGACTAATTCGTAATACCTCGATAAGGGCCACTCGCGTGCGCTTCCTTTTGATTTGGGATGAAGGATCAGGTTAAATCTGTCTTTATCTAAATGAATTTGTGAAAATTTATTCTTCGTGGGTTGGAGGCCGTAATACGGAATTAACTCCGTGGTATCGATATCAATATTAAGTTTAAATGGCTTGAGAAGTTTAAAGTTAAGTTGGCTCTCATGCAGGTTGGACTTTACGCGGGTGAAACCCACCAGGTGATTACAATGCATCCAATTATACCACCGGTGGGCAGTTGCCACACGGTGCTTTATACCAGACATTCGGGCAATCCTGGCAAGTTGTTGATCTGGATAAACAAAAATAATTGTATCGGCTCTAACCGCGACTAATTTTTGGGAATCTTTAATCAATTCATCCTTATCTAAAAATTGATCGACAAAAACACATCGGTCAATAATAGGTTGCGTATACTTTTTGCCAATAAAGAAAATTTTAAGATCGGGTATTACTGATTTTAAATATCCCAACATGGGCAGGGTAAGGATTACATCGCCCAAATTATCGGTACGGCTAATGATTAACCGTTTACCTAATAGAGCCCGATGATTGGCTTCATACAATTTTGCATATTTATAAAACACGTGGTTGCTCACCGCCATAGCCACCATGAGTCCTTCATAACCATCCATGAAACCGCGTTTCACAATATAGCTCTTAAGAAACGCAAAGGCTGACCGAATAATAATTTTGCTTACCGAGCTGGATTTCCTGCCTACACTTTCGCGCGCGAATATCTCTGAGTAATTCTGAATTTTTGAAATCGTTTCTGATGAATCTGTGTAGGCACGATGCAAAATATCACCCTTGAGGTGCATAATCTTCATGCCCTCTTTGATGATAACCATGTCGTGCGGATTCTCGCCACCCCATAATCCTATGCGCCTGTTCCAGAGTCGTATCTTCTGGTCGGGGTACCAATTTCCATGGCGAATCCATTTGCCTCCATAGTTAGAGAGGCGATTCATTCTATAGGCCTCGAAAGGCCAGGCTTCTTTTACTTCGAGAATGGATTTTGTTAACTCTTCAGACAAATATTCATCAGCGTCTAGCGAAAGGACTATATCATGCGTGGCTTGGGTAACGGCAAAGTTCTTTTGATCAATATGGCTCTTAAAAGGATGCTCCACCACCCGGATGCCTTTCTCGATACAAATCTCTTTAGTACGGTCGTTTGAAAAAGAGTCTATCACAACAATCTCATCGGCTACGGCCAACAAAGAATTTATGCATCTATTGATGTTTCGCTCTTCGTTATAGGTGATAATAACTGCGCTTATCTTAACCATACTAGCTTAATTCGACCCCAATTTCCTCTTTAATACCAATGTTACCAAAAGAGTAAAACATTTATCCCGATAATCCTGACGGTACGGTCAGGATTCATCGGCCCGAGGGGTAAAATTGTCATTTTATATAAATGGCAATTTTCCGATTAAACTACAAAAACCCACAAAACTTTAATGTCTTGCGGGTTTTTGTTGTCTTTTTAAAGGTCACCGAATCGGCATGGCGTTCAACGACTTAACCATATTTATAAATTCAATCCGGTACCCTTCCTGATCTTTACCTCGTGCATTTTGTGCCAATTGAAGTACATCCTGATAGGTAAAATCTTTTACATATTCTGAATCTCTGAGCTGCATACCAAAGGCAGCCACAGCCGCAGACCATCTGAAATTTTCAGAAGTCCTGTTGAGGGCAATGCTATTATCAATAAGTGGATGGACAATTAACTTACTGACATCATCATCGGGTTTCTTATAACGAAACTTTACCGTTAAAATTTCTTTTGATGCCGATGAGGCAATTTCTACTTTAGTCTTCTGATACTTCAGGTCATCAATTTTTGAGAACTCACTCTCCACGCCTATAGGAATAATCTCGTAAAGGGCGGTAACGGAATGCCCAGACCCAAGTTCACCCGCATCCTTTTTGTCGTTATTAAAATCCTCATCGCGCAGCAGGCGGTTTTCATAGCCAATTAATCGATATGCTTTTACGCGGGCTGGATTAAATTCAATCTGAAGTTTTACATCTTTTGCAATAGTGAAAAGGGTGCCTCCAAATTCATTAACCAATGCTTTTTGAGCCTCTAAAATTGAATCGATGTAAAAGTAATTTCCATTACCCTTATCAGCCAGAATTTCCATTTTGGAATCTTTATAGTTTCCCATTCCAAAACCAAGCACGGTAAGAAAGACACCTTCTTTCCGCTTTTCTTCAATTAATCGCTCCATGCCTCCGTTGCTTGATTCCCCTATATTAAAATCGCCATCGGTTGCCAGGATAACTCGGTTATTTCCTTCCTTCATAAAATTCTGCTTCGCGATGGCATACGCTAGTTTAATTCCTGCCCCTCCGGCCGTTGAGCCTCCAGCTTCTAAATTATCTAGCGCTTCCAAAATAGTTTTCTTATCAGCACCTGAAGTAGACGGAAGGACTAAACCGGC
>JAGPBO010000005.1 GCA_018063305.1 Cyclobacteriaceae bacterium
CCATCAACAAGTGAAGCAAGTAGAAAAAATGATCAATGAAAGACCCGTTAGAAAATTTAAATATCAAACTCCAAATACTGTATTTTTACAAAAATTAAAAGTTGCACTTATTGATTGAACACAGCAAGAATATAAATTTACAGAACGCAGTATATTTCATACTCTACTTTATTGCAGCCTATCTATTATTATTTCCCAGCAACTATTATAAAAACTTCTATCGCGAACATCAGTATGATCTTTCCAATCTAACCATTGGCGCATGGATGGGCGAAGAAATGATTGGACTCGCCATCATGATCGTGTTTGGAAGCATTCTGATGACACTCCTTTACATGGCCATGCGCAAGGTAAAAGAAAGGTGGTGGATATGGGGAGGGGTTGTTACGTTCTGTTTCCTGGTATTTATCATGTTTATTGGCCCCGTATTTATCAGCCCACTTTTTAATAAGTATAAATCATTAGAAGAAGGCCCAGTGCGAGAAGCGATACTATCCATGGCCAGGGCAAACAGTGTACCAGCCGATAATGTCTATGAATTTGATGCCTCCAAACAAAGTGACAGAATAAGTGCCAACGTAAGCGGGATCGGCAGCACCATTCGCGTTTCACTCAATGACAATTTGCTCAATCGATGTACACCCGAAGAAGTAAAAGCCGTGATGGGGCATGAACTTGGTCATTATGTACTCAACCACGGTCCGGAAGATTTAATTTATTTCAGTCTTATTATTATCATTGGCTTTGCCTTTGTGAATTGGTCCTTTCAAAAATGCATCAATACATGGGGAGGCCAATGGAACATTAAAGACATCTCTGATGTAGTTGGTTTTCCCTTGTTTGTGATACTGCTTTCTGTCTATATTTTTCTAGCCACTCCATTTCTAAACAGCGTAGTTCGAAGCGCAGAGATGGAAGCAGATGTATTTGGATTGAATGCAGCACGCGAACCGGATGGCTTTGCCTCGGTAGCCATGAAACTTTCTGAGTACCGTAAAATTGATCCCGGTTATTGGGAAGAAATTATTTTCTTTGATCATCCCAGCGGACACACCCGGGTACACACTTCCATGAAGTGGAAGGCCGAGAATTTAAATAAGAAAGAGTAAGAATTCAATTTAGTTCTGTTGTATTATAAAAAAATAAGGTTCTACACAAAATTAAGGGTGATCCAAAAGCTTTTTTGATTTCGTATCGCCTCCGAAAGATCGATGTGAAAACTGAAGCCTTTATCTTCGTGATCTCATTTTTCTATTTCAATATCATATTTATCTAAAAGCCCGGTAACACCAAAAATCGAAAACTTCGCTTTTTTAATTCGATTTTTCTCAGGATCAATGGAATAGTTGTATGCCGTACGAAAGTCGGCCTTTTCAAGCAGGGTGCGATCAAAAACAGCTTGTGCTAGATTGCAATTGACGAACACAGCGCTTGTCAAATCTGCCTCAGCAAAATCTGTTTCCTGTAATTGCGAGTTTTTGAAAAGTGTTTTCTTGATTTTTGTTTTATAGAACGAAGAATGACTAAGCTGACAATTGTCAAACGAAAAGGAAAGTCCAAGCTCATGGCATGTGTCAAAACGAAGACCTAACATTTTGCAGTCCTTGAATTTTATGTCGCGTAATGCGGTCTTATTCAGTTTCGCCAAACTTAAATCACAACCGTTGAACACACAGTCTATAAACTTGTATCCAGAAAGATCGTTGTTAGCAAAGTGACAATTGTTAAAAATGCAGTTTTCATATTCGCCTTTTGCCAAAGGATCTTGGGCAAATTCGTTTTTATCAAAAGTTTTATCTTGGACGTAATTTTCCTTCATTTTACTAAACTATGATTTGAATATAGTGTTACATTACACTTAACACTATTAGCTCAATATAGATATTTTTATAATATGATAAGATCCTAAAGTATCTCCGGCCGTCTATCGGATGACTCTATGTGCTTACTTCGTTTCAAGTATCGCGTCTCCGTGGAGACGACATTCCCAAGAGTGTTAGATTTATTTCCTTAAAAACAAGGTGAAGCAATTTTTGTCTTGTCGGAACTGGTAATCAATAGACATGCCACTGACATAGATAATCTCCTTCACAATGGCAAGCCCTAATCCAATAGAGCCGATAGAATGATCGGACCGCGTAAACCGTTCAAAAATGGATTCGGGAGATTCAATAGCCGGTCCGGAGTTTTCAATAATAATACTTCTATTACCTACTTCAATATTGATCGAGCCCCCTTGCACATTGTGCCGTACTGCATTTTGAATCAGGTTATTCATCAGGATTTCAAAAAGTCCACGGTTAATTGAAACAACAGGATTCGCCAAATAACTTTTGTGAACTGTAATCTCCTTCGATGCTAAGGCACTTTCATAAAGGGAAAGTGAGTTATCCACAATGCTCTGAACAGAAACGCTTTCAAGTTCGCTAAACTGTTTGTTTTCTATTTTACTTAGCAATAGTAAAGAGCGGTTTAGATACGATAATTTTTGAAGGGCACTAGACAGTTGCTCAATCAAGTGCATTTCTTCTTCCTTCAGGTTTTTAGATTGAATAAGCAAATCAATTTTAGATTGCATTACGGCAACGGGCGTTTGCATCTCATGCGCTGCGTTTTCTGTAAATTCCTTCTGCTTCTGATAGTCGCGGCCAATGCGTTCAAGCATTTTGTCTAAGGAAACATTCAGGGAATTAAATTCGACAGTTGCTGTGGCTTCAAAAGTAAAGTTATTCTTTGTTCCGATTTTATAGGCACTCAGATAATTTAGTGTATTGTAAAATGGTTGCCATAATTTCTTGTTAATCCACCAACTCAAAGCCATCAACCCTATAAAAAGAACAACAAAGACTACAAAAATTGAAATAACGATTCCATCGATTAAGTCCTCAGTTTCTATAGATGCCTTGCGAATTTTAACTTGATAGTGACTCGTACCAAAAGGAACCTCCGTATAGAGAATACGAAACGGTAAATACTCTTCTTCTGCTGGATCGAAAATTAATGTGTCTTTAAAACTGGTTATCGGATTAGCGAGCCCTGGCAAAAATCGCAGGAAGCTATCTCCATCAGGAGCCGAATAATTGCTAGTATCTTGCTTAGTCTTCAAATAATTTTCAAGATGATTTTTGGTATTCACCAAAGACTCGTCCATGCTTTTGTTAAGCTCTGAAGTGATGATGAAGTAAAACGCCACACCCGCTATTAAGAGCAGCGGCACACTGAGCAACGCATAGTAGATAATGGTTCGGGTGAGCAGCTTCATAAATTGGTTTTGAAATTATATCCAATGCCATACACCGTACTGATGTAATCGGCACAGCCCTTCTCCACTAACTTCTTTCTTAGATTTTTTATATGTGAATAAATAAAATCCAATTGATCGAAATGATCGGCATAGTCGCCAGACAAGTGTTCGGCAATGGCATTTTTAGAAACGACCCGATTCTTATTGGACACAAAATAAATCAACAAATCAAATTCTTTGGCAGTAAGAATTACTTCTGTGTCATGCACAAACACTCTTCGATCTTCTGGTTGAATTCGAATTTCATTAATCGTAATATTTTGTTCTCCATCAAAATTCTTACGCCTTATCAACGCTTTGATTCGAGCGTTTAATTCAGCGAGGTGGAAGGGTTTTGATAAATAATCATCAGCCCCTAATTCAAGACCTTTTATTTTATCATCCAGAGAATCTTTGGCAGAAATAATAATGATGCCTGTTTTTGATTTTTGTCGCTTCAATTCTTTCACAATGTCCAACCCATTGCCACCGGGCAACGACAAATCCACCAGCACACAATCGTAATCATAGTTTCCGGTTTTTTGCGAACCATTTTTAAAGTCCTCTGCCGTTTCGACCACATAATTCTCCTGCAAAAGGTATTGCAGAATTCCCTTTCTCAGTTCCGGTTCATCTTCTATTAATAGGACTTTCATCTCCGAAATTTTAGAAAAGATTCTGTACAAAATCTGTAAGAATTGCCTAAGATACAGGAATTGTTTCAATTACATTTTGGAAAATCCGTTCAGATAAACTCCAGATTAGCTACAGAATGGGTTGGTTCATTTGATCAAACAAACTAACACAACAGTATGAAAAAAGTAATGATGGTAATAGCTATTCTGGTAACAGGTTTTGCCTAGGCTCAAAAATTAAAAGAAAGCGAAATTCCAAAAACTGTAAAGGATTCTTTTGCCCAGCGCTTCCCTAATACGAAAGGAGCCGAGTGGTCGAAAGAAAGCGAGACGGAGTTTGAAGCAGAGTTTAAAACAGCGGGAAAGAAACAATCTGCCAATTTTGAACAAACAGGTAAATGGCTGGTGACAGAAACTGAGATTAAGAAAGCCGAGCTTCCAAAGGCTGTTCAAGCTGCGCTCACAAAAGAATTTGTTGGCTATAAAATTGAAGAAATGGAGAAAGTAGAAACTGCCAGCGGGGGCATGCAGTATGAAGTGGAACTGGAAAAAGGCGAATTGAAATATGAGGTGCTTTTCTCAGCAGACGGAAAAGTGCTGAAGAAAGAAGAGAAAAAAGAAACAGAGAAGGATAAGGATTAAAGAAGGCAATCGGCAATCCGCATTCGGTATCAGATTACCGGATGCTGATTACACCCCCAGTTCGGCTAGTCCGATCAATTATAGTTTTATATTTTAGATCATTCAGCTTCAAGTATCGTCTCTGATCTAACTTCTCACCGAAGTCATATCGCTATGTTGTCTTTCACCGATGCATATCCTTTTTTTGCTAATGACCTCTATTCTTATACGAATCAGAATACAACATAACCACTGGATCACTATCTTTAACAGGGCTAAAGCCAGATTTATATGCAATCAAAAGAAGCGTTCAACAATTACTTCGAGAAGGAATTAAAGGGAAGTATTGAAGTAATGGAAGCCGGTCGTTTGGCCATCAATCAAAAATTCTCCTATAAGAAGTATGGTCGGAACCTAAAGTGGATGGCCATCCTTTGTGTGATCCTTATCATTTCAAGCGCAGCGCTACCCAACTATATCCCTAAACAAGTTGTATTCTTCATTCCCTTCACCGCATTGTACGCCTTATTCGCGCCCATTTATATTCTTATCAGACGCAATCTTGCGTTTAAAGACATAAAGAAAGCGTATAAACAAACGATCATACCAAAGATCATTTCTTTTGTTAGCCCTGACCTTACTTACGACCCCCTGAAAGGAATAACAGAAAAAGAATTTAGAGCAAGTGATTTATGTGAATCCTATTCCATTTTTAATGCAGAGGATTTGGTTCAGGGTACCCTTGACAATACCGAGATAAAAATGTCGGATATTAAAGCGGAAAGAAGCGGGAATAAAAATACACACACCGTTTTCTACGGATTATATGCGGTCGTTAAGCTCAATCAAAAATTCACTTCGAGGGTAATTATTAAACCTACAAACATTATGAGTGTGGCCTTGGGAGCGCTGGGCAACAAATTTCTCGGAGAACTATTAACAAAAAAGATTCACTCTAAATTAAGCTCTGATGATAATAAGAGCGGCAACCCAGAGTTTGATAAAGATTTTGATGTGTATTGTGAATCTCCAGAGGTAACAAAATCTCTCTTAACCCCCACCTTCACTCAGTTGATTCTAACCTTTCGAAAAGAAATTAATACACCCATTTCGTTATCCTTTTTTGATAATGAAGTGCACCTGGCTTTTCATGGCATCAATCTGTTTGAAGCCGATGCGCACACTTCCTTTTTAGAGAAAGATATCTCTAAGCAGTATTTTGAATACCTTAATTTGGTGATTGGAATTTCTCAAGCATTGAAAGCCACCCATTAAATAAAAAATCATTTCCCATTTCTAATTTCCGAAATACAAGTGTCCTGATATTTACTACCTGGATAAACATCAATGATCTCAATCATGAGCCAATAGGAATAATCCCACGCTTCATTTTGATAGGAATATTTTTCTGTCTTAAAAACTGGCAGCGGTAGTGGTTGATATTCCATGACATTACGCAACGTGATTTTTTTAGTAGCAATCAACTTCATGGCATCATAATTTTCACCGCATTGGCTAGCACCTCCCGGTTTCGGATGTGCTCTAACTACGTGTACATTAATTGTCTTCGGTCGGTTGTTGGCTGCAAACAGAGCAGGGCTTTTTGCAAACCCTGAAAGTATTTCCACCTTACGCGATAAATCAAGTTGTGTGATCATCAATGCTTCGCCTGCTCCATTGCCGGCAACTCCCTCCACCCAGGCTGTTGCCTTGTTTTCATCCACCGCACTTCCTCCGGCATACATGCACGTCCAATGGTCATAGTCATAATCTCCATCGGCCTCTTCCCAATTAGGAGGGGGTTTAAAGTTCGGATCTTTCACACGCATAGGTGCCCTTCCACTTGCCTTAAGAAATGAGCTAGCCATTTGTCCACGATCAGGATCGCATCCATTGATATACACCAGACTCTTTATCTCCTTTTTTTGCAACAGGTTTTTCAGCAGCGGACTACCCTTGGCACAAGGATGACCTTCATAACCCTGCGCCAATGCAAATTGACCGACAAGTAGCAACGCAGAAATAAAAAATATTTTCATGGTATCAGTTTTTTTATAAACATTCCTCTGTGTCATTTTCTATCATAAATGAATCAGGGTTTGGGGTATAGGTTTTTTCGTCTATGCTATAAACCATTTTTTCAGGATCAACAACCAAGATCGTTATCTGACTGGTGCCCCCTCCTTCGGACTGAACGGTGAGTATATATTTACCCTCAGCATCAATAACAAAATCAGTAATTGGTCTCTCCAACAAATCCTGGTAACCATGCTCACTCCAAATGTCGTGTCCATCTCGTTCGAAAATCTCAATGTGTGCTTCACTACCACACAATTGCTGGCGCACCAGGCCACCCTCCGATTCATAAAGAGGAAACCATTTTCTGGGAAAATCCACCAGTGACTGATATACATTATTATTTTCGGCAGTCGGCTCTTCATTTTGATAGTGCCGTATGGCGCCAACCAACTCACTCATAAAACCTCCTTCTACATAACTTTTATAGGCCATATATCCCCCTATCAGAATACCAACCACCAAGGCTGTACGCACACCATATACTATTACGTTAGCTACTTTGGTACTTACAGAATTTATATTTTCTTTATATCTCGTTATGAAATCGTTTTCGTTGGCACGTAATTCAATTACTTTTTGTTCGCTAATTTTTTCCAACATCTGGCCTATAAACTCTTCATCACCTCTTACTGTAAAAGAATGAGTTTCATCTTTATTTGATATTGTAAGCGTACATCGTCTTGTGTTTTGATTTCGTCTAGTATAACGATAACGAGTTGCAGCCAGGTCAAATTGAGCAGCTTCAATGATCACCTCATGCAATGTATCGTATTTTAATTGTTGAATGCGAAGACCAGAAGGAACGATTTCGATGAGTACGAGTTTTGTGGCTACTTCTACCCAATGGGCGTGCACAATACCGTAAACTAAAAGAGCAACTATCCCTGCCACAATGTACATTCCAGTAGACATAGGCGGTTTTTCAGTACCCGCTAAATAGAATATGACAGCTCCAAAGCCCGATAATATCCAAGTCCCGGGGCTAATAAATACAGTTAAAAATCGGAGTATGAATGGAGTTTTTCCTTTTTGATAGATTACCATAAATTCAAAATTTTATTATTATCAAATCGATTTTTAATATGAATGTCTCAAATAAGCACTTAACTCATCAAAAGTAAAATCCACGGTAAACACACCGTGATAATAACCCTGAGAGCGCTCGCATGGAGAAATGAAACGAATACCTTCGCGCGTAACAAGGGTAGACTGATCATCTAACGTATAATCTGCAGCTGAGTAAGTGTCACCTACTTGTGCGCCACATACCTCCTTTACTTTCGTTGCAATCATATTCAAAATTTCGCTTTTCGATTCAGGCTTAAAAATGTCTTCAAACTTTAATGAAGTTCCTGTTTTTAAATTTAAACATTTATATTCTCCGCTCGACCAGCCATCGCCTTCGTCTTTTAAATAATAGGTAGTCAGTATCCCATTCAGGTTATACAAAACCTCACCCTTGTTGTCTTTGGGCTTTTTACCAAACTCAAACTGTCTGTTGTTTTTTTCAACACCCACGGGAATAATCTTATGCAAATAAAGGCTCATCGATCCGCTGCCATCGGGCCTGGTCCAGGTTCCTTTCATGCGCGGATAAGAAGAAACATCACAATTAAAATGGCCAGTGATCTCTCCTTTATAATTGCTTTCTGTCAAAAGCAAAGTATCGTTTTCTAAATGACCCTTGAGAGAAATAAATTTATTAACCTTTTTGTACAAGTACTTCCCTTCAAACTGACCCGGAGTCATCTCTTTCAGTAAAAGTAGAATATCATAATGATCACCGATGTATCCATCCAGAACAACTTCATCGGTTCCCTTCAAAAGTTTATTCTCAGATAGAGGGGCTTCCTCTGCTGGCTTTCCCGACATGTCTTCTGCAGGAACATTCTCAGTAGCCACGTTTAATTGATGCACACGTGTCGAGTCAGTGGATCGGTTATCATTTTTTGGTGAGCCGCACGAAAACAAAAAAAGAAATATGCAGGAATACAAACTCAGGGGAGTAAAAGCCGCCCAAATTAAGTTTCTCAATTTTATCATTAGTTCAAGTTTAGGCCAGAAGCAAAATGGCAGACGGCAAATTACTTCTTCTTCTTTTTCAATTTGAATTTGTTCTTGCCCTTCACAGAATTTATGCGGCTTGGTTCAAAGGTATTCTCATTCCATTGAAACGAAAGTTCAAGAATATCGTCCGTAATGGAATTGATTTCAACTTCTCTTGTATCATCCAGCAGTCGAGGGTCCACTCCCAAGAGCCATTGGACTTCATAAAATTAGCTCCGCTGGTGCTGATCACCTGAGCCGGAAGACTTTGCGCCTGAATATGATAAGCGCCAAGCAAAAGGAGTACACCAATAAATGATTTCATACGATTAGGGGCCACCTTATAGTGAATTACCAACCTAATCTAGGATTTCACTTAGAGAGTTAGCAGCAAGGTTTTGTGGATAGGGGTAAATTCTTTACGGGACAGCGTAACTATTTTATGAAGCAAATTGGGGTGGGCTCAGCGGGAACTAAGGGCATCTCAAGAATTCTTATAAGCAGCCTCTGTGAGGGATTCCCATAGTTATCGTAAGATCGGTACGATCTCACTATTGAAAATAAAAAAATCAGGGAGTCATCCAAAAAAAGTAACTCCCTGACTTTTGCTATACTTTTTTCAAAGTAGTCACTCGTTTGCAATCACCTGGCTCCTTTTCAGTTACTATTAAAGTAGATGCAGTAATAGAAAACTCATACGTCTCAGCTCCTGAGCCTGTGCCAAATGTAATCTTGTTTCCATCAATCGAGTATGGCTCGGGTGTATCCCCTTCAAAAGTCACCGTATCTTTTGTAAAAATCGTGATATCGCAATTTGTGGTGCATGTTTCACTTTCATTGTCAGCAGGATCGGCACATTCTGTAGCCACATGACCTACAAATTGCCAAGATCCAACTATTAGGTCAGCAGGATTTGCGCTCTCCTCATCATCTTTGCATGATGTGGTGAATAAGGATACCGTTGAAAGCACGAGTACAAATACAAGTAATTTTTTCATTTCTATTTAGGTTAGTTTATTTTAATTGATGCGAATGTTTTTAATTATTTCAACTTTTTTTCAACGAGTTTAGTAACCGCATCTGCTCGCTCTGTTTTCATCTTTTCCATAATTGGCGTTCCTAATTTCTCAAGCGTTTTTCTATATATCTCCTCCACGTTGGTCATATCTTCATCCTGTGCATACGAAGGGGTAACAAAACTTCCCATATTCAAAACCTGGGCTTCTATTTTTTGTTTAGTTGAACCCGGGCCTCCGATATACTCCATTACTAGCAAGGAGGTGACCATATTGAGCGTAACCATAAACTTATTCTTGCCACCGATTTCTTCATGCGTGGGGTTCAGACGCGGATCAACTGTATAGATAAATACTACTTTGAATTTGCTGGACCACCAATCGTCAATCCGGCCTAGTTTAGTATCGCGATAAGGAACATCCTTGATGTCAATCAATTCAATAGCTGAAGTCCCTAATGCGGCATTTAGCTCAGCCACGAATTCCGCTCCGGATGCACGCAATGTTTCGTCTAAATACTCTCCTTCAATGGCTATGGCATTACTTGGCAAGGCTTGGTTCATCATCGTGCCACCGGAGGCCTCAGTTTTAGGAACCATCACTGGTTTGAGTACTAGCAACACCCCTATCTTGTTTCCATCGGATTTGATGCGGCTCATCTTGGCAGCAAACGTTTCCTTTTTTTCAGGCACATTATCCTTAGCGGATGCAAATTCTGGCGAAGGTGTGGCAGAGCGGCCCGCAAACATAGCATCTTTCCTTGCCTCATTTTCAGCAACCATTTCTTCACGCGTTTTTACTGGTTTGGTCAGTGCGGGTAATGATGTGGGCGATGGAGCCGATGCAAAATAGTACTTAATCTTGCCGCGATTTTGTTCTTCATAATAAGCATTGTAATTATTAAGTATCCGATATAAATCTATCTTCAAAGCAGCCACCTGTTTTTGCTCTGAATCCTTGACAGATGCATTTTCCAATCGATCAAGTAGACTTAGTTTCCCTTTAGGAGCAGCCTGTTTTGTGGAGCTCTCCGTATTTTTTGTGTCATGCATTTTTTTCGCCTCGGCTGCCTGCTCCTCGGCCTTCTTTAAATCTTCCATTGCTTCAGGCGAGTCTGCTATCCACGCCTTTATTTGCTCATCAGATAAAGCCCCTTCCACAAATTCGTTGGTAGATACTTTACGATTGATGATGCGCAATCTATTTTTAAAAAGATCAGTGTAAGCCATATTGGGCTCATCACTGGGCTTGCCATAAAAAACGTAACTGTATTGTTCAATAGCCCCTTGTCGTGTCAAAATCACAAACTGCTGTGCCCCCGCTGCATAGCCTTCTGTTTTTACAGGTACATTTCTCAATATCCAAATGTTACCATCCACCGTAAAAGCTTCTATGCCACCCGAATGCACATAAGGTGCTCCGCCCAACATTGAAATGGTAAACTTATTCTGCGGGTTTTTAAATAACTCCGGCATTTGGTATTGTATGTCGACATCCGAAGTTGTTCCTTCACCAAAGATCATTTTTCCTGGTTTCATCTTTCCCAGGTCTACAATACCAGAATACTGTTGGCCTATCGCAGCTGAACTGCAAACCAAACACAGAAATAGAATTATATTTTTCATAATTAATTGATTTTTGTATCTCCACTTGTATTGCCGGAAAATGTATTGTTATCGGCCACGTTCATCACATCAGGATTCTGTTTTGTAGCTTCTATTGACACTCCATAGCCACCACTTCCTTTAACCGTATTGTTTTTGAAAACATGTGTATTCGCCCCAGCACCATAATCAAAAACAATATTGGCCAGGTCAGTTGCCTGCGTTACCATAGTCTTAAATAATTTTACCTCACCACCGTTATTAATTTCGCAAAATTGCATATTCACTCTGGTCTGCACCATAATGCCAGCCCATGTTGCCGCAGTGCCTACTTCACTATTGAAAGTGATGGGTGCCAGAGCTGTGCCAATGGCAGTAAAAGTTCCATCATATAAATTCAAAGATTTACCAGCCTTAAACTTCAGGTTTACACCAGGGTCTAGCGTCCAGGCGTAAGAAGAGGTCATATTATTAGAGAGGAGATAATAATTGGAACCACCCAAGGCTTTCCAGGTTGCCTGTGGGTACGTGTTTATGTTGGGCACAAATACCTCTACAGCTGGCACCCCGGCAAGCATGGTAAATGTATTGTCTGTACCAATGATTACATGGATGCGGTCTGTCTTTTCTCGAATGGCCGCAAGCGTAGTGCCGCTAAAAGTGCTGCCTTGAAAGGTAAAAAAGGATGGACTATCATTGTAAATTCCATATCCACCACTATTCTTTATTGTGGAATTGTTGAAAGTTGAAAGTCCGCCACTGGAGTAATAAACAGCCGCCTTCACGGGTGTGCTAAAAAATCCGGTATTGAACACATCGCTACCTGCATTTTCAATTGTTGAACTGGAGATGGCTGAGTTACCAGAACCGGATGCAGCTATGGCTATCCCTTTCCAATTGGCGTTGTCCAGGCCTTTTATAGTTGATGATTGTATGGTAAGTGGATTTTGAACAAGTATGCCCGCTCCTGCTTTCATTAACACAGTTGCATTTTGCACTATTACTTGAGAGCCTGCTATAAAATCATTATCAATATAATAAGTGCTGTTGGCAAATCGGAAAACAGCACCGTAAGGTAGCGCCTCAATAATGCCGTTGCCACCGGTCGATAGGTGGACAAATCCATCACTAGAATTAACGCCAATAGCCGATACAAAGGAAATGGGTGCCTTAATGTATTTTGTAGGGAAAGAATTATTATGAATTACGTCCTGATAATACGTTGACAATCCTCCTGTTACCAATATACCATAAGCAGCGGTTTCTGTTATCTGTACATTTTGAAAGGCATCAATATGCACACCGCTACCCACAAGGGTAATGGCTGCAGCTTCCGTTTGACCTTCGAACATAGTGGCACCTGCTTTTTCAATTATGCCTCCTGTTAAATCCAACGTACCGCCATCAACTAAAATACCTTTCCATCCGGTATCGGCTGTAAGCTTCCCACCTAACGTGCGCAGCTTCCCACCGGCTTGCACAATAATACCTGTGTTGTTAGCAACTTTTATCGTTATTCCATTATTTGATTCCAACATTATCCCATCCGGAATGGTCAAGTTTGAAGTAATAATATAATCGGGCAATGCAGAATTTGGCTCAATGTCCATCAACGTGATGCTTTTTGTGAGAGTGCCACTTAATTCTAGCGCGCCAGTAACCGTTATGGTCACCTGATCTTCCGAAAATTCATTTTGATTGGTTATGCGTATTCGGAATTGATAAATACCATTGACCTGTGGTTCAAAGATTCGCTTACGCTGATCGTTTGGGTTGCTTGGATCAGCCTCTAAATAAATATTCTGTGGCCCACTGGTTTGCTCCCAAGAAAAATTGGAATTAAATTCTGGTCCGGTAGAAGCCGAGCCATCTAGCGTAACTGTAGTAAAAGGGGCAACAGTTTGGTCAGGACCAGCATTGGCTTTCAAAGGGATGGGGGCTGTCTCATCTTCTGAACATGATGAAAGAAAAAAGACAGCAGTCAAAAACACCAGACAAGTGGTAGCAATGATTTTCCTCATAATAGATGAATTCGTTGAATTTTTTCTAAAAAAAGGAAAACATCTTTCTTCCTAAAAGCCATACTTTGTGAGTAGGCGCAAATACTTTGCAAACAGCACAATAATTTATACGGAGGTTATAGCTTATCATAGCTTGCTTCTCACAGACAATGAATACGAGATATAAACTTTTCTCTATAGTTATTACTGATGGGAATTTTATTCCTTCTTATATAAACACTTTCTTTGTCAAAAGAATCTACCCTATTTAGGTTGATAATATAAGAACGGTGTGTTCTGATCAACACCGGTATTTCGTTCTTCCTTAAGAATTGGCTTAAATTCTGCGAAAGTGAAAATTCTCCTTTTAGCGTAACCAATTTTAAATAACTTCCTGCAGCTTCTAAATAAAGAATATTATCTAGTGGTACCTTTATATGCTTTTTATCAATTCTTATGTAAACAGCTTCCATACATTCAATGAATTCCTTCCCGAACGTGCATTTCAATAGCTCATTACCACATACGAAAATTTAAAATTGAATACTCTTAACAAAGCAAAGATTCATCAGGCCGTTCTATTATTGTGTAGAACAAGAGATTTTCTTTGTAAGTACCCAGCAAATTTTAAAAGGAGTATCTATAAACAATGAATCTTTGCCATAAACTCATCCTTGTAACTTTCACTTATGGGAAGCTTATGAACACCAATGAAAAGGAAAGACTCATCAAACGAATCGACCTTGGTCAAATTAACCAGATAGGATCGATGCACACGCACGATATTTTCAATTGGATTTTTCTTTAAAAAATTGCTTAGATTCTGAGTGAGCGTAAATCGCTCCTGCATGGTTTGAATATTTACGTAGCTACCAGCGGCCTCTACAAACAGAATGTCATTCGGGCATATCTTTTTATGTTTCCCACTGGTCCGAATAAAAAGCGACTGGTTCAAGAGAAACGGTGCATCTGAATCCACCGGCTCAATATTTCGCTGAATACTCTCCGGACTTTGCTCTGACGAAAAGTTATAAAGAGCAAGATCCACCACGGCCAGCAGGTTGGCAGGCGTAAATGGTTTAATTAAAAAAGCATGTGGGTGAGTGCGCTTTGCGCGGCCGTAGGTGGCAGCATCTGAATTGGCCGTAATGTATATGACTGGAGTTTTAAACTCTCGTTGTACCCGCTCCACCATTTCAATTCCATCCATAGGTCCGTTCAGCCGAATGTCTACTACAATCAGATCAGGACGCTTTTCTAAAATAAAAGGCAAGGCAGTTTCCGCCCGATCAAAAACAGCGAGCACATTATACCCATTTTGACCTAACCGCGTGTTAATGTCTTCCGCTATTACAAATTCATCTTCAACGATAACTATCTCTATTCCTTCCATTTTATTTGTTTACCGGTAGTTTAATTTCTGCATGGAAACCATTATCCAATCGCATCGTCCATTCTCCGCCCAATTTCGCAGTAACAAGTTGATCAACAAAGCGAAGGCCAAATGATTTTACAAAATTTTCTGGTGTAAGCTCGTTTCTTCTTCCGTTATCCGATATATACATTTCAATATATTGGTTCTGTCGTTTTAAAGAAAGAACGATTTCGCGATCGGTTTGATCGATCGCGAAAGCATACTTTAATGAGTTGGTTAATAGTTCGTTGCTAATCAAGCCGCATGTTAACACCGAATCCACTGTCAATTCGATCGGCTCACAATCAGATTTTAATTGCACCGGATACTCGCTTTCCCCGATAGAGGCAAGCAGATAACGGGCTAGTTCAATCAGATATTCATCCATTCGGATCGTACCGATATTTTCGTTTTCATATAATTTCTCATGGATAAGACCCATAGAAAAAATGCGTCCATTAAGCTGCTGCAAGGCAAGCGCAGTTTCATTTGATGTTTGTCGGGTTTTCAGATTAATCAGACTTGAAATTATCTGGAGATTATTTTTAACCCGATGATGTATTTCGTGAAGAAGCGCCTCCTTCTCCCGGTTTTGCAGCGTAAGCTCAGTATTCTGATTTTCAATAGTTTTCTTTTGCAATTCCAGTTGCTCGTTTAATTTCTTCTTATGCCGATACCTGGAATAATACCAAATACCAGTAGCCGTAATAATGGTGAGCAAAGCGATAGAAAAGGCTACCACCAGATTCCTATTTTCGATCTGAGTTTCATTTAACAAATTCTGTTGATGAAGCTTGCCAATTTCACTCTCTTGTTTATTCACTTCATAAGCTATCTGAAGTTCAGCCAACGACAAATCCGACTCCCCCATTTCAATACTGTCTGCCAAAGTTTCATGCTTCCGTTGGTATTCAAAAGCCAACCGATAGTTACCCTGATCTTGATAAACATCAGACATGAGCTTGTACAAACTACCCGCTTGCCCCTTAGACTTTATTAATTTCGACAACTGTAACCCAGCCTCGGCATTTTTCAATGCCTCATTAGCATTTCCAATAGCCAGATAGGTTGTAGCTATCCGGATATAATCATTAACGGATGAAAACCTATTATTCATACGCATGTCAAACTGAAGGGAAATTAATGCGTGGTGCAAGGCTAGGTCATATTGTTTTTTGGCTGAGTAAGCATCGTTTAACATTTGATGGGCCCAATGCAACTGAATTTGTGTTCCCCGATTTTCTGACTCTACCATGGCCTCTTTATAAAAATAAATAGCCGAGTCAGGCTGCCCGGCTTCGAGAAAAGCGTTGCCCTGATCCATCAGGTAAGGAATGAAACCCATTCGCCTTGCTACCAGGTTGGCTTGATGAAAATACCAAAAGGTGGAATCATATCGTTTTAATTTTTGATAGGTAAATGCCACATTCCTAAGTATCCTGATCAAATCCCGGGAATCAGTTTTTCCTTTTCGTTCCTGTTCCAACATGTGTAACTGCTCTTTCAGTATAGGTTGGTAGTACACATCATTGCGATACACTTTCTTGGAGGCCGATATTTCAATGACAGGTTCCCCGTGCTCAGAAAATTCTGACAAGAGCCCGGCCTCTTGTGTATAATGAATAACTTTATCATACCGATTCATTTTGTAATACACTAAAGCCAGGTGATTGAGCAGCTTACGTTGTTTGGTGCGCTGCTTTAATTGTTCGTAAATAGTTAATGACTGTGTATAGTATTCTATGGCCGAATCATAGTAAGCCGAGTAGTACCAATTCATTCCAATAGAATGAAGGTTTTCTGCAATCCCAATCGAGTCATGAAGTGTATTCCGCAATTTAATAGCTTCCTTATTAAGCTTGATAGAGGGAGGATACTCTCCGTTGAACCAGTAAACTTTGGCTCGCTTGGATAATGACTGCGCCAGTATTTTAACATTTTTTGATTGGTAGGCCATTTTGAGCGCCCCGTCCATAATCATAACTGCCTCTGGATAGTTTTGAATAAGAACTCCTTCGGCTGTATCAAAAGAAAGTAGTGTGTCCACCCGGGCCAATAACTGTTTGATCCGTACCGTATCCACATCACCGTTTTTTTTACTCGCGTTAGATTGAGCATCCGCTCGGTTGCCACCAGCATAAAAAGCTAGAAAAAATAAAACGCACAGGACAATGACCTTCATAACATTTCAATCGAATTTCAATTTCAGGTAACCCTCTGTGGGGAAGATACGGAAAAATTATATGCGTGCTTTCAAAAAAGCATTGTCAGGCAGCGACCATTTCATTTTTCTAATTCAATATCATATTTATCTAAAACTTCGCCTCTTTAATTCGATTTTTCTCTGGATCAATGGAATAGATGTAAGCAGTCCGAAAGTCTGCTTTTTCGAGCGTTGCCTGATCAAAAACAGCTTGTGCCAAGATTGCAGTTGTCGAACACAGTTCTTGTTAAGTCTGTTTCTGCAAAATACGCTTCCTATAATTGCGAATTTTTAAAAAATGTCTTCCTGTCTTCTGCGAATCCTTTTCAAAATCCCCTGCCGTTTCAACCGTGTAATTTCTCTGCAAGAGATATTGGTGAATCCCATTCCTCCGTTTCGGTTCAGAAAAACTACAAAAATAAAATCAATTAAGTTTACAGCCCGATTTCTATCCCTTGATCTTGAAGATCACATCCGCAAAATATTCTCGTTTATCGTAAATAACATCTACAACATCGAAGCCTGCCTGCGAAGCCAATAGTTTGATCATTTTAAGATCGTACTTCTGAGATACTTCTGTATGGATAACCTCCCATTTATCGAAGTGTATAAATTTTTCGAGCGCTTCAATCCAAATCTCTTGTTCCTGCGCACTCACCAAAAAGCTTTTTGTAATCCCAGTTTCAGGGTCGTAATAGGGATAATGCGAAAATAAATCCATATCAAACTTCCACCAAATTCCCTGTTTATTCTGCCTAGTAAATTCAGATTAAACTCACGGGTAATTCCTTCAGCGTCATCGTATGCCGCAAGAATATGGCGTGGATCTTTTTTTAAATCAAAACCTATCAGCAGCCTATCAGGCCCATTCATATTAATGGCAAATTTCTTTACGAAAGAGATGGCTTCTTCTTTATTGAAATTCCCGATGTTGGCACCCAAAAACAATATCAACTTCTTTTCACTGGTATTATTTTTCATGTTTTCCAGTGCATCACTATAAAGCTCACACTCAGCGTGAATCTTCAAACCTGGCAACGACTTATTTAGTCTTGAAACAAGTTGGGTCAGCACAGCCTGTGATACATCTACAGGCACATAAGTAAAGTCAATGCGTTGGCTAATAAAATGATTTAACAACACCTCTGTTTTGGTACCATCGCCCGCACCTAACTCCACCAATTTAAATGCATCATTATTTGATTTATTATCGCCTACGATATGTTTTAGAATTCTATGCTTCTGGGTTTGTAAAATTTCAAACTCACTTGAGGTGAGATAATACTCTGGCATTCGCATAATGGCCTGAAATATTTTATCACCTTTCTCATCGTAAAAAAGCCAACTTGGTAATCGTTTTGGTGAACTGGAAAGCCCCTTTTCAATGACACTCAAAACCTCGGGATTATAGGTGCTGGTTTGGGCCATACCTATTTCTTACAAAGTCTTATACCAGAAAATTGCCATTGAAGATAAGCGTAAAAGAAATTCCTGTATGTTTTTCTTTCATGTCCTAAGGGTGTTGCTATTGAGCTACCGCGCAATACCATTTGATTTACCATAAATTTACCATTGTATTCACCAATGGCTCCTTCCGGTTTAAGAAAACCAGGATAAGGCAGGTAGGCACTATTGGTATGCTCCCATCGCTGTCCCCAATAGAACTGATCGCTGGCTACCTCCCACTCAAATTCTGTAGGCAATCGCATGCCGGCCCACTCGGCAAATGCAGACGCTTCATAAAAATTAACATGGGTTACGGGCTCGCTCTTATCAAGTTCATGCAATCCTGACAATGAGTACCTGTACCACTTTCCATCCATGTGATGCCAGTAGAGTGGCGATGTAATACTATTTTTTTGAATCCACGCCCAACCATCGCTGTGCCAGTATTTATGGCTTCGGTACGCACCTGACTCTACAAATTCCAGATACTTCCCATTGGTCACCAATGTTTTGCTTATTTCAAAATGATTGAGATAAACTTTATGTCGCTCTCCTTCATTATCAAAATGAAACCCTTCTCCTTCAAATCCCACTTCATACACACCTTCCTCTTTCACAACAAATCCTTCTTCCGGCTTATTCTCTGGGGACTCCTCAAATTGCTCATCATAAGGAGGGAACAAAGGGTTATGCCCCAGCACATATTTAATATCGGTCAACATCAACTCCTGATGTTGTTGTTCATGATTTAATCCTAGCTCCAATAACTGAAGTGCCTCAGCATCCAGCCTGGGGATTAATTCTTGCATGTACCTATCCACGTATTGACGGTAGTCTCTAATTTCTTCCACAGTAGGACGAGACATATTGCCGCGGTTGGGGCGCAACACACGCTCGCCTACACTCTCGTAATAACTATTGAAAAGAAAAGCATATCTCGGATGAAATCGCTTATAGCCTTTATACAACTTTGCTAGAAAAAATTCTTCGAAAAACCATGTGGTATGTGCCATATGCCACTTCGTAGGACTGACATCCGCCACAGGCTGCACCACAAAGTCCTCCGTTTGCAACGATCGGACAATATGAAGCGTGAATGATCTTACATCGATAAATTTCTTCAGCAATGTTTCTGCTGTTTTGTTTATTATAGATGTTGGTTTTTGAGTTTCAGTACTTGCGTTCATTATTGAAAGTTGTGTTTAACACCCGACATATTCTCTTCCATCAAAACTATAACCCTAGCCTATTCTACATACTTACCCTATTAATAGTTCAAAATAATAGAGAAATATACCATGAAGCAGATTTTGAAATTCTCATTTCCTCTAATAGCGATTTCCAACTATTTTTGGAGGCATAGATTTTTCAATAAGAGCCAAATCGGTTTGGGTTAACTCCACATTAAATGCACCTAAATTCTCTTCAAGACGATGAATTTTTCTTGTACCGGGTATAGTTACAATTTCATCGTTTTGACTCAGAACCCATGCAAGAGCAACTTGTGCTTTGGTGACTCCTTTGCTTTGTGCCATCCGATCGATAACCTCAACAAACTTTAAATTCTCTCCAATAGCTTCATCCGTAAAACGAGGATTGCTGAGGCGAAAATCTCCTTTTTCAAAATCTGCCCGACTTTTAATTGCTCCTGTCAAAAACCCTCGTCCCAAAGGACTGTATGCAACAAAGGTGATACCGAGTTCTTTGCAAACATCAAAAATCTCTTGTTCCGGTTCACGACTCCATAAAGAATATTCTGTTTGCAGTGCTGTTATGGGATGAACTGCGTGAGCCCTACGAAGCGTTGCAGCATCCACTTCAGAAAGACCTATGTATTTTATCTTTCCTTGCTTTACTAAATCAGCCATTGTACCAACAATTTCCTCTATCTCTACTTTGGGATCTTGTCTATGCATATAATACAAATCAATGGCTTCAACACCCAAATTCTGAAGGCTTTGGTCGCACGCTTGTCGTATATATTCGGGCTTACCATTAAGTCCAAGCCATTCACCATTGGGTCCTCGCATCACGGCAAATTTGGTGGCTAACACCAGGTTTTCCCATCTACCTTTAAATGCTTTTCCTACTAGTCGTTCATTCGCTCCCCAACCATACATATCTGCTGTGTCGAAAAAATTGACTCCTAAGTCAAGAGCCTTATGAAGTGTTTTAATAGAATCTTGTTCATTAAAAGATCCATAAAATTCTGACATACCCATACAGCCAAGACCAATTCTATTCACGTTGAGCGTACTGTGTCCTAATGATATTATTTTCTTCATAGTACTTGTGTTTTAAAATTCAAGATACAAAGTTGACGGATTAAATATTAACTAGTAGAACTATAGTAAAACGAGAAATGGCCAATTTCAAAGATTGACTCTTCTTGCCCTTGTTGGAGTTTTCACTAACAAGAAAAGCTTAATCAAATGTGCTGGTGAAGAAAATCAGCAAAGGCAAGAGTTTCATTTCACCATAATTTTAGTTCATTCTAATATTGACCATATTTGACGCTGGACCTATTTATGAGGAATTCTAAAGTACCCTCCGGATACCTACTTGCGCTATTGGCAACCCTTATATGGTCAGGTAATTTTATTGTGGCCCGGGATTTAAACGCAACGTATTCTCCTGTTTCGATTTCATTCTTTCGATGGTTCATTGCCACCATAGTCATTCTTCCTTTTGCATTGCCCCATTTAAAGCGAGACTTCAACCTGTTGATAGCCCAATGGCGACTCATCCTTGTGTTGTCATTTACAGGTGTTACGGTATTTAATACCTTGATATACCTGGCCGCCCACACTACGTCTGCATTTAATTTATCACTCTTCGCCATTACAGCTCCCATCTATGTGGTCTTTTTCAATTGGCTGTTTTACAAAGAAACCATTACACGAAATCAAACCATTGGCTTCATCGTTCTTCTTGTTGGGTTACTGGCCTTACTTACACGAGGAAACCCAGAAAAGATTCTTGAACTTGAATTTAACAAAGGTGATTTATGGATGGCCGGGGCCGCCAGCATCTTTGCTTTCTACTCCTCCTTACTAAGAAAAAAGAACCCTGCCATGGGCAACCTTTCTTTTGTGTCTGCCACATTTATATTGGGTGTTTTAATGTTAATGCCATTTTTCTTTATGGATTTAATGAGCTCATCCGTGTCATTAAAATTCACCACCTCCTCTACGTTGCAGTTTATTTATATCGGTGTGGGGCCATCCATAATTTCCTATTACCTGTGGAATAAGTCAATTGTTGAGATCGGCTCCACAAAAGCGGCAACCATTTATAATACGCTTCCAATTTTCAGTGCGTTTTTTGCCGCACTAATTCTTAACGAGGGGGTTTTAGTTGTACAGATTGTGAGTTCTGCGATAATTGTAGCAGGCGTTCTGTTAGTCTTGCTGGGCAAGAGAAACAAGTATGTACAATGAAAAAGCACCACCTTCGTTGCAGCCCTTCTTCAAAAAGAAAAACCACTGCCCTTATTGAAGATCTTCTCCAACAAGTAAAACTTAATCAAATTTGCTGGTGAAGAATCAAAGATTGTTGGTCAGCGACCAACAATAACACGGCAATTTATCTTCGCTGATTCTCAATTCGAAGAACTAAACTGTCTGCCAACACAAAACTTGATACGAAGCACAAAGCTTGATTTAACCACTGAACCGCCAATTTTTTGTAGGTGCTGTTAGCGGTTCGGGCTTCTATCACTTTATGTTATTTCTATTGTTCAAGCCAAATTTTAATTCTTTGTTGTATCTCTGAATATGAATCTTTGTTTGGCATGTGTTTACAGTTTTTTAGAACGTGGGCTTCATTAAAGTTTTTAAATGTTGCTTTTGCTCGGACAATAGCTTCATGTCCAGGGAAGAATACATCATCATCAGCAACAATCATATAAACCGGATTAGTGAAATTTTGTACATCTTTCTCTTTAATTAATAGTGGTCTTCGATAGTCCATATTTACCCCTGCTAGTAAAGCCTTTTGTAGTCTTAACATAAACTCATCTTCTTCGGGAACAAAGGCTTTAATGAATTTTTTGAGGTGAGTATCTTTTTTAGAAATAAGAAACCTTATTAGTGGAAATGTTAATTTTCTCATTGAAACACCAAAATTTCCGTTGACTAACCCACTAGGGACAACAAAAATACATTTTGTCACCACTTCAGGTTTGTAAACGATCAACTTCTGAAGAATATATGCCCCATAAGATATTCCTATAAAATTGGCTTCTTTGATGTTCAATTTGCTTAAAACTTCAGCAGCCCACAAACCATAAGAATTGTTTTTTATGTCGATTCTATTTTCATCACTCTTAGTAGCTTGACCTATCGTATCTATCACAAAAAGCAAATAATCTTTACGAAGGTCTTTCACAGCTTCAAGTGTTAAAGGTGCTCCTGCATTTATTCCATGAAATAGAACTATAGGTTTGCCGCTTTCATTACCTGTTTTGATAACCCTAGTATTACCAAAGGAAGTTTTTACGTCAATATCCTTATAGTCAATTTCTAAGCTTTTTAGCTTCTCTTCATAAAGACTCATTAACTCGGTCTTTGCTTGTTGATTTTTATATAAATGTCTCATGCGATTATTTTATTTGCAAATTTAGTCCATTTGGCCTATTTTGCAAAAATGAATACTAGAAAACAAATATTAGAAGCAAGTAGGCTGTTATTCAATGAGAAAGGCGTTATGAATGTGACTTTAAGAGACGTTGCAAAATATTTGAACAAGAGTTACGGAAATGTCACCTATCATTTTCCAATCAAAGAAGATGTAATTTCTGATTTATTAGGTGAAATGAATGAAGAGTTATTGTTACTTCAAGAAATTGATGAAAACAAAAATTTGTTACTTTACTTATTTAATCTGCCGAGTTCTAATTATTCAATCTCCGTGAAATACCTTTTTTTTATTGTTGACTATTTAGAACTCAAGAGAAATTATTCAATAATCCAAGACAAGATAAATAAATTGAATGGTGATAGAAGGGATAAGTGGAAGAAAATTTTACTTCGGTTGAAAAAATTAGAATATTTTGATGAAAAAATCACTAATGCGGATTTAGAATACGTTATGTATTTAAGCTATAGTGTGAGAGTAACATATTTCCAAACAGCAGAGTTGATTTCTTACAGTAAATCAGAATATACAATAATGGTTACGCGTCTACTAAAACCATATTTAAGCTTGAAAGGCTTAGTCATTTATGAAAACTGGCTTGAGTCGCTTACGGTTTCAAAGTAAACTTAGTTAGCTATGTTTGTTGTTTTTATATCATATTTTGCATTCGTCCTTTGTCTTGGCATGTTGTCATAAATATTATTTTGCTCAAAAATTGCTTTACGATTGTGCTCGCATAGCCTGACTGCTAACATCCGAATATATGCAATTGTTGATATTTCTAATATGGCGAGATGCCTAATATGTATATAGCCACACCAAACGGCTGGCTTTATACACTTTCTCAACTAAACCTTATTCCCCCATCATAATAAAAGCCATACAACTTAATGCATGGCTTTCAAATTCAATTAACTCTTTATCAATCCAATCCACCTTTGCGGGTGGCCTTTCTTTGCTCGGGCCATTTACCCGGCTCACCGGTGCGCGTAGCCGGTAACACACTTTTTTCGCGCGAGGTTTTCTGTGGATCTTCGCAAGCCATGTAAACCATTATGGCCGCCAGCATGGCGTTGTTGCGTACATCATCAAATACAATTTTATCGTACGTATCGCGGTTGGTGTGCCAGGTATAATTTCCATAACTCCAACTGAGCGAACTCAGTGAAAACCCGGGAGCCACTACCGCCACAAAAGAAGCAAAGTCCGAACCCCCACCCCCAGGCGTACCCGGAAATTTAGTTTCAATTCCCTTCTTAATGTCTTCGGGTACAGCCGCCAGCCAGCGGGTAATAAAATCGTAGGCATGTAAATAACCTTGTCCGCTAATGTTTACTACACGACCCGTGCCATTGTCCTGATTAAACAAGGCCTGCAGATTTGCTACAATCTCTGGATGATCTTCAACAAACGCGCGCGAGCCATTGAGCCCTTGTTCTTCACTGCCCCAATGCCCCACTAAAATAGTGCGCTTAGGATTTGGATAAACTTTTTTAAGAATGCGCATCGCTTCCATCATCACCAACGTACCCGTTCCATTATCGGTGGCTCCTGTGCCACCATCCCACGAATCGAAATGGGCGGAGAGCATCACATACTCATTCGGATTGGTGCCTTTTATTTCAGCAACGGTATTATAGGTGGGTACAACGCCTTTTTCTTTCGAGTCGGCCCGCACACTTATTTTTGTGCCGCTTCCCGATTCGGTAAGACGATAAAGCAATCCGTAATCTTCTAAGGAAACATCAACAGTCGGAACCTTTTTTGTGTACGCACTAAAGATTTTGTTAACACCAAACCCCCGCGACCAGTTAGACATAACAATACCCACAGCCCCGGCCTTCTCTAATGCAACAGGTAATGTGCGCGTAGTATACCCCGTTTTCTTTATGCGAGCTGTCCATGCATCGGTTTGTACGGTGCGTAACGCTTTCATTTTTTCAAATGATTCCTTCGTTCCAAACTCTTCCCAATTATAATCGGGCCGGCCCGTGGGCTGATTCATAGAAATCAAAACAAACTTTCCTTTTGCATTCGGCAACCAGGCTGCGAAGGCAACCGAGTCGGCTACATCGGGTACAATAATTACATCGCCTGTTACGGTTTTACCACCGGTGCTCGGGCTCCAAGCCAACTGTGTTCCTTCCAATGATTTTACCCACGGGGCAACCATATCAATGTGCGAGATGCCCCGCTCCCAACCACGCCACTCGCCCCACTTTTCGTTACGGGCAGGTATACCCCAGCCGGTGTACTTGGCAACGGCCCAATCATTGGCTTGTTGCATTTTTGGTGATCCTACCAACCGTGGACCAATTTCATCCAATAACTCATGCGCTAACTTTTCAAGTTGCGAGTTTTCGGTTGCCTCCTTCACAATGCTTTCCACAACGGGATCTTTCGTTTGCGTGTACGCGGATGTTCCAACCAAAAACAGCAGCAGAAACAACAGGTAAAAATTCTTTTTCATATTCATGGATTAAAATTTTATTAAATCTAAAATACAATAAGATTCATCAATCTATAGGTCTTTTCCAGTTCAGGTAATATTATCTTGCCTGCGGTTTAAGGTAACTTTAATGCAGCCAGAATTTCAGCGGTGTGTTCGCCAAAATGTGGTGGTGGTGAAAGGGATTGGACTGTGTCGATACCTTGCGCTACATAGCTGCGCACTCCGGTTAAACTGGATGCTCTCATCAGTAGCCGATTCGTTTCTTTCTGTTCAAAAACTTCTTTTACATTTTGAATAATACCGCCTGGTATTTTATGTTCATTCATACGGCTCAACAAAGTTGCTGAATCAAAATTTAGTATAGTCGATGATAAAATGGTTTTTAGTTTTTCGCGATTGACCACACGCAACGCGTTGGTGGCAAACTCTGGTTGTTGATCCAATTCTAAAATTTTTAACAAGTGCAAGAATTGACGATCGCTGCCCACAGCAAGTAAAAAATTTTTACCATCGCGGGTAAGAAAATAATCTCCGTACGGAGCAATGTTGGGATGTGCAGATCCTTGTCGCACCGGAAGTTGTTTCGCTACAAGCCAGTTACTTGCTTGATTGACCAGAGAAGAAACAGCCGCTTGTATCAACGAGACTTCGATTAAACTTCCTTGTCCCGTACGCTCGCGTTTTAGCAAAGCGAGTAGCAAGCCTTCTTTTAAATGATGAGCCGCCAATACATCAATTAACGCCACGGGCATTTTGGTAGGATTCCCTTCGGCTTCGCCATTCAAATCCATAAACCCACTCTCGGCCTGAATCACGGCATCATACCCTACCCGATCGTTATCGGATCCATAGCCGGTAATTTGCCCATAGATAAGTCTTTCGTTAATCGACTTCAATTGCTGATAACTCACACCTAACTTTTCAGCATCACCGGGTTTATAACTGGCAATAATGACATCACTTTGGCTCGCCAACTTCTGTACGTTCAATTTTCCGTCTGCTGAATTTAAATCCAGAGCTACCGATTTCTTCCCCCAATTAACCGAACAAAAATAAGCCGATCGGTCATCCGTTTGCTCGCCTTTGCTTTTCCAACTGCGGGTAACATCACCCCCGGCTGTCAGGTTCTCCACTTTAATTACCTCAGCCCCCAATTCAGCAAAAAATTGTCCTACGCTGGGGCCCGCCAACACAGAGGCTAATTCAAGAACTTTTAGATTATTAAACATAGTGCTAATTAATTGATAATAGTCAACCAACCCACAGCGAAAATAGAATCATTTGATGCATTTTTACAATCTGTAACTAATTATAAAATGAGATTATTAGTCTTTTGTCTTCTGTTAACAATACTAACCGCTTGTTCTTCCAAACGGGTTGAATTAAAACAAGGGGTTTGGCGCGGAGTTTTAGAATTGCAGGGGCAGCAACTTGCCTTTGGTTTGGAAATATGGCAGACCAATAACCAATGGCAAGCGGCAGTAGTTAATGCGGGTGAGAAAATAACATTAGATGAAGTTTACGTGGAAGAAGATTCTATCCGCATTATCATGCATATTTTCGATTCGGAACTACATGCAAAAATCAGCGAAGAGAAACTTACCGGCTATTTTATTAAGAACTACGATCGCTCCTATCGGCTGCCTTTTACAGCCACACAAGGCGATACGTATCGTTATGTAAAACCCGAATCCGTTGCACCGAAAGATTTTTCAGGTACCTACGCGTTAGAATTTCAATCACCAACGGAACGATATCCTGCTGTAGGAATTTTTAAACAAGATGGTAATTCCATTACGGGTACTTTCCTTACCCCTACGGGTGACTATCGGTATTTACAAGGAAATACCGTGGGAGATGAATTGCTCTTAAGCACCTTTGATGGAAATCATGCTTTTGTTTTTCGAGCCCATATGGAAGGGGATTCCCTCAAGGGAAAATATTATTCAGGGAATGCCAGTCTCGAATCATTTAAAGGAATTAAAAATGAAAACGCTAAACTCCCTGACGCGGAATCCTTAACCTATCTGAAACCCGGATACGAAACACTGGACTTTAGTTTTCCTGATCTCAATAAAAATTTGATCTCACCTAAAGATGAACGTTTTAAGAATAAAGTACTCATCCTTCAGCTTTTCGGTTCGTGGTGCCCCAACTGTATGGATGAAACTAAATTTCTAACAAGCTGGTATGATCAAAATAAAGATCGGGGTGTGGAAATTCTAGGATTGGCTTACGAACGCAAAGATGATTTTGAGTACGCGAGTAGTCGGGTAAAAAAAATGAAAGACAAACTAAAGGTCGGCTACGATTTTGTTATCGCAGGTACTTACGATAAAGCGCAAGCCTCCGAAACATTACCTGCGTTGAATCGTGTGTTGGCTTTTCCTACCACCATATTTATTGGTAAGGATGGAAAAGTAAAATACATTCACACGGGATTTACCGGGCCGGGCACAGGTATTTACTACGACCAATTTAAAGAGCGATTTAATCAGATTGTAAACGAGTGCCTGTCCGAAGGGAAGTGAGGACAGGAACTTTTAGTCAAAAATTTACCTTTATCTGGATAGTTAAATAAAAGCATGAAAAAAAGAGTTGTTGTTGGGCTTTCCGGAGGCGTGGACTCCAGTGTTACCGCATACCTGCTTAAAGAGCAAGGCTATGAAGTCATTGGTATGTTTATGAAAAACTGGCATGACGATTCCGTAACCATCAGCAACGAATGCCCTTGGATTGATGACAGCAACGATGCGATGATTGTGGCGCAGCATTTAGATATTCCTTTTCAAACCATTGATTTAAGTAAAGAATATAAAGCCCGCATTGTCGATTACATGTTTGCCGAATACCAAAGCGGTAGAACGCCCAACCCCGATATTTTATGTAATCGTGAAATAAAGTTTGATGTATTTCTAGATGCTGCACTGAAGCTTGGCGCGGATTACGTGGCCACCGGTCATTATTGTCGTAAAGGAGAAATTAAAAAAAACGGTGTAACCATTTATCAACTGCTGGCCGGCAAAGATCCGAACAAAGATCAAAGCTATTTTCTTTGTCAGCTTACGCAGAAACAATTATCGAAAGCGCTGTTTCCTATTGGTGAATTATTAAAACCTGAAGTTCGCGCGATCGCAAAGCAAGCAGGCCTGGCTACAGCCGATAAAAAAGATTCGCAAGGGTTATGCTTTGTGGGTAAAGTTCATCTTCCCGATTTTCTTCAACAAAAGCTGGAACCAAAAAAAGGAAAAGTAATTGAAGTACCGTCTGACTCAATCGCTTTCGCCAATGGGTATGCAGTCGATGATTTAATCGGGCTAACCAATGCGTATACATTACATCCTGCTTTGGGCAAAGAAGTGGGCGAGCACAATGGTGCGCACTACTATACCATTGGTCAGCGCAGAGGACTAAATATTGGTGGCTACGAAAAACCACTTTTCGTAATTGGTACCGATACTCAACTTAATATTATCTATACGGGAAGTGGCGATGATCACCCTGGTCTTTACAGAAGAGGGTTATTTATTCCGAATGAAGATGAACATTGGATTCGCGAAGATTTAAAAATGGGTGTAGGTGAGTCAAGAAAATATCAGGCACGAATCCGCTACCGTCAACCGTTAGAACCTTGTACGCTTCACAAAAAAGAGAACGGACTGTATGTTATTTTCGATCGGCCCCAACGTGGAGTTACTCCTGGTCAATTTACTGCCTGGTATCAGGACGATGAGTTAATTGGATCGGGCGTAATTAATTAAGTCCAACCCTTAAAGGCTCTTCGAAATGCACTCGCTTCCGAGTAGCCCAGCATTTCCGCAATTGTATCCATTTTATGATTTGAATTGTGCATTAACTTAAGTGCCATATCTTTTCTCAGCCTACCTGAAAGTCTTCGGTAGGTCTCTCCCTCTGCATTCAATTTTCTTTGAAACGTTCGAACGGTCATATTCATTCTTGCTGCCACAACTTCTATGGGAGGTATCTGTGTTTTAAACTCTTCAAGCAAACAACTACACACACGATTCGAAAACGTGTTTGCATTCAAAAAGGATTTAGCACGTTCGGTTAATAACTGATCAAAAAGTGCCTGCAATGATTTATCGTAACTAATTAGAGGAATATCTAAATCAGCATGCCTGAAAATCAATTCACTTTTTGGCGATGAAAATTTGAGCACTGATTGAAAAATCCGCTCGTATTCACGAATCTCTTTTGGTCTGGAAAATTGAAAGCAAGCTTTAATAGGAAATACATTCTTGCCTGCCAATAATTTAAATACATTCAGTGTTCCAGCCATGGCCTGATCTACGGCCTGCCGGGCCGACTTCTCGGATATTTTGATCCAAGCCTCTGCGGGCTGAAATGTTAATGTAAATTCTTTATCTGTCTCCTCCCATCCATAATAAAACATATCGGTGGCTACTTTACCATGCTGACAAACACTTTGAAAAGCAGAAATTAAGGTTGCGCTGCTCTGCATAAGATGGCCGATCAAACCCAGGATGGAGGGATTCGTGGTCTCTCCCAAATGAAGTCCTATTGATTTATCATTCGTTGCGCTCATCGCTATCTCCCACGATTTATAAGCACTTGCAAAGTCAAGGTATTTTTCTGAATCGTTCAATTCATCCAACGAAATTTCAAGTTTATGGCACATCTCAGAAAGACTTACTCCACGCTTTGCCGCGCCATAAAGAATATCCCGGATGATAGGTATGTGAACGTACATGTGTCGTAAACTGTCCTGTTTATGTCACAATTTATCAATTCCCGCATTTAAAGACCAACCTACCTTTGCATCAAAAAAAATATGATTACAAAACGAATAGCACAAGTCTTTATAAGCCTGATGGGTCTTGCCTTTTGCAAAGTTGGGGTTGAAGCACTGATCTCTCCACAGGCCGTATTATCCACTGTGGATATTTCACTTGATACTATCAGTGCACTCAGTTCTATGCGAGCTGTGTATGGCGGAATGCATTTGGTCTTTGGTATTTTTTGCTTCTGGGGAATATTTAAAAATGTTCAGGCGCCCCTTCTGCTGGTTGCTTTGTATACGGCAGGATTTGTAATCGGGCGGGTATCCGGCATTATTTTAGATGGTTCTCCCAATTCGTTTGTTACAACCTGGCTATTCACAGAAGCTTTTTCGCTATTGGTTTCTGTGGCACTTTTGTTTCTCCTGCAGAAAAAGGGAGAACAGAAATTGGCTACATCTCTTTAAATCCAGAGATACCTCCAGACACAATAAACTTCATTGCGGTAGGTCCGGAAATGTTAAGGGGCTTTACACTTTCCTTCGGAACCAGAAAATGATTTCCTGAAAAGGCATACGAATGCGGAAAGTAAACAGCCACCATATCGGCTAGCCCAAGGCTGGATAAGTCTTCCTGGGTAACAAACCCAATTTGATGTAAACCATTTTCTTTATTAATTATTACCAGTACTGGTTTATTAAACTTGCGCTTATCGCCTACAAAGGCACCAATTAAATCTTTAAGGGATGAATAAATTAATTTAACGAACGGGATTTTGTTCATCAAATGATCAAACCAATCGGTTGCAGTATGCACAGCAAAGTTGGATGTTAGATAACCGAAAAGGGTAATCACTCCTAAAATAATTGCGAACCCTAAACCCGGGTACGGGAGATTAAGCAATCCATCTAACTGAGCAAAAGCCCAAAAAATAAAATAGCTCGTTGCGACCAACGGAACAATAAATAACATTCCGCTAAAGAAATAACGGGCCAAAGTTCTGAATGTGTTTTTCATCCTGGTAAAAATAAAAAGGCTTCCGTTGTGTTAGGAAGCCTTTGCGTTTATTATTCGATAATAGCTATATCGTAAATCCCAGAAAACTCAAAAATCCCAACGACATCAATCCCACCAGGATAAATGTAATCCCCAATCCCCGTAAGGGGCCGGGTACATTTGAATACTTCAGTTTTTCGCGTAAACCAGCCAGCGCCACAATGGCCAACAGCCAGCCTATGCCTGAGCCAAATCCGAACACGGTTGCTTCAACCAAATTGTAAGGGCGACCTACCATAAAAAGAGCACCTCCTAAAATAGCACAATTAACAGCTATAAGAGGAAGAAAAATACCCAACGTTCCGTAAAGAGCCGGTGAGAATTTCTCTACAACCATTTCAGTAAGTTGTACTACGGCAGCTATAACTGAAATAAATACAATAAACTGTAAGAAATTCAAATCAACATTTTTAAAATCATCACTTATCCAAGCCAAAGCACCTGTATTAAGTATATAGTTTTGTATCAACCAATTAATAGGAATGGTAACACCCAACACAAATACTACGGCTACCCCTAAACCAAATGCTGTTGTAACTTTTTTCGAAATAGCTAAGTAGGAACACATACCCAAAAAATAGGCAAAGATCATGTTGTCTACAAAAATGGAGCGAACGCCAATACTAACAAGATTTTCCATACGCTATAAATTAATGAGTCTCTCTATATCCATTTAAACTTCTCTGCACCCAGATAACAATACCTATAACAAAGCAGGCCCCTGCGGGTAACAACATAATTCCATTGCCCGTATAATGAATTCCCAGAGATTCAAATACTTTAAAACCAAAGATGGCACCACCCCCTAACAATTCGCGGAAGAATCCAACAACCAATAAGATCAAACCATACCCTAAACCATTACCTAATCCATCCAGTAAAGAAGGGCCCGGCTTGTTACCCATAGCAAATGCTTCTAAGCGACCCATAACAATACAGTTTGTAATTATAAGGCCCACGTAAACAGAAAGTTGCTTCCATAATTCGTAGGAATACGCCTTTAACATCTGATCAACCAGAATAACCCACAACGATACAATTGCTAATTGAACGATAATTCGAATACGTCCGGGAATTGTGTTGCGTAACAAAGAAATAATTCCATTTGAACTGGCCGTAACCACCATTAAAGCAATGGACATAACCAAGGCAGGTTTCATTTGTGTGGTGACCGCCAAAGCGGAACAAACCCCCAGCACTTGTACAGTAATCGGGTTATCCGTATCCAACGGATTGGTAATTAGTTTTCTATTCTTTTTTGAGAAAAGAGGTTCTGATTTTTTCTCAACAACCTCGGCTACGGCAGTACTCATAAGCTTAGCGATAAGTTTTGCTGATTCTTCTGTAAATAACTTTTATAGCAGGTTAAGTAGTCAACAAACATATTGTTTACTCCTTTGCCTGTTAATGTTGCGCCCGACATGCCATCCACTTTGTGTGGATCGTTGGCGTAATCGTGGCCTTCTCCTTTTTGCATGGTGACAGACTTTAATACATCCTGATCGAAAATTGTCTTGCCTTTAAAGCGAGCTTGAATTTCTTCAGAATCAATTCGTGCACCCAAACCTGGTGTTTCACCCTTGTGTTGAAGTTTTACTCCCTGAATAGTATTCAGGTCTGATTTAAAAGCGACAAAACCCCATATATCATTCCATAAACCAAATCCATAAAGTGGCAATACGACATTTTCGATTTTTGTAGAATCCGATTCTGATCGGAATTCGTAAACCGGCAATAATCTATCCTTAGGACTCTTTTTGTATTCCTTTGCTATATCTACATCCGCTGCTTTAACTCCTTGTTTGATGTTACCATCATAGGTAATCACACTTTCTTTTACTTTGGCTGCATAGATAGCGTTAATATCATCTCCCTTCTTCAACTCCATCACGGTTGCCAAAATGTTTTGCTTCCGTTCAAGTTCAACATTGGCATCTTGCATCGGTTTTAAAGCCTGAGAGGCAAAAGCCAGCGCGCCTCCACACACCACGGTAATGGCGGCTGCATAAAGTATAATATAGAGGTTAGACTGTCGCACGTTGTAATCTTCTTTTTTTGTTTGCACTAACTACAAAATAATCAATCAGCGGAGCGAAAACGTTCATTAACAAAATCGCCAACATAATGCCTTCCGGATAAGCCGGATTAAAAACGCGAATCAACACGGTAAATATTCCGATCAATAAACCATATACCCATTTACCCGATTCTGTTTGTGCTGCCGTTACCGGATCGGTTGCCATAAACACTGCGCCAAAGGCAAGGCCGCCAATCACCAGGTGATACTGTGCGGGCATCTCAAGAAATGCGTTGCCACCCACTAAATTTAAAAATAATCCCATGAGATAAGCACCCCCAAATACACTTACAATAATCTTCCAGCTGCCGGCACCAGTTCCAATTAAAATGGCTGCTCCGATCAAACACATCAGGGTAGATGTTTCACCAATTGATCCTGGTCTTAAGCCCATAAATAAATTTGAAAACGTGTAAACCCCTTCATTCCAACCCGCACCAAATGAACTAAATGACTCAACCACGTTTGCTCCGGAGGTAACCGCATCTCCTGCAATGGATAAAGGCGTTGCCCCTGAATAACCGGCAATTGCCTTACCATCGCCCAGATAAGTCCAAACACTTCCAGACATATCTGTTGGATAGGCGAAGTATAAGAAGGCACGTGCTGTTAAGGCAACATTCACCACATTCATTCCTGTTCCTCCAAAAGCTTCTTTACCAATTATAACAGCAAAGGCGGTGGCTAATGCAACCTGCCAGAGTGGGACATCCGGTGGCATTACTAAAGGAATAAGCATACCGGTTACCAAAAAACCTTCGTTAACCGCATGTCTGCGCAGCGTAGCAAATACAAATTCTATCCCTAATCCAACACCATAAGAAACAATAATAATGGGAACAACTTGGACCACACCAATCCAGATTTTATCGCCTAGGGCAGCATCGGGCTGACCGATAGCCAGAAAATGCTGATGACCTACATTCCAGATTCCGAATAAAAGACATGGCAACATGGCAACCACAACTGTGATCATTAATCTTTTGAGATCAATAGCATCCCGAATCTGAGATCCCTTTACATCGTTAGTCGTATTGGGAGCGAAAAGAAATGTATCAATGGCTTCGTACGCATAGTAGTACTTTTCCAGTTTTCCGCCTTTCTCGAAGCTATGCTTTACTTTATCTAGCTGATTTCTTATAAACTTCATTGCAGCCGAATTAACTATTTTGAATTAAATCAATACCCTCTCGTATTATTGCCTGAACCTTATGCTTGCTTACATCAACAAACTCGCACAGTGCCAGATCCTCTTCAATTACTTCATAAATTCCTAACGCTTCCATTTCATCAAAATCCTCTGCCATAATACTCTTTATCAAGTGCGTAGGCAATATATCCATGGGCGTTACTTGTTCGAAAATACCCGACTGAACAAAAGCCCTGGGCTCTCCATGCGTATTGGTATCTAGCACGCGCTCTTTACCAGGGCTCAGGAAAGAGAGCAGGCCTAAAGAGCGTTGAAAAGAAATTTTGCGGGCACCCGGTGTAATCCAGCCTATAAACTCATAGTAATCTCCTTCCGGAAGAACAGAAATATGATGATCGAAAAATCCAACATATCCCTCTTTACCAATAGCTGTACCGGTAAGGGGATTTCCCGAAATCACACGCACATGTTCCTGCTTTAGGTTACCCTCGATAAATTTCTTTACGGAAGCACCTGTATAGGTTTTGTAGTACTGAGGATTTTTGACTTCCGAACCCGTTATTGCTAAAATTCGTGAAGTATCATAAACTCCGTTAAGGAAAAGCTTTCCTACTTGAATAACCGCAAACGGGTTAATTGTCCAAACAACATCTCCTTTATTAATAGGATCAATGTGATGAATCTGAACCCCAACACATCCTGCAGGATGAGGACCCGAAAATTTATTTACCTCTGCTCCTTTTGCTTGTGAGAAGACGGTAGAAATTTCGCTGGTTGTATGGGTGTTAATATGGACTACGCCTGATGTGAGTTTTTTCAAAACATCTATACCCACCTGAAAATACTGATCTTGTCCTTTAAACAAAATGCTATAGTCTGGAGCCAACGGGTGCGTATCGAAAGCCGAGATATGAATCGCTTTGGGCGTTACTGCCGGATCGGCAACAATACCATACGGTCGTTGAATAATGGCTGGCCAAATACCAGATTTTAAAATTTGCTCCTTTAAACTTGTAGCCGAAAGATTGGCTATTTCTGAAACAGAATATTTGTTAAACGTTTCGTGTTCAACTTTTTTGTCGGCCAGGATTTTTATTTCAAGAAGTTTTCTTTTTTCTCCACGCTTTACTTCTACAATCTCGCCACTAACCGGAGCCGCGTAAACAACATTCTCATGTTTCTTATCATGAAACAGAGGTGTTCCCGCTTTAACAGTATCCCCTACATTTACTGTGGGCTTAGGCATGTAAAGACCTTGAAAATCAGTTGGCTTAATTACAAATGTTTCAGGTTGATCGATTTCTACCACTTTAGGACTAGCCTTGCCTTGAAGATTGATGGTAAAACCTTTTTTTAGTCGGATGAATTTGCCCATGTGTACTTGGCAATTATTAGTTAGATCGGGGCAAAATTAGTAATTAAATCCTACAGACAAAGAGATGTAGAAGCAAAGAATTTGATAATAAAAAGTGAGTTTATCGGCTTATTTAAGCCGACCGTTTTAAGGAGCGAATCATCTTAGTTAAAGCGATTCGAATCACCTCGTCAACTTGCTCATCGATAGTTATATGCGTGGTGTCTATCCCCAAAGCATCTGCGGCTTTCATGAGTGGACTTTCTACCCGGTTACTGTCTATTTTGTCGCGTTGCTGGAGGTTTTCTATAATGGAATCGATATCGACCAGATCTTCGCGCTCTAAAAGTTCTCTCTGTCTGCGAAATGCCCTAACCAGGATGTCGGCCGTGAGAAATATTTTGAGCTCCGCTTCCGGAAATACCACCGTTCCAATATCCCGACCGTCCATCACGATACCGCGATCTTTGCCAAGTTT
>JAGPBO010000129.1 GCA_018063305.1 Cyclobacteriaceae bacterium
TTTTTCCAGTTTCTTTTTTCCAATTTTACTCCTATCTTTGCAATCCTAAAAAAAGTACCAAAGGAGGTATACAAATTATGCTAATAATAGATTCAAAAGATTGCGAAAACATTGACAAGGCACTAAAGAAGTACAAGAAAAAATTCGAGAAATCGAAAGTTTTGTTGCAACTAAGAGAACGTCAGAGTTTTACTAAACCATCAGTTAGACGCCGTGGTGAAGTATTAAAGGCAATTTACAAACAGAATATAGCTAGCGGTAAAATAGATATCTAAGTTTACCTGATAGTAACAAAATACCAAAGATAGCTGTGAAGTTTAATAACTTTGTAGCTGTCTTTTTTTATGGATAGAAGTCACCAAAGACATCTGTCACATACAATGTGTATATGCCAGTATCACTAATTCAATCATTCGATTCTTTCATAGAATATCTTCAATTCGAAAAAAGGTATTCGTCCAATACAATCATTTCTTATAGAACAGATCTTTCAGATTTTTTCGACTTTATATATGCCAATTTTGGCGATGTTGAACTGAAGTACATAAACCACAATTTTATTCGTAGTTGGTTGGCATCCCTTAAGGGCAAAGGACTTGGAGCTAAGTCTATAAAACGCAAAATTTCTAGTCTTAAATCTTTTTTCAAATACCAGCTTAAAATAGAATCTATTGAGGTTTCCCCAATGAGCAAAGTAATCAGTCCAAAAGTTGGAAAGAGATTGCCAGTCTTTGTAAAAGAATCAGAGACTAAAAATTTAATTGAGTTATTGAATAGTGCGAATGAAGACTGGAAGACTTTAAATGCCAAAATACTAATTTCTGTTTTTTATGCAACTGGAATGCGGCTAAGTGAACTAATTGGTTTAAAAGAGAATCAGGTCGATTTCAGCAGATCACAAATAAAAGTATTGGGTAAAGGAAGCAAGGAAAGAGTAATACCTGTAAGCAAAGGCATTGTTGAAATGATAAAAGAGTATCAGCAGTTAAAAAGAAAAGAATTTGAAAAAACAGAGGATTCTTTGTTAGTCACAGAAAAGGGGAAAAAGATATATCCTAAATACGCTTATTTACTGGTAAACAAATATTTATCGGAATCTAGCACTTTAGAAAAGAAAAGTCCTCATATACTTCGCCACACATTTGCCACACACTTAATGAATAACGGGGCAGACCTTAATGCAGTAAAAGAACTGCTTGGTCATAGTAGCCTTGCCTCTACTCAGGTTTATACACATAATACCATTGAGAAATTGAAAAACGTCCACAAAAAGGCGCATCCTAAATCATAATAATATCTGCTCAAACACAATAAAAATTTCGGTTCTTTTATTTTGGGAAAAGGCATGTTTTTCCTTAACTTGAACTTGAATAGGAACAAGGCCTTTTGAAAACCAAAAGAGTTCTTTAAATTATTGTTTCACATATTAAAACCATGATGATTATGAACGTAAACATTCAAACTGTTCATTTTAATGCAGACAGTAAGCTAATTGGGTTTGTAAATCGAAAACTTGAAAAGCTAAGCAACTTTAACGATCGTATTATCCGTGTAAATGTGTTTTTGAAACTTGACAATGTGATTCATGCAGTAAAAGATAAAATTGCAGAAATCAGAGTGCATGTGGCTGGACACAATTTTTTTGTAAAATCAACTTCTAAATCTTTTGAAGAGTCGTTTGATAATGCTCTTGAATCAATGATAATTCAAATAAAAAAGAACAAAGAAAAAAAAGCAGCATAATGAATTTAAGGCCTTGTGAAAGCAGGGCCTTTTTTTGTTTTCATTCGTTTTAATAGTTAGGCTAAATGATGAATTCGTAACGAGAAATGCTCCTTCTCGATTAGTTTTCCAGAGTTTTATTCACAAGTCTCTGAAAACAAGCAAAAAAAAACTTTACAAAATTTTTCCAATTATTAAATTCCCTTACCTTTGCCTTCCCAAAAATGGGGGTAGTTCTTTATTGTGTAAAAACAAGCCGAAATAGCTCAGTTGGTAGAGCAACTGATTTGTAATCAGTAGGTCGCTGGTTCGACTCCAGTTTTCGGCTCAGGTATTTCGGAACTCTGTTCCGAAAAAAAGTAAGTTGCAGGAATAGAGTTTTTGTAATAAGGGCAGATGGCCGAGTGGCTAAAGGCGACAGACTGTAAATCTGTTCTCTCACGAGTACGTTGGTTCGAATCCAGCTCTGCCCACTTTATCCACCAAAGTTTTAACGAAGGTGGGAGTTCTTTGTAGTTGAAATTATTAACAGCGGAAGTAGCTCATTTGGTAGAGCGGTAGCCTTCCAAGCTTCAGGTGGCCGGTTCGAGCCCGGTCTTCCGCTCAAAGAGTCACTCTAGTCAAATGAGTCAAATAATTAAGGGTTTGCCCATTTGACTAGCTTGACACACTGACTTCAATGACTCAAAAAGCCGTTGTAGCTCAGTGGTAGAGCACTTCCTTGGTAGGGAAGAGGTCGTGAGTTCGATTCTCACTAACGGCTCAAAAAGTATATTCGATTTAAGTTTCATTTAATTGAAACGGACTAATAGAATAAAAACAACAATTTTTAGTAAAACACAATTTAAAACAGATAACAATGTCAAAAGAGACCTTTAAAAGGGAGAAACCCCACGTTAACATTGGTACTATTGGTCACATTGACCACGGTAAAACAACATTAACTGCTGCTATTACATCTATTCTTTCAACAAAAGGAATGGGTAACGTTGCAAAAAAGTATGATGAAATTGATGGTGCTCCTGAAGAAAAAGAAAGAGGTATCACAATCAATACTGCACACGTTGAGTATCAGACAGTAAACCGTCACTATGCCCACGTTGACTGCCCTGGTCATGCTGACTATGTAAAAAATATGATTACAGGTGCTGCACAGATGGATGGTGCAATACTTGTTGTTGCTGCAACTGATGGACCTATGCCACAAACGAAAGAGCATATCCTGCTTGCTCGTCAGGTTGGAGTACCTACAATTGTAGTATTCATGAATAAAGTTGACTTAGTTGACGATCCTGAATTGTTAGAGTTAGTAGAAATGGAAATCCGTGAGCTACTTACTTTCTATGGTTTTGATGGTGATAATACGCCAATTATTAAAGGTTCTGCAATTAAAGCATTAGAAGGTGACGCAGACGCAGTTGCACAAGTTGAAGAATTAATGGCTGCAGTAGACTCATATATTCCTCTTCCTCCACGTCCGGTTGATCTTCCTTTCCTTATGTCAGTTGAGGATGTATTCTCAATTACTGGTCGTGGTACAGTTGCTACTGGTCGTATTGAAAGAGGTCGTATCAAAGTAGGTGAGGCTGTGGAAATTGTTGGTTTAGTAGAAACTCCACTTACATCAACTTGTACAGGAGTTGAAATGTTCCGTAAGTTATTGGATGAAGGAGAAGCTGGAGATAATGCAGGTTTATTACTTCGTGGTATTGAGAAAACTCAAATCCGCCGTGGTATGGTAATCTGTAAGCCAGGTTCTATTACTCCACACACTGAGTTCAAAGGAGAAGTTTACGTATTAAGCAAAGAAGAAGGTGGACGTCATACGCCATTCTTCCAGAAATACCGTCCTCAGTTCTATTTCCGTACTACGGATGTAACAGGTGAAGTAGAATTAGCAGCTGGAACTGAAATGGTAATGCCTGGCGATAATACATCTCTTACTGTAAAACTTATTCAGCCGATTGCGATGGAGAAAGGTTTGAAGTTTGCGATTCGTGAAGGTGGCCGTACAGTAGGTGCTGGTCAAGTAACTGAGATTTTGAAATAAAAAGAAGGCTAAGGGCTTTTAGCTTTTCGCTTTCAGCCTGCGGGCATGGCTAATGATAAATTAGCTATCTTTGAAACATAATGCTAAAAGCTATTGGTTAACTGCCAATAGCTTTTAGCTTTCATACGGGCATGGTGCAACGGTAGCATACGGGTCTCCAAAACCTTTGATCTGGGTTCGAATCCTAGTGCCCGTGCAGAGTAATTTTTTGAAAATATCAAATTGATAACATGATTAAGATCGCTAATTATTTTAAAGACTCTTACAAAGAGCTTACCGAAAAAGTGACCTGGCCTACTTGGCCTCAGTTGCAGCAGTCTACAATGATTGTAATTGCGGCAACTATTGTTTTTACATTAATTGTATTAGCGATGGATTCTGTTTTTGGTAATGGGTTGAAGTTCATTTACGACAAACTTTTCTAAGCAATGGAAGTAACTACGAATATTGAGCATACAGAGAATAACGGGCATTCAGAAGACGAACACCATCAGGATACCAAATGGTTTGTTCTTCGTGTTGTTAGTGGTAAGGAGAAAAAGGTAAAAGAATATCTTGATAAAGAAGTAAGCCGTGGTGGTTGGAATCAGGTTAAACAGATTTTTCTTCCGGTAGAAAAAGTTTATAAGGTTGCTAATGGTAAAAAAGTAATGCGGGAAAGAAATTATTACCCTGGCTATGTGATGGTTGAGATTGCTGAAGGTAAACTGAGCGATGACTTAAGAGATGTGGTAAAGAATGTGCCGAATGTTATTCATTTCCTTGGGAAAGAAAACCCGATTGCCCTTCGTAAAGCAGAAGTAAATAAGATGTTAGGTAAGATGGATGAAATGGCAGAAGCTGGTGGTGTAAGTATGAGTGAGCCATTTATCGTTGGCGAAACAATCAAAATTATTGAAGGTCCATTCAACGACTTCAATGGTGTAATTGAAGAAGTAAATGATGAAAAGAAGAAATTAAAAGTAACAGTAAAGATATTTGGTCGTTCTACACCTGTAGAGTTGAACTATATGCAGGTTGAGAAGATGAGTTAATTTCTATTCAAAATATTGTAAAGCCATCCAATCGGGTGGCTTTTTTCGTATAGCTAAAGGAAAGATAACGGACAAACTGAGCAATTGGCTTAAACTATCTTTATAAAAACCCCAATCATATGAAAAAAATATTTTTAGCATTGTTTATTAGCATACTCTTTCTTTCCTGTGAAAAAAATAATGCAAGCGATGGCTTGCCTTATTCCGAAGCTGTATATTCTGTTGAGTTTACTGGTAAGTGGAAAGCACCAGAATTCGGAGTGCCGTCAGGTGTTCATTTTACCACAATTCTTGGGATGATTCATAATAGCCAAACTTATCAATGGAAAGAAGGAGAATTAGCAAGTTGGGGGGTAGAAAGAATTGCAGAATCTGGTAACACAGGTCCGATGGTTATTGAAATTGATTCTATAGTTGCTTTAGGAAAAGCTATTTCATATGTTGTAATTAATGCTCCAACACCTACAGGAAGCAATAAAACAAATATTTATTGCAATAGTAATTACCCATACATAAGCTTTGAAACAATGCTTGCTCCAACACCTGATTGGTTTACTGGCATAAATAGTTTTAACTTATTTCATAATAATAAATGGATAACTGATACAACTGTTAATCTTTATTCATACGATGCTGGAACAGAAACTGGAGATGCTTTTGGTTATAACAATCCTGAAACTAATCTAAAGGAGAATGTACATAAACTTACTCCAACAAAAGCAACAGTATTGGCAAATGGAAATAGCACATTGGCCCCGATCGCTTCAGTAAGATTTATAAAGAAATAGAGGGTATCAAATTTTAGAAATAAAATCTGCTAAAACCTTTGCCAGACTGAAGTTTACCCTTACCTTTGCCGCCCCAATTAGTTCTTTCATTGCCCTCCGTAGCCATTGGCGAAGGAGGGGATAGTACGGTCTCTTCTGTTAAAGCTATGGAGACCAAGGAATTTGGGAGACTAATTAGTCCTTGAGATGAAAAGTCGTTAACACCAAAAAAGATAAAAAATGGCAAAAGAAATTAGTGGCTATGTAAAGCTACAGTGTAAGGGTGGCCAAGCCAACCCTGCACCTCCAATCGGTCCGGCATTAGGTTCCAAGGGTATTAACATCATGGACTTTTGTAAGCAGTTCAACGCAAGAACTCAGGACAAACAAGGAAAAGTAATCCCCGTATTAATTACAGTTTATGCTGACAAGAGTTTTGACTTTGTGTTAAAAACTCCTCCTGCCGCTATTCAGTTGATGGAAGCAGCAAAAATTCAAAAGGGTTCCAAGGAAAGTAACCGTGCAAAAGTTGGTAAAGTAAATTGGGATCAGGTAAAAGCTATCGCTGAAGATAAAATGCCTGACTTGAACTGCTTTACTATCGAAAGTGCTATGAAAATGGTAGCCGGTACTGCTCGTAGTTTAGGCCTTAATGTAGACGGTAAAGCCCCTTGGGAAAACTAATTATAAGAACCCTTAAAAGAATTAAAATGGCATTCATTAGTAAAAAAAGAAAAGTTGTGGATACAAAAGTTGAAGCAAATAAATCATACTCCTTAAAGGAAGCATCTGCATTGGTAAAAAGTATTACCACTTGTAAATTTGATGCATCAGTTGATCTTCACATCCGTTTAGGTGTTGATCCTAAAAAAGCTGATCAGGCTATCCGTGGTACTGTTTCATTACCTCACGGTACTGGTAAAACAAAAAAAGTTTTAGTGCTTTGCACACCCGACAAAGAAGCAGAAGCAAAAGAAGCTGGTGCTGACTACGTTGGTCTTGATGAATTTGTAACAAAAATCGAAGGCGGTTGGGTAGATATTGATGTAATCATAGCTACTCCATCTGTAATGCCTAAGATTGGTAGATTAGGTAAAGTGTTAGGTCCAAGAAACCTGATGCCAAATCCTAAAACTGGAACTGTTACAAATGATGTTGCAAATGCGATCAATGATGTAAAAGGTGGTAAAATTGCTTTTAAGGTTGATAAAGTAGGTATTGTGCATGCTTCTATCGGTCGTATCAGCTTTACTCCAGAAAAGATTGCGGAGAACAGCCAAGAACTGATTAATGCTATATTGAAAGCAAAACCATCATCTTCTAAAGGAGCTTATGTTAGAGGAATAAGCATGGCCAGCTCAATGAGTCCTGGAATTGCAATCGATACTAAAGCATTTGTACATTAATTACTAAACTGATTCGCCGCAAGGTGAAAGACAAATAAAAAGTCATGACAAAAGATCAAAAAAACGAAGTGATAGAAGTGCTGAAAGGCAAATTCTCACAATACAACAACTTCTACGTTACAGATACAGAATCATTATCAGTAGCACAGGTTGGTAAATTACGCCGTGCTTGTTTCAGCAAAGAAGTTGAAATGAAAGTGGCAAAAAACACATTGATCAAAAAAGCGTTGGAATCCTTAGATGGTGAAAAATATGCAGGTCTTTACGACTCATTGCATAAAGTAACTGCATTAATGTTTTCTGAGAATCCAAAAGATCCTGCATTAATCATCAGTTCTTTCCGCAAAGAAAGTAATGGTGAAAAACCAGTATTGAAAGCTGCTTTTATCAATGGTGATATTTACACTGGCGACAACAGCCTAAAAGCTCTTACGCAGATCAAAACTAAGAATGAGCTTATCGGTGAGGTTATCGGCTTGTTACAATCTCCTGCAAAGAGAGTATTGGCAGCATTATTAAATCATGTTGAAAACGGACCAACTGCTAAGGCTGAAACAGAAGCCGCAGTTGCAACTGAAGCACCAGTTGTAGAAGAAGCAAAGCCAACACTTACAGTTGAAGCATCTGCAGCAGAAGCAGCACCAGAAGGAACAACGCCTCCAGCAAATGAGGAAGCATCTTCTGATGAGCCAAAAGCAGAATAATAGAATCTAAAATAAAAACACTCCCAGGCCTGAGGGATAATAAAGGCAAATTTTTTTAAAACCGCCGTCGGAGCATTATTAAAGCGGTGAAGACGGTAAAAATTCAAATAAAATGGCAGACGTAAAAGCATTAGCAGAAGGCCTTGTAGCCTTAACAGTAAAAGAAGTTCAGGAATTAGCTGATTTCTTAAAAACAGAATATGGTATCGAGCCAGCAGCAGCAGCAGTTGTAATGTCAGCAGGTGGTGGAGATGGTGCAGCAGCAGTTGAAGAGAAAACAGCATTCAATGTAATATTGAAGAGTGCCGGTGCATCTAAATTAGGCGTTGTTAAAATCGTAAAAGATTTGACTGGCTTAGGATTGAAAGAAGCGAAAGACCTTGTTGATGGTGCTCCAAAGCCAATCAAAGAAGGTGTTTCTAAAGTTGAAGCTGATGAGATTGCAGCTAAATTGACAGAAGCAGGTGCTGAAGTTGAGATTGCTTAATTTCTTTTCGTCCACCGAAATTTTAATGTAGGTGGATGCTGAATAATTTATCAAGCCCTTTGCATATGCAGAGGGCTTTTTATTGTGTTGATAGGTATGGGGCTATTTTATTAAAAATTTCGTTAGTTACTACCATAATCTTTTTTATATCCTCAATAGTAGCGAAGTTTCCATGTTGGTTTCGGTAAGCAATTATTGGATTTGCCAGTGAGTATCGGATATATGGATGTGCTTTTAATTCATCAATTGTTGCAGTATTAATATTTATTTTTCGTAGCGACGTTATTTCCAGCTTCAGGTATTGCTTTATCTTCTGAAAAGTAGAATCAGGCAAAGCAAAGGTTTCTCCAACCTGATTAATTGAATAAAACCCGCCAAGTTTATCCCGGAAACTGATAATTCTTACTGATAATTTACTGCCTATTCCAGGCAATGCAATTAATGCTGTTGTATCAGCAGTATTGATATCTATGATGGAATACCTTGAGGTATAGGTTTTGGGTGTTGTATTGTCATTCTGCTTATTTTCTTTATTCCCGTTCGTATAAGTTTGAACACCTATGTTTTCAATTTTTATGTATGGAGCAATTCTTTCAAATTCATTTGGAAACAGACCATAAATACGACTGAGGTCTTCCGGCTTTTTAAATTTACCACCTTTGCTCAGATAGTTTAAAATGGTACCGATTGTTTTGTCTCTTAGCCCCAATTTTTTCCATCCTGTGGCTGAAAGAGTATTTGGGTCGAAATAGAACAATTCGCCTTTTGGTTTATTGTAGTAGTTGTTGGAATTTCGATCATATTGATAGTTGGAGCTGTTATTCTCATTAATGCTTGAATAATTAGAAGAATTATCTTCTTCTCTTTGCTCCATTCTTTTCATTGCACTTATCCATGCAGTATCATTCACAATCGTTTTTGAATTGGAAGTTTTAGGCAAGGCGTCAGGGAGGAAAAATACACCGACAGTAATAAACAGAATAGCAAGAATAGCAATCCTGTTGCCTCGACTAAAAGTGAAGTACTCTGCAACAATCTTTTTCCAATTCATGAAGCATTATTTTTGGCAAAATACAGATTCTCGTCTGTTCCAAAAATGGCCACTTAGTGGTATTTTGGCGAGGTTATTGTGAGCAAATTTTTCTTGGCTGAGAACTATAAATCCCTACCTTTGCAATCCTTTATTTTGGCCAAATATATTTTGACATCCCAAATCATGTGTAAGTAATTGACTTTCATAGGTTTTCGTTTCTAACAAAGATGAGACCCTGTGAATGATTTGTATGTCCTCAACGTTGTAAAACCTGTTTTCGCATATGTCTTCAACAAAAGTGAACTCAAGAGTAGATTTTGGAAAGATTAAGCACCTTGCTGAAACTCCCGATCTTCTCGAAGTACAGATTCAGTCGTTTAAAGAATTCTTCCAGTTAGAAACCACACCTGATAAAAGGAATGTGGAAGGATTGTTCCGTGTGTTTAAGGATAATTTTCCTATAACTGACACCCGGAATATTTTCGTACTGGAATTTTTAGATTATTTTATCGATCCGCCCCGTTACTCTATTGATGAGTGTATGGAGAGAGGATTGACTTATGCTGTTCCGCTGAAAGCCAAACTTCGTTTGAGCTGTAACGATGAGGAGCATGTGGACTTCCAGACAATTGTTCAGGACGTTTTCCTTGGAAACATCCCTTACATGACACCTAGAGGTACATTCGTAGTTAACGGAGCAGAGAGAGTAGTAGTTTCTCAGTTGCACCGTTCACCTGGTGTATTCTTCGGTCAGTCTGTTCATCCGAACGGAACCAAGATTTACTCTGCAAGGGTTATTCCTTTCAAAGGTGCCTGGATGGAGTTTGCAACTGACATCAACAATGTGATGTTTGCTTATATCGACCGTAAGAAAAAATTCCCAGTTACTACATTATTACGTTCAATCGGTTACGAAACAGACAAGGACATCCTTGAATTGTTCGGTATGGCTGATGAAGTAAAGACGGATAAAAAAACATTGGGTAAATACATTGGCAAAAGATTAGCCGCAAGGGTTTTAAGAACCTGGGTGGAAGATTTTGTGGATGAAGATACCGGCGAAGTAGTTTCTATCGAAAGAAACGAAATCGTAATGGAAAGAGATACAGTATTGGATGAAGAAGCTATCGACACCATTTCTGAAATGGAAGTAGCAAGTGTTTTCATTCAGAGAGAAGATGTAGGTGGTGATTATGCGATCATTTACAACACACTTAATAAAGACACTTCTAACAGTGAGCTAGAGGCGGTTCAATTTATCTATCGTCAGCTTCGTGGAGCAGATGCACCAGATAATGAAACGGCTCGTG
>JAGPBO010000130.1 GCA_018063305.1 Cyclobacteriaceae bacterium
AATGTGTAAAAAATAATCCAGATGTCCGTTCGGTCTTATCTGAACGGTTAGTTTAGCAACTTGAGCAATTTCTCGGGCTCGTTGGTGGTAATCATATCAATCTTTTGATCCATCAGCCACCGCATAGTTTCTTCATCATTCACCGTCCAGGCATTGGTGGTTAAATTTCGTCTATGCGCATCAGCAAGCCAGCTTTCATTTCGTTTCAACACACTAAAATGATAATCGAAACCATCTAATCCGGCCGCAGCCAATTCTTCAGGACTTTTATCACCATTTAAATATTGAACAGAGGCTTTCGGTGAAAGCGCTTTTGCTTTTAAGCAAACATCAAAATCAAACGCGATATAATCAGTAATAGCAGTCACACCAGTTTGAGTTACCAGATCAACACATTTTTTAGTTAGAGCCAACGATCTTTCTTTACTGATACTAGATGTTTTTATTTCCAGAATAAGCCGAGTTTTGGTTTGACCTTTTCCAGCAAGCAGATATTCCTCCAGTGTTGGAAGAGGTTCACCATTGGCCAGTCGTATTTTTTTAAGATCAGCCGCATTCGTTTTTTCTATGTAGACCCCTTGTATAGAATTATCGTGTAAAATGAAGGGAACCGAATCTGCACTCAGGTGTACATCAAACTCGCTTCCGTAACAACCTAGATTAATAGCTTGTTGTAAGGAGGCAATAGAATTTTCAGGAGCACCTGTATTTTTCCAGGCACCCCGATGGGCAATTACACGGGTTGTATTTTCTTTCTGATTCATGCTGATCAGCAATGAAGTAAAGAGAACTATAAAAATGAATACTATCGCTCTCATTGAAAGAGTTAATCGTTTCTCTTAATAGGTGTCTTTTGCGACATTTCTTTTACTAATTGATAAAGAAACTCCTGCCCTTCATAATAGGATTTCACCGCAATGCGTTCGTCCTTACCATGAGCGCGCGAATCGGAAGAATCCGAAAAGATTCCACTCACGCCATAAGTAGGAATACCCGCTACCCGCAGATAAGCGCCATCGGTTGCTCCGGTTGACATCGTTGGGACAACGGGAACGCCCGGCCACATTTTCTGAGTTATCTTTTCGATGGGACCAAACACATCCGGATTCATTCCGGAAGGCGGACTAATCTTTGCCTTATTTTTTGACGTAACCGTAACGATGGGATTATCAATTACTTTGATCAGCGTTTGTCGGATCATTTCAGGATCTTCACCTGGCAAGATTCTACAGTTTATGTTGGTAGTTACCTCTTGGGGCAATGCATTTTCAGCATGTCCTCCACTAATCATGGTGGCCACACAGGTGGTGCGTAGCAACGCATTATAACGTGGAGAAGCTGATAAACGCTTCAACGCTTCGGGGTTGTAATTTGGCTTAACCATCTCGGCCATGTCCGCAGCTAATTGACCGGTTTCAATTTTTGATGAGCGCTCAAAATAAACCCGGGTACCTTCATTCAGATCAACAGGAAAATCAAAATTACTTAGGTTCTCTAACGCGCGCGCCATAGCATAAATGGCGTTGTCCTTACGAGGCTGAGAGCTATGCCCGCCTTTATTTACAACCTCAAGTGTAAAACTGTTAAATACTTTTTCGCTCAATTGCACTGAATTGAGAATTTTTTTGCCATTCTGTTCCTGACCGCCTCCGCCCTCGTTTAAGGCATACTCTGCATCGATAAGCTCTTTATGATTTTTAAGAAGCCAGTCCACCCCGTTGTGGTCACCGCCTTCTTCATCCGCGGTAAGCGCAAGAATGATATCGCGATCGGGCATAAATTTTTCTTTCTTCATGCGGATCATGTTGGCAACAAAAATGGAAGCCATCGCTTTATCATCGCTGGAGCCGCGCGCGTAGTAGTAGCCATCAATCTCTTCAAACTTAAATGGATCGGTTGTCCAATCTACTCGTGGTGCTTCTACTACATCTAAGTGCGCAAGAAGTAGTAAAGGTTTTCTCTTTCCGCTTCCTTTTAATCGGGCTACAATGTTGCCTTTATTTTCAGCGGCACCACCCAGAAAAATATCAGCATCCGTAAAGCCGGCTGCTTTTAATCTTGCGGCAACCGCTGCTGCGGCTTTGGTCGTGCTTCCCGAAGAGTTCGTTGTGTTAATTTCGATCATCTCTTTGAAGATTTCACGAGTTAGTTTTTGATCAGCTTGTGCCAAACCGGATTGGGATAGGCAAAGACAAGCCGTAAAGAAGGAGAGTGCGATACAAATTTTAGAGTTCATTATTGAATGATTTAGGTTTTGAATTTCTAATGTAGCCAGAAAACCTCAAGCTTGAATTAAACTCATTCTATTTTTTATATACGGAGTCTTAGTGAGGTTTAATGGAATTATTATTGACCACAAAGTGTACTCTAAGTTATTAGGGATTTTGTTTTGGTGGACGTTTGCTCCCTCCGTACAATTCGTATTCAAGTAAGCGGCAATCAATTTTACCAGTGTAAAATTCAATTCTTCTGCTGGCTTTTAAACCAATTTTTTTTGCCAGATCTAAGTTGCCGGTAAATATGTAACCCAAAAATCCCTGGCATTTCTTTTTCATAAAATCACCAATGCGGGCATAGGTGATTTCCAATTCTGAAATTTCCCCTAAGCGATCGCCATATTCTGGATTAAAATAGATGACTCCAGGTGTTTCGGGAAGTAATGTCTGTTCAAAATCACAAATACCAAATTCAATTAAGTGTTCAACGCCCGCCAGGCCAGCATTTACTTTCGAAATCATGATGGCATCATCACTAATATCGGTTGCAATTATTTTTAAGCCAGCAACTTCTTTAATCTGCGAAGTCAGTTTTTCAACTTGTTCATTATAAAAATTTGCATCGTAGCCGGTTACATGCATGAACGAGTAATTCTTTCTAAATAATCCAGGCCTGCGATTAGTGGCAATCATCACGGCTTCAATAGCTACGGTTGATGAACCGCACATGGGATTAACAAAGGGCGTTGTGCGATCCCACTTTGTGGCCAGTACAGTTGCTGCGGCCAATGACTCCATCATGGGCGCTTTGCCAGGAATTTTTCGATAGCCATGTTTGGCTAGCGTTTCCCCAGAAGTATCCAGAAAAATTTCTGCACGTTCATCTTTCCAATACAAATGGAAAACGGCTTTATCCAATTCCGATCCTGAATCAGGTCTGAGCGAAGTTTCTCTTCGCATGCGATCGGCAATGGCATCCTTCACTTTTACATTTACAAACATCTCGTTGTTAACTGTAAAGTGAACGGCATTGCTGGTTATTGAAATATAACCATCGGGTGTAAGTAGCTCTTCCCACGGGTAGCGCATCAGGTTATCGTAAAGGGCATCGGGCCCATTGGCCGGGAATTCTTTTAATGAATAAAGCACTTGACTGGCACACCGCAAATTCAGGTTGAGCACGATGCAGTCGTTTACCGTGCCTTGCAATTCTACACCCGTAAGGAAGGTGCGAACTGGCTTGAAACCAAGTTCATGAATTTCTTGTATGAGATACGGAGCAAGTCGGTTACTGCAGGTAACGATTATACGGCTGTTGGTTTTAAAAATATCGGACATGTGGCAATATACAGTTATTCATTTTGGATTAAATGGCAGCAATCTCTTTGCGATTGGCATCCAGCATTTCAACCGGAATTTTAGAGAGAATTTCTTTTCGAAGGGCTTCTATCAAATTATACTTGACAAAGTATCGATACGTAACGAGACTGATTTCACGAACGGGTGCCGGAGGCTTAAAATACCGAAGATTTTTTTCCTGCGCTTTTGACAAATCGCGCAAAGCCAACTCAGGTAAAATGGTAATTCCTGTGTTAATGTCCACCATCTTCTTTAATGTTTCAATACTGCCGGCTTCGTAATCTAAATTTTGCATTCGGGATTCCTTTCGCTTCAATTCACAAAGATTAACCACCTGCGATCGCAAGCAATGCCCTTCTTCCAGCAACCATAAATGATTGACATCAATATCATCAGCCAGCAGATATTTTTTCTTCATTACCTTTTCGTTCGGTGAGGCGTAAACAACAAACTGCTCGTAGAAAAGGGGGGTCTCTTTTAGGGAAGGTTGTTTTAGCGGTGTTGCCAGAATGCCTGCATCCAAACGCTGCGATTCTAATTCCTGAATAATCTGTTTCGTGGTGAGCTCGACAATTTTGAGTTTTAGATCAGGGTATTTGAGAAGAAACTTATTTAAAAATAAAGGCAACAGATATGGGGCCAGCGTAGGAATAATGCCAATGCGTAATTCACCGGCTATTTCACCTTTTTGTTCTACTACAATTTTTTTTAGTGCTGCCGTTTCATTTAAAATTGTTCGGGCCTGTTCAATTATTTTTTGTCCAATAGCGGTTGTCACCACAGGCTGTTTCGAGCGATCAAAAACCTTTACGTCTAGTTCTAGCTCAAACTTCTGAATCATCATGCTGAGCGTGGGCTGTGTGACATGACACTTTTCGGCTGCTGTCGAGAAATGCCGCCAGGTGTCAACGGCCACGAGGTACTCCAGTTGCTGTAAATTCATATAGATAATGTCTATGCAATATTAAACACTATCGTTTAGAACTATGCCCTTGCTTGGGCGTTCTTTTTTGAATTGAGGAAGTTTGAAAGGTGTTTACGAAACAATTTTGTTATACGAAGCGCTTATGCTCCGAATAATCGAAGAACTAAACCCGCGATGTTTCATTTAACCACACACATCCAACACTGTGGCGGCATCGACTAACATTTCATAGGTGTAAATAGCAATACAGCCGTACGTAAGCTAAATTCTGAATTTAATGAAGAACTAAATCGATGTATTCAAACATTCAAGGTGTCACCGCATGATTTTTTCCACTTATCGGGTATTTAAGTCTTTCGTGTATTAATTATTATTTTTATAAAAGACTTTTAACTACTTACCGGTTGTTAAAGAGTAGTGTTTAACTAAATCTTTGAAATTGTGAAAAGACGTGATTTTGTTCAACTGACGGGTTTGGGTTTAGGGAGTTTGCTACTTCCATTCCCCATGATGGGGAATCCAGTTTCGGCTGAAGCACTTTTAGAAGGATCATTAACAACGGCACAAAAGAAAGTACTGGCCGATGTTGCGCTTAACGCAGCAAAATCACTGGGCGCAACTTATGCTGATGTTCGCATAGGCCGATATTTAAACCAATCGGTAAGTACCCGCGAAAAGAGAGTTCAGGGAATTCAAAGCTCGGAGTCATTTGGTGTTGGCATTCGGGTTATTGCCAATGGCACGTGGGGCTTTGCATCAACCAATCAGGTTAGTAAAGATGGCATCAGCAAAGCAACGGCCCAGGCGGTAGCCATCGCAAAAGCAAATTCTAAATTTCAAAAGGAACCTGTCAGGCTTGCTCCTGTACCAGGTTATGGAGAAGTTGTTTGGAATACACCCATCCAAAAAAACCCTTTCGAAATTCCGGTATCCGAAAAAGTAGAACTGTTGCTGAACGCCAACAGCGAAGCGATGAAGAATGGAGCCAGCTTTGTAAACTCGAATCTGTTTCAGATTAATGAACAAAAATATTTTGCTTCTACCGATGGTTCGTACATCGATCAGGATATTCACCGCATCTGGCCAACTTTTACGGTATCGGTTATCGATCGGGCTTCTGGTCAATTCAAAACACGCGATGCATTGAGTGCTCCCATGGGTATGGGTTATGAATACTTGATCCCGAAGAGTGAGGACAAATTAGTAACACCTTTCGGGATGACGTTGTATCGCAACAGTTATGATATTGTAGAGGATGCAATAGCGGCAGCGAAACAGGCTAAAGAAAAATTAAAAGCAAAATCGGTAGAGCCCGGAAAGTATGATATGGTGTTGGAGCCTAATCATTTGGGGTTAACTATTCACGAATCGGTAGGCCATCCATTAGAACTTGATCGCATCTTAGGCTACGAAGCAAACTATGCCGGAACCAGTTTTGCCACGTTAGATAAACTGAAGTCGGGCACCTTTAATTATGGAAGTAAGGTGATAAACATCTTTGCAGATAAAACTCAACCTAATTCATTAGGTGCAGTGGGGTATGATGATGAGGGCGTGAAGTGCAAACGCTGGGATTTAATTAAAGAAGGAATCTTTGTAAACGTAGAGGCCATTCGCGATCAGGTACACATGATTGGTTCGAATGAATCAAATGGGTGCTGCTACTCACAAAGCTGGAGTGATGTTCAGTTTCAGCGAATGCCTAACGTATCCTTAGCTCCCGGCAAGGAACCTTATTCTCTTCCGGAGATGATTAAAGCTGTTGAGAAAGGAATTTATATTGCCGGTCGTGGGTCGTACTCAATCGATCAGCAGCGGTATAATTTTCAATTTGGAGGTCAGGTATTTTATGAAATTAAAAACGGTGAGGTTGTCGGCATGCTGGATGATGTGGCTTACCAATCCAACACGCAGGAGTTTTGGAACAGTTGTGTAAAAATCTGTGATGAAAAAGATTATAGACTATTCGGCTCATTCTTTGATGGCAAAGGGCAGCCGTCACAAGTAAGTGCCGTATCGCACGGAAGTTCTACAGCAAGATTTAATGGCGTGAATGTTATTAATACAGCAAGAACTATATAATTCAAAATTTCGGATTTAAAATTCAAAAGTGAATCCGGAAATAATGACTGAATGATTTTGAATCATGAATTTTAAATGTTGAATTAACGTATGAAAAGAAGGGACTTTATACAGATGGCAGGATTGGGCGCAGGCGCCATGATGTTGCCGTTTACCGGATTTGGCCACGAGATTGATCCGGCCCGCATGCTTGTTCCTTTAATGGACGCATCGCAGAAAAAAGTATTGGCCGATGTGGCGTTGAATACAGCAAAATCGTTGGGTGCAACGTATACCGATGTGCGCATTGGTCGGTATCTGAATCAGTTTGTCGCAACCCGTGAACGTAAAGTGCAAGGCATTACTAACACCGAATCATTTGGTGCTGGTGTGCGGGTAATCGCAAACGGAACGTGGGGCTTTGCGGCCAGCAATGATGTAACGCCTGATGGAATAAAGAAAACAGCAGAGCGTGCTGTGGCAATCGCAAAAGCAAATTCAAAATTTCAGAAAGAGCCGGTGAAACTTGCGGCCACACCTTCTTATGGTGAAGTCAGTTGGAAAACTCCGATTGTTAAAAATGGTTTTGAAGTCCCTGTAAAGGAGAAAGTGGAACTGTTGCTTAACGCGAACGCAAAGGCCATGGAGAACGGAGCCAGCTTTGTGAACAGTCTTATATTTTTAGTGAATGAGCAAAAATATTTTGCTTCATCCGATGGTTCGTATATCGATCAGGATGTGCATCGCACGTGGCCAAACTTTCAGGTGTCCATGGTTGATCGGGCTTCGGGCTCATTCAAAACAAGATCTGCTTTTAGCGCACCCGTAGGCATGGGGTATGAATACTTAGACGGTAAAGCTGCTGATAAAATTCAAGGACCAGGCGGAATAATACTCTACAACAAATCTTACGACATCGTAGAAGACGCGACCATGGCGGCACTACAAGCGAAAGAGATGATTGCAGCCAAGTCAGTAGAGCCAGGCAAGTATGATTTAGTGTTAGAGCCTTCACATTTGTGGTTAACGATTCATGAATCAGTGGGTCACCCCACCGAGTTGGATCGCGTGCTTGGCTACGAGGCAAACTATGCAGGAACCAGTTTTCTTACGTTTGATAAATGGCAATCGAAGAAATTTAAATTTGGAAGTGATGTAGTAAACATTGTTGCTGATAAAACGCAGGTAGGCTCATTAGGTGCTGTGGCATATGATGACGAAGGGGTGAAATGTAAAAAGTGGGATTTAATTAAAGACGGGGTGCTGGTAAACTATCAGGCCATTCGCGATCAGGTTAGTTTGCTGGGTCAAAGTGAATCGCATGGATGTTGCTACTCGCAAAGCTGGAGTGATGTTCAGTTTCAGCGGATGCCTAATGTATCCTTACAACCCGGGAAACAGCAACTTACACCCGATCAAATGATTGCCGGTGTTGAGAAGGGAATTTATATTGTGAAAGATGGATCGTTCTCCATCGATCAACAGCGGTATAACTTTCAGTTTGGTGGCGTGCTGTTCTTTGAAATTAAAAATGGAAAAATAGCAGGCATGTTAAAAGACGTTGCCTATCAGGCCAACACGCAGGAGTTCTGGAATTCGTGTGCGCAGGTTTGTGACGAACGTGACTACCGGATGAATGGTGCTTTTGGTGATGGCAAGGGACAACCGGCTCAATCCAATGCTGTATCGCACGGATCGGCCACGGCACGCTTTAACGGAGTGAATGTTATTAATACAGGAAGAACGATATAAATTCAAGATTTCGGATTTCAAATTCAAAATGGAATTCGATATAACTTGGAATACGAATTTTGAATAATACAATTGAATTTTAAACATTGAATCATAAATCTTGAATTAATATGGCAATACTATCCAAAGATGATGCTAAGAGAATTTTAGAGAAGGTTATCGGTTTCTCTAAAGCTGATGGCATCGAAGCAAACTTAAATGGCACCGATGGCGGCAATATTCGGTATGCCCGTAACAGTGTGAGCACCGCTGGCGAGAGCAGTGATGTAAGTCTTTCGGTACAAACCTTTTTCGGTAAAAAATCGGGAGGGGCAAGTATCAATGAATTTGATGATGCCTCATTAGAAAAAGTGGTTAGACGCGCGGAAGAGCTGGCGCAACTGGCTCCCGAAAATCCAGAGTTTATGGGTTTGCTCGACCCACAAAACTATGGAGTCGAACCGAAAACATTTATCGAGTCTACCGCTAAAATTACACCCGAGTATCGCGCGCAAGCGGCTGCGAACAGTATCGACCCGGCATCGAAAAAAGATATAACCGCGGCTGGATTTTTGGAAGACAGTCGTGGGTTTTCTTCGGTAATGAATAGCAAAGGAATGTTTGCTTACAATCAATCAACGAGTGTTGACTTTACGGTAACCATGCGCACAAATGATGGCACTGGTTCGGGTTGGGTAGCACGTAACTTTAATGATGTAAGTAAACTCAATACAGCCCAGGCTTCGGCTATAGCCATTGATAAAGCCTTACAATCGCGCAACGCAAAAGCGATTGAGCCGGGTAAGTACACTGTTATTCTGGAACCCAATGCAGCCAACGATTTGATTGGATTAATGTTTCAAGGGTTCAATGCCCGCACGGCTGATGAAGGCCGCAGTTTTATGTCGAAGAAAGGGGGTGGCACCAAGTTGGGTGAAAAAATTGTTGACGAACGCGTACACATTTATACCGATCCTTGGAATGAAGAAGTTCCTGTAGGCAATTGGGCCGGTGGTGGTGGTGGCCGATTTGGTGGTGGAGGCGGAGGTGGTCAACCGCGCAAGAAAATGGATTTGATAAAAGATGGTGTTGTTTCTAATCTTATCTACGATCGTTATTGGGCTTCACAAAAAAATGTAGAGTCAACCCCGTTTCCGGGAAACCGAATTATGGTTGGCGGCACAGCATCTATGGAAGACATGATTAAAGACACAAAGAAAGGTGTGTTGGTAACTCGCTTCTGGTATATCCGTGCGGTGGATCCACAAACTTTGCTCTACACGGGTCTTACACGTGATGGTACTTTCTATATTGAAAACGGAAAGATTAAGCATCCGGTTAAAAATTTCCGATTCAACGAAAGTCCGATTATCATGCTGAATAATTTGGAAACACTAGGCAAGCCCATGCGTGTGGATGGAGGCGGATTTGGTGGCGGAGCTTCGTTAATTCCGGCTATGAAGATCAGAGACTTTACATTCTCCAGTCTTTCAGACGCGGTTTAATAAATTTGTTTGTTTTTTAAAATCCCTGAGCGCAAGCTTGGGGATTTTGTTTTTAACAAAGTCCGAAATCGAACATGTACTTGTACACCTAGTTTTAAATTACTAACTCGAATTACAGAACCTTTTTACATTCTGACCGTCTTACTAAGTATTGTTGAGTAACCGTTAAACTTTAAATTCAATCCATTTGAAACGCAGAGATTTTATTTACCTAACAGGCATGGGCGCAGCGGCCACCATGCTTCCCGGAATTCCGGTGATGGGCAATCCCATCGATCCGGCACGTGCGCTTGAGCGGGTAGACGTCACACTAAAAAAACAATTGGCTGATGTTGCCTTAAATGCCGCCCGAAGCAAAGGCGCGACTTACACCGATGTGCGCATCGGTCGGTACCTGAATCAATTTGTTGTTACGCGTGAAGACAAAGTGCAGAACATTGTCAATACCGAATCGTATGGAATGGGTATTCGTGTTCTTGCCAATGGAAGTTGGGGCTTTGCAGCTACCGATAAAATGGACAAAGACAGCATCGCGAAAGCAGCTGAGACAGCCGTAGCCATTGCAAAAGAAAATTCAAGATTGCTTTCAGAACCTGTTCAGCTGGCGCCTCAAAAAGGATTTGGCGAAGTAAGCTGGAAAACACCTATCGAAAAAAATTCATTTGAAGTTCCTATTAAAGAAA
>JAGPBO010000131.1 GCA_018063305.1 Cyclobacteriaceae bacterium
ATTGTTAATACAAGCAATCGAATAACATAAAAAAGACCGAGCTAGCCGGTCTTTAAATTAAGAAGTGGATTGTCTCTTTAAAGAGATCTGATTTTAATCGATTGATAATACACCGGTGCCCCGTGGTTTTGAAGTGAAATGGCTGGCTTCTTCCCTATGGTTAGCCTTACAAAACATTACTCAGTTGTTCTTTAATTTTCTCGAGTTCCTCTTTCATCATCACTACGTATTTCTGCATTTCGGCATCGTTAGCTTTACTTCCAATGGTATTAATCTCCCGGCCTATCTCCTGAGAAACAAATCCTAGTTTTTTTCCATTCGATTGTTTCTCTGCCATGATTTTTAAAAAATAATCTAAATGCGTTTTAAGTCGAACGCGTTCTTCATGAATATCCAGCTTCTCGATGTAAAAGATTATTTCTTGTTCCAACCGATTGGCATCAAATCCCTCGCTTCCAAAAAATTCTGTCATATTTCCCTTTATCCGGCTACGAATTTTTTCTATTCGCTTCGGATCTATCTTTTCAACCTCGAGTAACCCTTGTCTGATATTTTCTATATAACCAGCAAGTTTACCCTCCAAGGACTTACCTTCTTCGGCTCTAAAGTGATCACATTTATTTATGGCATCGGTTAGCAAGGTTAGCACCCGCTCCCAATCCGCAGGATCAAGTTCTTCTTTGCCATTAGTCTGCACAACATCGGGCGATGAAAGTGCCATCTGGAAAAGTGAATCATGACTGGCATTCACCCGATCAGCCAATTTTTTTAGCTCGTTATAATAAGATTCAAAGAGAGCCTCATTGTATTGATGTCTTATCTCCTGCTTTAGCCCGGTTTGGTAATCTATGCTAAGTGAAACTTTTCCGCGTTCCAATCTTTCAGCTAATAAATTTCTGAGCTCAAGTTCCTTTTCTGAATATTTTTTAGGCAATCGTAAACTCAAATCAAAAAATTTTGAATTTAGGCTTTTAACCTCAACAGATAGGGTAGCCTCGCCAGAACTTGAAACGCTCTGACCAAAACCGGTCATTGATTTAATCATGTAAAAATAAAAAGGTGATTAAGAAATCCTTGCGAAGGTATCTATTTTTATGGAATCTGTCGGTGCGTTAAAAATCAAAACCCAAGGTTACATATACCCTTGGATCTCGCACCTTATAATTCTCTACAGGCCAGGCAAGATCAAACTTCATATAATAGCCAAGCATCATCGTGCGTAATCCAAAACCATAGCTATATAACCACGGATTGAGATAATCATTTAATTCAATAACAAATGGACTTCCTGATGAACCCCCTTCGGGCACCACGCGTTTGCGTACGCTGTTTTTAGAATCAAAGGGTACTGCTCCAGTCCAACTGGTTCCTATATCATAGAACGCGGTGAATTGGAGATTACGAAAAAAGTTTGAAGCAATAGGTCCATTGGAAAGAGCTCTAACCAGGGGAATCCGAAACTCTGTATTTAATACGGCAACACTATTGCCATACAGCGTGGCATAATCAAAACCTCGTAAACTAGTTGTAAATTCAGAGAACATGAGATTATCATTATAAGTACCCACTGCATTCGTCAAAGGATTTTGCAGGCCTTCATAGTTGATTGTATTACCAAACCAATTATCCATCCCTCCCAGCATATAATACTTCGGTGAATTTCCGAAGAACGTTCCCGCGAAACCACGCACGGCAAATACGATTTCTCGATATATTTTCTGATACCGCCTAACATCCAATGAAACCTGGCCAAAACTTTTTTGATTATCTCCAAGCGCACCATAATAAACCATACCCAACTTTGCGCGGGTTCCTTCCATCAGGTTCATCCCAGTAGTGATCGAATTATCATACACCACTTCTGCTTTAGAGCCTCCGTAAAATTGATATTCAGTAGGCTGAAACACAGGTTGTATTTGAGGCTGATCGAGTCCGCGATCTAAATATTGTGTAAATCCAAGAAAGGGTTTAACTGTTACCCGCGTACGAACAGAGAGGGGTAATGATGTGCCTACTTCCATTTTTTGAAATGAATACTTTTGCTTTTCTACCTGGGTTATATTTTCCTGGGGGGTATCCCAAAATATAACTCTTCGGTCAAACCGTGCACTAAAATCAATTCGATTAGGCAAATACTGAAACTCGAGAAATACGTCACCACTTTTAAAATCAAAAGCCGTTTGTAAGCCACCCAGTATTCTATAATTCTCCAGCATATCATTCATCTGGGTCTCAATCTTCATGCTAAAGCCACGCAAAGGGTCTATAACAAAGTTTGTAACAACATTCTCGTAACTGAACTTAGGGGTATAGGGAAAAGGGCCTGTAACCCGGCTCGATTCTCGTGCCTTCATATAACGTGTCAGAAATGTTTCGCTGGGTTGCTTTGCTTTCACGGCCTCATCCTCAAAAACATAATCATCCGTATTAAGCGGTTTCTCTTTTGTTACCTGCGGCTTTATGGTGTCTTTTTTTACAACATCCTCAAAGTTGTAATTTTCAATATTGATCACATTCGATTTAATCTCAGTGGTGTCCTTTTCTACAGGTTTCTCTGGTTCTTGCCGCGTAGTATCTTGTTTTTCTTTTAACCGGCTATTGATAAGATCCTTGATTGACATGCTTTTAGTTGGCTCCTTCTTTCTCTTTTCAGTAACTATTTTGGCTTGTTGAATTTCCTTTCTGCGTGAAGCTGGAGTAAAAACTTGTCGTTGAAAATTAAAGTTATTAATGACAAAAATATCTTCATTCAGCTTTTTAGTTGTCACAAGAGCAAGCGAGCGATTGTAAAAATCCAAATCAAAATCTTTTATACTCGAATTAAAATTCGTGATCTGAGAATAAATCCCGGTCTGTCTGTCATACTTAAAAAGATTAACTATACCGCGTTGATCGCTTAGGTAATAGAAATTATTTTCATCCTGTGCCTTAGGATGAAAATCTTTACTGAGTGTATTCGTCAAGCGGTTCACAACATTGGTTGTCGTGTCGAGGTTAAATAGAAAAAGATTATAATTAGGACTGGACTTAATGTATTGTTTAAGCGCGGTGTCCACAGAATCGGTAGTTCGGTTGGAAGTAAACACAATAGTGTTAGAATTAGGGATAAAAGAGGGATCAAGATCATCGTACAAATCATTGGTCAGCCTTCGGGTTCTATCCCTGCGGCTGCTTATTAAAAATAAATCATTTTGTCCCTGAAGATCAGCACTTAAAATAGCAAGCCTCCCGTTACCTGAAAAATTAAAACTTCTTATGTTACTAAAGCGATCTAACTCGCGTGGCAATTTACTTTTGGTAACCAAATCATATAACCAAAAAATATATTGGCCATTCTTAACACCAATAACTCCCAACGTATTGGCATCTGACCAGCTCAGCAAAGGAATTTTATAATCAACGGCTTGTTTAATTACCCGGTTGCCTCCATTAAGAATCACCGTTTCTCTTCCATTTTCAAGAGACTTAACTTTGATAGTAAACTTCCCCCGGTCATTTTCTGCATAGGCAACCTTCTTGCCATCGGGGCTAATTTTAACAGTTGTAAAAACAATTGTCTTACGATGTTTCGGGCTAAACAGGGTAGAGTCAGCAGGAGTCACGTATGTTTGCGCAATTCGTGTCTCCATGGTGCTATAAAAGTCCTTCCACTCTAACATCAATTGATTAAAAGGTATTCCTAAAGTAATGAGTACACTTTTCTCTTCGTTGCGGATTATTCGGGTGTAATTGAGAATATTATTAATACTACTCTTCCCATATTTCTCAACAATAAAATTCCAGATTGATTGACCTACCAGCGCAGACTCATAGCCAGACAACTTCAGCGCTTTATTTCCCTTTTTTTTGTCTACCACCAACTGTCGTGCAAAATCATCCATCTCTTCATTCCATCCTTTAGCTACATATAAAGACGCACCATCTACAAACCAATCGGGTAAGTTGAGCAATACGGCATTTTGAAACATATCTTTCAGACTACCACCAAATAACATTTCATGCAGCATTAGGTCTGAAAATTTGTAGATCAATTCTTCTTTGAAACTCTCTAGGGTGCCGGGATGTGCAATCTCTACATAAGGCTTAACAAATTCTGTTTCACCTCCTGAGCTGTATTGGGTGTGATTTAGGCCGATATTGCTCTGCTGCAAATCGGTAACGGAATTGTATAGAAATACTTTGGTTTTTTGGTATGGATAAAAACCAATCAAATCGGTAATCCGGTCGAACTCTGCTTCCAGGTACTCGAGAGATTCCTGAGCCACCTTTTTGCGGTCATCATAATAGTACACATCAAAATTCTCTGAACTGAGGTAGTTCCACCGAAACTGTTTGTGCTGAATTCTGTTTTTCCCAAATGTTTCCAGGGCTTGCTGAGCCTCAGCAACCCCAAAAAAAAGAAACAGAAATAAACTAATACCTACTAACCGTAAAATTCCTCTCATACTGCCACACTGGATTTCGAAGATAACGATTTAAACCGCACTATATTGACTTCTGGCTGTATTTTGCCCTCTTCCAAAAGCCAATTACATAATTGAGCCGAAAAATAGGGTGCCAGGCTAACACCCTTCGTACCTAAGCCGTTAAAAATAATAACATTTTCTGAATCCGGCATGGGGCCAAGTATAGGCCTCCGATCTGGCGTTGTTGGTCTAAAACCCCAGTCCTGATTGGTTACCCGATAGGGAATACTAATTAACTCTTTTAATTTTTGATCTAACTCCATTCTTCCTTCCTCAGTAATTTCACATGATAGATTCTTAGTTTCATAGGTAGCCCCTACCCGAAATTGTTTTTCCCGGTAAGGCACTATATAAACACCTCGGTTATAAATCAGTTCAGGTTTTTCATCCATTTCTATCGTTAATGTCTCCCCTTTTAGTCTTCTAATGGGCAACCTTGATCCAAGACTTGAATTGAGAGTCTCAGTACCGGTGCAAAAAATGATCTTAGTCGCCTGAAAATCTTTATAACTGATTCCGTTAGGGAGATGTTGAATCAACGATTCATCAAATTGTTCAAACACAATAGAATTGCTCTTGGTCAAATAGTCCGATATGCTTTTCATGAATTTAAGCACATCCACATAGCCGCACTGATTAAGTACAATGCCACCCCAGGGATTGTTAACTTGATGCGTAAACACACTCTGTGAATATATATTTTTAATATAAGGCATCCAGGCAGCATCCGAACTTTTACCCATCCACGCATTCTGTTCTTCAACAGAAAGAAAGGGTCGATAAATCCATTGAGGATAGTAAAATCGTTGATCTAGAATTTGCTCAGCATAGCGATAAAAAAAATCAAGTTCAGGAAAGAGAAGGTCTGCCTGCCATGTTTTAGACATCAACTTGCCTGTAATGGGATTAAATAATCCAGCCGCTATGGCCGAACTTCTGTTTTGTTCAGGTTGATCAAATACCATAATGCTTTTACCCTTTGATAAAAGGCGTAACGCAAGACAAGAACCTGCTAGTCCTTGTCCAACAATGATATAATCAACCGTTTTAATAATGATATTTTAAAGAGTCAAAAATACAACACATCGCTCGTTACTGCTCTCATTTTTAAGCGAAAAGGGCGTACTTTTACCAAACTAATTATGATACAGATTCAATCCTTTACTTTTAATCCGTTTAGTGAAAACACGTATGTGGTTTATGACGAGACGGGATCAGGCGTTATTATCGACCCAGGTTGTTACGAACCCAATGAAAAGGCTGCGCTTACCAAATTTATAGAGGCCGAAAATATTCAAATCAAATATCTGCTAAATACACATTGCCATATTGATCATGTGCTGGGGAACGATTTTGTTAAGGAAAAATATAAGGTCCCGTTTTTAATTCATGCCAAAGAAGAGCCTGTGTTAAAAGCAGTAAAAGCCTATGCCCCCACGTACGGATTTGCTCAATACCATGAAGCGCAACCCGATGAATATTTGGAAGAAGGTAAATCGATTTCGTTTGGCAACACGGTGTTTCAGGTTTTGTTTTTACCAGGACATGCGCCTGGTCATGTTGGGTTCTATCATAAAGAATCCAAATCATTATTAAGTGGCGATGTTTTGTTTGATGGAAGTATAGGACGAACCGATTTACCCGGTGGAGAGATGAATACGCTTATAGATAGCATTCATAAAAAAGTATTCACTTTGCCTGACGATGTGGTTGTCTATGCCGGTCATGGCGAATCGACTACGGTAGGTAAGGAAAAAGTTTCAAATCCATTCTGTGCACTTTCATTACGCTCTTAAAACATGACCCGCCATATTCCTAATTTTCTTACCTGCTGTAATCTTTTGTGTGGATGCGTTGGAATAGTATTTTGTCTGGAGAATCGCGCAGTACCTGCTGCCTATTTTGTTTGGGCTGGCGGTTTCTTCGATTTCTTTGATGGTTTTGCCGCTCGTTTGCTTAAAGTGTCATCGCCCATTGGTAAAGAACTGGACTCACTGGCTGACGTAGTTACTTTTGGAATATTGCCATCATTGGTCATGTATAAAATGATTGGTGCCGTAACCACAAATGAGTGGCTCCCCTATTTCGCTTTTCTTATAGCTGTTTGTTCAGCGTTGCGTTTGGCCGTCTTCAATGTAGACGAAACTCAACACGATTCTTTTAAAGGATTAAATACTCCGGCTAATACAGTGTTCATCACTTCCCTTGTTTTTTTACCAACATCATTAAATAACTGGGTACAGCAGGATTGGGTCTTAATTCTGATAACCCTTGTATTCTCCTTACTCATGGTCTCCCGCATTGATATCATTGCATTCAAATTCAAAAATTTTTCATGGGCAGATAATAAGGCTCGGTTTACCTTTCTTCCAATAGCCGTATTACTGATCGTCCTGATGGGGAAGGCGGCCTTACCTTTTATTATACTTTTCTATATTCTCTTTTCGTTGATGAGTAAGGTATTAAAGTGGGTAGGTTAAAATGATTTGACTCTTGCGAAATTTTCTCAAAATAGTAAGCTTCTTTGTTTTACTGGTGATTCAATTTGATTTATCAGCACAAGTCACCGGAATACTGGCTTCAGGAAATTGGTATAAGTTTTCCGTAGCCAACGATGGTGCAGTAAAAATAGATTACAATCTCTTAAAGCGTGCGGGCATAAATCCAGATCAAATTGATCCGCGAAATATAAAAATCTATACCGGGCAGCACGGCATGCTACCTCAGGCAAACGACCAGCCACGTATAAGCCAATTACAAGAAATCTCCATTGAAGTTTCGGGCGAATCCGATGGTCGTTTTAATTCAGGCGATTTAATCCTTTTCTTTGGCCGAGGTCCTGATAAATATGAATATGATTTACAAAAGCAATTATTCGCTTACCAGAATAATTTATTCACAGATAAAAATTTCTACTTTCTAACCATTGGATCTGATGCCGGAAAACGTATCACAAAAATTGAAAATCTGATTGGTGCATTTCCTCTCATTAATCAGTTTGATGAAATTGCTTACTATGAAACGGAAAAATATAATATTCTTAAATCCGGGCGGCAATGGTTTGGCGAGCAGTTTGATGCCATAACTACCGCTACTATTCAATTCGACATATCTGGAGTTGTTGAGAATTCTGACATCAAGCTGGTTTCTCATGTAATGGCTCAATCTATTACCAATACTTCTTTTCAAATTTCGTTTAACGCAAATCCGGTTCTAATACAACCTATCGTAGCTATTCCCAACTCCAGTTACAATATTAAGGGCCGGGTAAAAGCAGATACAACTATTTTCAATTCGAATACGGTGGCAGCACCTACTAAAAGTAAACAAGATATAAATTATCAATTCACAAAAGGAAGTCCCGGTATCTCGATTGGCTATCTCGATTTTTTCATTCTAAGTCTAAAAAGAAAACTAGCACTCTATGGAGATGAAACTATTTTTCGTTCATCCAGCAGTCTGGCTAATACCACATCAACCTTTGAAGTAAACAACGTAACTGCCGGAGTTAGACTATGGGATGTAACCGATTACTTAGATGCTAAAGATCAGGATTACTCATTAACTAACAATAAATTGCTTTTTTCTACCAACACAACTTTGCTAAAGGAATTCGTGGTCTTTAAATCCGACAAAGCAAAGGATCCTGTCTTTGAGGGCAAGGTATCGAATCAGAATATCCATAGCATGACACATCCAGAATTGCTGATCATAACCCATCCAGATTTTTTAAATGAAGCTCAACGCTTGGCTAATCATCGTCAATCCATATCGGGTGTTATTAGTAAGGTTGTTACCATCAACCAGATATACAACGAGTTTTCAGGTGGCAAACAAGATGTTACTGCCTTACGGGATTTCATTAAAATGCTTTATGATGATACTAATGTTCAATTAAAAAATGTGTTGATTTTCGGTCGTGGCTCCTACGATTACAAAAACAGGGTGTTGGGCAATACCAACTATGTTCCTATTTATGAATCGCGTAACTCGCTAAGCCCACTCGAAACGTATGCCTCTGATGATTACTATTCTTTTCTAGAAACAACAGAAGGTGAGTGGTCAGAAAGCCCTGCTCAAAATCATACCCTCGATATTGGCGTTGGCCGTCTGCCTGTCAAAACATTGGCGGAAGCAACGCGTGTAGTCGATAAGCTAATCGAGTACGATTTAGATCCATCATCCTTTGGCCCATGGCAAAATGAAATTCTCTTTGTGGCAGACGATGGAGATTTTAATATTCATAATAGTCAGGCCGATCAACTGGCTAATTCCGTAGAGTTACTAAACCCAAAGTATCATACAAAAAAGTTTTTCCTGGATTCGTTCGAGCAGGTTACAAAGCCTACAGGGCAAAGGAGTCCGGATGCAACCAAGGCGCTCGATCTTGCTATACACAAAGGTTCATTAATTGTAAACTATACAGGCCATGGCTCAGAACGGGTTTGGATGGATGAAAGAATTTTAGATGAAACAATAATTGAGAACTGGAAAAACGGACCCCGATACCCGCTGTTTGTTACAGCCACTTGCGAGTTTGGAAGGCATGATGATCCCTTTCAAATAACAAGTGGGGAATTAACACTTCTCCAAAAGAAAGGAGGATCCATCGGCTTGGTGACTTCTTCAAGACCCGTAAATTCAAGCACTAACTTCACGTTGAATAAGGCTTTTTATGAATCGCTCTTTACAAAATCTCAAAACAAATTCAATGATCTAGGAACTGTGTTTAAAGAAACTAAAAACAAAAGTATTAGCGGTGTGGCTAACCGAAATTTTTCACTTCTGGGTGACCCTTCGATGCAGCTGGCATTAGCAGAGAATGAAATTATTTTTGATGAGATTAAAACAAGTGCCGGATCACTTGAACTGAAGGGACTCTCGCAAGTAAACGTAACCGGACATATCGAAAACAACCTAAGTGTTCAAACGCAATTCATCGGTAACCTAACACTTACCTTATTTAGTGAAGAAGTGAATCTGGTTACCAAAGGCGATGAGAATCCACCCTTCAATTATTCCGATCGGCCGAATACGCTTTTTCGCGGCAACACATCCGTGAATCAAGGTCTTTTCGAATTGCAATTCATTATGCCAAAAAATATTCCCGCGGAATTTATTACCGGAAAATTTCTTACTTCCGCGTTTGATAAGGATGGTGACTTCGCAAATGGAGCAGCTCTCAATAATCAAATGGGTGGCCTTGAGCCCAGCCCTATCCCGGATAATACGCCACCCCAAATTCAACTTTTCCTTGGTGACACTACCTTTATTCCCGGAGGAATTGTTGGGCCGAATACAAAAATCGTTGCAAAGTTTTTTGACGAAAGTGGCATCAACATTTCAGTGGACCCAACGGGCAATGAAATTACCGCATCGATCGACAGCGGAAGCACTTTCAGTCTAAACGAATATTACTACGCTAACCTGAATAATTATAAAACAGGCTCTCTAACTTTCCCCCTTGAGAGGCTCGAAAAAGGTAAACACACGCTTACCTTATCGGCCTCAGACACATATAATAACCGGGCAATCGGAACAGTTGATTTTGTGGTAACAGACGGGGATCAGATTCAAATTGAGGAGTTCAGCAATTACCCTAATCCCTTTTATGAGTCAACTATTCTGGAGTTTACCCAAACCAGGCCAGGCGAAGATTTGGAGGTTTACTTAACCATTCTCGATCTGGCAGGCAAAGTCATATTAAATCAAACTTTTGAAGTATTTTCAAGCCAGTATAGAGTTACTTTAACCGAATGGGATGGAAAATCAGCATCCGGAACAAAATTAAGCCAAGGTATATATCTGGGTAAACTTTCTGTTCGTTCATTACTGGATGGCTCGAAAAATGAGCAATATACAAAGCTAATTATCTTGAATTAACTACCTTTACCGATTAGAACTTGATTATGAAGAGGTTAAGCACT
>JAGPBO010000132.1:0-5835 GCA_018063305.1 Cyclobacteriaceae bacterium
AACAACGTGCCCGAAAGAATTCTTTGGGACGCAACGGATAAACCAACTGATACGCCATCCGAAACCAAATCGATTTCTGTTTCGCTTTGGGATGACAGACAGAAAAACACGATGCGTATTGATCTGTGGACCAAGGATATGCCCGTGGACGAAATGAAGCGATTCTATATTGAATGTGTTGGCGGAATTGCGCAAAGTGTGCTAAGCGCTACCGGTGACGAACAAATGGCAAATGAAATAAACTCACTCTGCGACCGACTTGTCGAGCTGGTGAAACAAGAAAAGAAATAACTTTTCTAGGGAATTAGAATTGTCTTAGGAGTCGTAAAAAGGTCTCATACAAACGTTTGTAATTTGGCTTTTTCTTGTAGATTTAGGTATTAAACCCTAATTCTTATGAACAAACTCTACAGAAAAGCGTTGCTCCCCGCCCTTTTTTGGCTATGCGGGTCTGCTGCACTCATGGCGCAAACCACTACCATATCCGGAACGGTTAAGGATGGTGGCTCGGGTGATCCCCTGGCCGGTGTGAACATAGTAGTAAAAGGAAGGGTGATTGGAACAATCTCCAACACCAGCGGTGAGTACAATCTGAAAGTCAGTATGAATCCACCCTTTACCTTGGTGTATTCATTTATTGGTTTTGCTACCCAGGAAATTGAAATTACAAATGCCGACACCAAACTCGATATAAGTCTGGAGGAGCAAACCTTGCTGGGCCAGGAAGTAGTGGTATCTGCTTCTCGGGTTGAAGAAAGCATTTTGCAGTCTCCGGTTACCATTGAAAAAATGGATCTGCTCACTATCAAGCAAGCGGCTACTCCCGATTTTTATGATGCGTTAGCAAACGTAAAAGGTGTTCAAACAAATTCAGGAAGTTTGAATCTTACTTCCATCAACACCCGCGGTTTTGCCACTATTGCCAACGTACGTTTTGTACAATTAGTAGACGGTATGGACACGCAGGCACCCTTACTAAACTTTCCTACTGGTAACATTGTAGGTATTGGCGAGTTGGATGCTGAAAGTGTTGAACTTGTGCCTGGCGCGGCATCAGCACTTTATGGACCTAACGCATTTAATGGTATCTTGATCATGAAGAGCAAGAGTCCTTTTGAATATCAAGGATTAAGCGCTCAGGTAAAAGGGGGTGTTACAAGCTCAGACGCTGCCGGTTCTGATCCTTTCATCCAATACAGTATTCGGTACGCAAAGGCATTCAATAATAAGTTTGCATTCAAGCTTAACTTCTCCATGCTGCAAGCCACCGATTGGTTAAGCAATGACTATAAAACTTCCCGGGTAGACCCAGAATCAAAAACGGATTTAAGTGGCTCACCAAATTTTGATGGACTAAATCTGTATGGAGACGAAACGGATATTCCTACTGGAGTGCCGAGCATCGGAACAATCAAACGAACTGGTTTTAAAGAAGAAGATATGTTAAATGCCTTTTCCGATGGCCGCGATGCCAAAAGTATAAAGGCCGATGCCGCATTGCATTATAGAATAACTGACAAAATTGAAGCTCTTTATAATTACCGGTATGGAGGTGGTAGTTCTATTTATCAGGGAAATGAAAAATACGTACTAAGAGATTTTACTCAACAATTCCATAAACTGGAACTTCGGGGAGATAACTTCTTTGTAAGAGGGTATATGACAGCAACCGATGCCGGAAAATCATATAACCTTTCCGCTTTGGGCGGATATGCCAATGAAACCGTAAGCCCAACCAAGGCTAATTGGGCCCCAGATTATGTTAAAGCTATGCAGGGCTATAATGATGATCCCACATATACAGACCCAGTTATAGCTGGAGATCCTAATTCTGCTCGCGCTTTTGCAGATAGAAACAGACCGCAACCAGGCACACCTGAGTACAATAGCCTTATGCAAACTGTTAGAGATAATTATTTTCAGCGGACCCCAACCGGTTCGTGGACAGATGCCAATGGCGGATCACACCCGGCATCTGGCGGTGGAGCATCTTTTCTTGATAACTCCAAACTCTATCATGGAGAGTTCAATTACAACTTCATGAATCAGATTGATTGGGCCGAGGTTCAGATTGGAGGAAACGTAAGACAGTACAACCTTTTCTCTTCGGGTACAATTTTTAATGAAGCCCCCGATGATGGTGTAAATTTCCAACGAATTAAAATTAATGAGTTTGGTGGTTATGCGCAGATTGCAAAGACTTTCGCAGAATCATTGAAGTTAACCGGTTCAATACGTTACGATAAAAACGAAAACTTTGATGGTCAGGTTACCCCTCGCCTTTCAGCCGTTTATACCTTTTCTCAAAATCATAACCTAAGGGCTTCCTTCCAAACTGGTTTTAGAAATCCTGATACACAAGCTCAGTTTATCTACTTCCCTTCTTCCAGCGGAACTTTGCTGGGCAGTACCGAAGCCAATGCAGCACGCTATGGCGTCCACAACGGTGGTGCCTGGACACAAGAGTCTTACAATGCTTTTAAAGCATCTGGCGGAACTCTTGCCGCTGACGGAACCGTTGGAGGAAATCCCTCTGCTACTCCGCTGGTGACTGCCGATATCCCCTACGTTCAACCCGAGCAATTAAAGTCGTTTGAAGTTGGGTATAAGGGCGTCTTTTCGAAGAAGTTGTTGGTGGATTTAAATGCTTACTATACTGCCTATGAAAATTTTATTGGCGGGCAAATTGTTGCTGTAAAGGCACCAACTACTCACCAAGGAAAGCCGGTAGACGCAGGAAGTTTATATAGCTTATATAATAATTCATTAGAAACTGTTACTTCGCTTGGTGCTGGCTTGGGATTAACATATTCCCTACCTCGCAATTTCACGCTAAATGGATCTTACAGTTACGCTTCGTTCGATGCAGACGAAACGGCTGACTTCCGCGCAGGTTTTAATACACCAACTAATAAGTTTAACGTAGGTATCAGCAACCGAAAACTGTTTGATAATTTTGGGTTCAACTTAAATTTCAGATGGCAGGAAGGTTTCTTGTGGCAATCCTCTTATGGTACATGGAATGTGCCTGAGTTTGGCGTATTTGATGCTCAGGTTAACTACAAGCTTACAGCCCTAAAGTCCATGGTAAAAGTTGGTGCGACTAATTTAGGTGGTGGTGATTACCGAACCAACCTCGGTGCACCCTTCGTAGGTCAAATGTATTACATCTCTTTAACCTTTGACGAGTTCTTAAGATAATTGAAAGCCTAAAATTGAAAAATATGAAAACGACTAAGTTTCTCTATATACTTCCACTCGCTTTGCTCATTAGCATTTCGTGTGAGCAAGAGTTGATTGTGCTCGAACCGCCCGTGGTAGTGCCACCGGTTACTTCGGGAACACCTGGAACTGCCAACTTCTCAAAATTTATTGCTGTTGGTAATTCATTTGTTGCCGGTGTTCAAGGTGGTGCCTTGTTTACTGATGGTCAAAACAATTCGCTGCCAGCCATTATGGCAAAGCAATTTGCCTTCTCGGGCGTTGGTGGTGGTCCTTTTGTTCAAGCAGACATTAAAGCTAGTTTGGGCTGGAATTTGTTTGCACCACAAGCAATATTAGGTCCTCCATTTGACCCAACCAAACCAGTTTTAGGACGGATGCTACTACAAGGAGCGTCTCCAAAACCTACACCGCAAGCATATGCTGTAGGTAATTTCGAAGCTATACCAAACCCAGCAGTTAACCCAGGATTTATTTATCCGGGTGGAAAAGCAACCTTAAATAATTTTGGTGTTCCAGCCATTGTATTGGGTCAGTCGTTAATTCCACAAACGGGTGCCTGGGCGGGCGCTGGAGTAGATCCAAGGTTTAGTCCTTTCTATGGTCGACTGGCTTATCCAGGAACAGGCACATCTACTATTATTGGGGATGCCGCTGCTGCCGGTGGATCATTCTTTTTATTCTACCTAGGCCTTGATGATTTCTTCTTATACGCAGCTTTTGGTGGCGATCCAACAAAGGCTCCGCTAACTCCTGCTACCGGAGGATTGCCCAACGGTTTTGATGGGCAATACGCTGCAGCCGTGGGTTCGCTGTTAGCCTCCAATGCAAATCTAAAAGGAGTTGTAGGCAATTTTCCTAACATCTTTAAGATGCCTCATTTTACATCGGTACCTTGGAATGCTGTACCCTTAGATGCAGCAACAGCGGCAGGACTTACCACCAATTTGGCTAATAATTACAACGCTTTCTTGGATGGAATGGTAGCTGCAACCAAGATCTCTGCGGATGAAGCTGCCAAAAGAAAGCTACAGTATGTTGCTGGTCAGAATGCAATTCTTATCAATGACGAAACATTGACTGATCTTTCTCCCTACATGGCTGGGCCATACGCTGGACTTGCACCCTACGCCATGGCAAGGCAAACAAAAAGTTCCGACATTCTACCCTTAACAGCAGGGTCTGTAATCGGTACTTTAATTGGAGCTGACCCGAATAAGGTTAACGGAGTTTCTATACCTCTCGCTGATCAATATGTTCTTATCCCAACTGAGATTCAGGCAATAAGTATTGCGAGGTCATCGTACAATGCAACAGTTCAGGCAGTTGTTTCTGCTAATTCAACCCGACTTGCTTTAGCCGATATTGATGCCGCATTAGAAGCATTGATTGCTGCTAAAGCAGGAGTATTTAACAACATAACCATCACGCCAAATATCAACCCACCTACCGGAATTTATTCTGAGGATGGCGTGCATCCCAATAGTCGCGGGTATGCGTTTCTATCAAGAGTTTTCATAGAAGCTATTAATACCAAATTTGGAGCAACTGTTCCGTTGACAGACCTTAGTAAGTATAAAGCAACCGGATTACCAATTCCTTAGTGGTGATTAGTATCCAAAAAATTAAAGGGCTTCGGCCCTTTTTTTATTGTCCTAAAACAACTCTTTTGCAATCCGATAAATAGGATCTGATTTTCCCATGGAGTAGAAATGAATGGTGGGTGCTCCATGCTTAATTAATTCTTTGCATTGTTTTATAGTCCATTCAATGCCCACTTGCTTTACTGATGCGTTATCCTTGCACTTCTCTGCTTCTTCAGATAGCTCCTCAGGTAAATCAATGTGAAAGATTTGCGGCAATACCGTGAGTTGACCTTTTGTTGTTAACGGTTTTATTCCCGGAATGATGGGCACCGTAATTCCAGACTCTCTGCATTTTTCAACGAACTCAAAATATTTCTGATTATCGAAAAACATCTGCGTAACAATATACTCCGCTCCTTTCTCAACCTTATTTTTCAGATATTTCAGATCTGTTTTAAGATTGGGCGAATTAAAATGCTTCTCCGGATATCCGGCCACCCCAATACAAAAGTTTGTGGGTGATGGCTCGTGCAACTCTTCATCAAGATATATACCCCTATTCATGTTCACCACATGCTCCAGTAATTCCGAAGCATAGCCAAATCCATCGGGGTCTTGAATAAACTTTGATTCGGTCTTAATGGCATCTCCCTGAAGAACCAATACATTATCAACCCCTAAAAAATTAAGATCAATTAATGCATTTTCTGTCTCCTCACGGGTAAAGCCCCCACAAATGATGTGTGGCACGGTATCAATTTTATAATGGTTTTGTATAGCAGCACAAATTCCCACCGTTCCCGGGCGCTTACGGGTTGTAATCTTTTCCAACAATCCGCCAGCCTTCTTCTTAAATACATATTCTTCGCGATGATACGTTACATCGATAAACGGAGGCTTAAACTCCATTAACGGATCCATGTTATTAAAAAGGCTTTTTATATTCTCTCCTTTTAATGGTGGAAGGATTTCTAATGTGAATAAGGTATTTCCATTAGCACTCTTAAGATGTTCCGTTACTTTCATT
>JAGPBO010000132.1:5935-10387 GCA_018063305.1 Cyclobacteriaceae bacterium
GTATGATCCGGACAAGCAGGATACCCAGGCGCAGGACGAATTCCATTGTACTCTTCTTTAATCAATTGCTCGGTACTGAGGTTTTCATCAGCTTCATAACCCCAAAGTTCTTTGCGCACTTTCTCGTGTAAACATTCGGCAAAAGCTTCTGCGAATCGGTCGGCTAAAGCTTTGGCCATAATCTCAGAGTAATCGTCATGATCAGCTTTATACTTTGCCACCAATTTTTCTAAACCAATGCCGCCTGTTACGGCAAACATGCCAAAGTGATCTTTCCCTTTTTCGGATGAAACAAAATCTGCTAAACAGAAATTAGGTAGTTTTTGTGCTTTCTTATTTTGCTGGCGCAGAAAATGAAAGGTTGCAAACTTTCCCTGCTCATTAACAAGATCAACATCATCGCCTGTATTCACGGCTTCGTAGAAAGCAACAACTCCGTTAGCTTGGAGACTTTCCTTGTTTACAATCTCATCAAGCATTTTGTTGGCATCATCAAAAAGTCTTTTTGCTTCCACACCCACAACGGAGTCTTCAAAAATTCCGGGATAGCGGCCGGCCAACATCCAGGTTTGAAAGAACGGAGTCCAATCAATATACTTTCTGATTTCCTTCAACGGATAGTTAACAAACTCCTTTCTACCGGTAAAGGTTGGTTTCTTAAATTTAATAGCAGACCAATCAATTTTTGTTCTATTCTCTCGTGCTGCACTTAACGGGATATAATGCTTTAACTCTTGTCGGCTTTCATGCTCCTTCCGCATGGCCTTATACTCCGTCTTGAATTTTGTCTGAAAATTTTCGCGGGTATCAGGGTTGAGTAATTCACTAACTACCGGCACCGACCGCGAAGCATCCAACACGTGGATCACCGGACCCGAATAAACCGTATCAATTTTAACAGCCGTATGGATGCGGGATGTGGTGGCACCCCCAATTAAAAGCGGGAGCGTCAATTTCTCACGTTCCATCTCTTTCGCAAAATGAACCATCTCATCGAGTGAAGGAGTAATCAATCCGCTTAGTCCAATCACATCCACGTTTTCGCGCCTGGCCGCTTCCAGAATTTTTTCAGCCGGAACCATCACGCCCAAATCAACCACATTATAGTTGTTGCATGCTAACACAACGCCTACAATATTCTTTCCTATATCGTGCACATCGCCCTTAACGGTTGCCAATAATATTTTAGCAGCAGCCTTTTCTACCTTGCCACTTAATCTTTTCTCTTCTTCTAAAAACGGAGTCAGGTATGCCACCGATTTTTTCATTACCCGTGCACTTTTTACAACCTGGGGCAAGAACATTTTACCTGCTCCAAATAAATCACCCACTACATTCATTCCGGCCATTAACGGGCCTTCAATGACATACAACGGGCGTTCGTATTTCAAGCGGGCTTCTTCGGTATCGGCATCAATAAAATCAATAACCCCTTTTACTAATGAATGCGTAATGCGTTCTTCCACGGTTCCTTTGCGCCACTCATCGTCCACTTCCTTTTTCTTTGCCGATCCTTTTACGCTTTCGGCAAACTCAAGCAAGCGCTCTGTGGCATCTTCCCTCCTGTTCAGTAACACATCTTCTACCCGCTCTAATAAATCCTTTGGGATTTCGTCATACACTTCCAGCATAGTTGGATTCACGATACCCATATCCATACCTTCTTTGATGGCGTGATACAAAAATGCTGAGTGCATCGCTTCACGCACTTTCTGATTTCCCCGGAAGCTAAACGAAACATTGCTTACACCGCCACTCACATGGGCGTGTGGTAGGTTTGTACGAATCCAATTCGTGGCCTTGAAAAAATCAAGGGCATAATTCCTATGTTCATCGATACCCGTAGCAATGGGAAAAATGTTTGGATCGAAAATGATATCCTGTGGAGGGAACCCAACTTCGTTAACCAGAATATCATAAGCCCGTTTACAAATATCAATTCTACGCTGGTAGGTGTCGGCCTGACCATCTTCATCGAACGCCATCACTACCGTAGCAGCACCGTAGCGCTTAACCAATTTAGCCTGACGCTTAAATTCTTCTACCCCACCTTTCATACTGATGGAGTTCACAATTCCCTTTCCCTGAATACATTTTAATCCAGCCTCAATGACTTCCCACTTACTAGAGTCGATCATGACCGGGATTTTAGAAATCTCAGGTTCCGAAGCCATTAAATTGAGATACCTAACCATGGCTGCTTTTGAATCAAGCATGCCTTCGTCCATGTTCACATCAATCACTTGAGCGCCACCACGCACTTGATCAAGTGCAACTTCAAGTGCCTGATCAAACTTATCCTCTTTGATTAGTTTTAAAAATTTAGCTGAGCCTGTTACGTTCGTTCGCTCCCCAATGTTCACAAAATTAGAACCAGCAGAAATTTCTACTGCTTCAAGGCCGCTTAGTTGTAAGTGTCGATGGTTGATAGTCGATGGTTGATTACTCATTACTTAATAGAATTACGTAAGGCTTGAATACTCTTAATAAGGTCGGTCATATAGGAATAGAAATAATTAAATTTTTCTTGATCAATTAGTTTTCTTCTTCTAGCTTGATAGAGGCAACTGACAACTTCGATACCTGATCGTAACGCAAAGCCTAAAAATCTTCGGAATTCAGGATTTGTTTGGCCTGTGGAACCTTCAGCTATATTTAAAGCAATAGAATCAGAGGCGCGTTGAATTTGAGAGGTTAAAACATACAACTCCTTCTTTGGAAAAGTATCAGTCAGTTCAGAAATCTGACCTGATAATTCAACCGCACTTTGCCAAACTTTTAAATTTTCAAACTTAAACGCCATATCTATATACTATCAGCTATGGACAATTGACTATGGACTAATCTCGGTTTAAATTTACTTGCTACCTCGGCAATCTTACGAATGTGATCAGGCGTAGAACCACAGCAGCCGCCAACGATATTAATAAGTCCCTCTTTCAAAAATCCTTCAATCTCTTTTGCCATCTGGTCTGGCGTTTGATCATACTGTCCAAATTCATTTGGCAAGCCGGCATTCGGGTGTGCACTTACAAAAAATAATGACTTCTCATCGAGCACCTGTAAATAAGGACGTAGTGCAGCCGCACCTAACGCACAGTTAAGCCCAATGCTAAGCAACGGAACATGTGATACGGAAATTAAAAAAGCTTCTGTTGTTTGACCCGATAAAATTCTACCGCTGGCATCGGTTATAGTGCCTGATACCATGATGGGTACTCGTCTTTCCATTTCGTCAAACAATTCCTCTATGGCAAATAATGCGGCTTTTGCATTTAACGTATCAGTAATTGTTTCTACCATAAGCATATCAACACCACCATCCAGCAATCCTTTAGCTTGCTCTTTATAAGCAACCACCAATTGATCAAAGGTTATAGCTCGATAGCCCGGATTATTAACATCGGGCGACATAGAAGCTAACTTAGTGGTAGGCCCCATGGAGCCTGCTACAAAACGGGGCTTATTAGGTTCCTTCTTTGTAAATTCATCAGCCACTTCTTTGGCGATTTTGGCTCCTTGAAAATTAATTTCATAAACCAGATGCTCCAGATGATAATCGGCTTGAGCCACCGTGGTGCTGCCAAACGTGTTTGTCTCGGCAATATCAGCGCCCGCTTCAAAATATTTTCGGTGTATTTCCTTAATGATATCGGGGCGAGTAATACTTAGCAGGTCGTTATTACCCTTAAGCGGATACGGATGATCTTTTAGCGCTTCATTTCTAAAATCTTCTTCTGTGGGTTTATGACGTTGAATCATAGTACCCATAGCACCATCAAGTACTAAAATCCGTTCCTTTAAAATGTCTTGTATCTGCACCTCTTTCCTGTTTAGTTTTTATCCAGAAAGAGCCTGTGAGTGGCCGCTTATCTTTTCCTATTCCGATTGAAATCGTTTAGGAGGGGAATTAGCACCAAGAACATCGCTACTTGTTGAATGTAGTGTGAGGAGGTTGCTAAGACATCATCGGGCCCTGTCCCTCAGTCTTTCTGAATAAGCATTGCAAAGAAACACATTTAGATAATAATAATAAAATATGGTTGGCTAATTTTGCAGGTGAATCACTAAATTGAATGTATTGAAACTAGCAGCAATCGATATCGGATCTAACGCCATACGCTTCCAGGTATCTTCAGTAATCGAAAGTGGAGATCAAATCCTATTTAAAAAAATGGAATACGTTCGCTTCCCCTTACGCCTTGGACATGATGTGTTTACCACCAACCAAATTAGTGAAAAAAGTATTACAAAGTTTAAGAAGTTAATGCGTGCGTTTAAGTTGCTTCTTGAACTCTATGAAGTGGATGACTATATGGTTTGCGCCACTTCGGCTATGCGTGAATCCGAAAATGGCGCTGCCTTAGCCGAGGATGTGAAAAAAGAAATTGGACTTGAAATAGAGATTATCGAAGGTCAGCGTGAAGCAGAGCTAACTAACACTGCGATACG
>JAGPBO010000133.1 GCA_018063305.1 Cyclobacteriaceae bacterium
AAAGAAGCCTTCCGTGGCGCCAAACCCGCGATCCTTATAAGATCTGGCTTTCGGAAGTAATTCTGCAGCAAACCAGAATCGCTCAAGGGCTACCGTATTATTTGTCTTTTGTTGAGAGTTTTCCAACCGTAAAATCTCTGGCCCGGGCACCCGAAGATAAAGTGTTGCGGTTATGGCAAGGTCTTGGTTATTATTCACGCGCTCGTAATCTACACGCGTGTGCAAAAAAAATTGATAAAGATTATGACGGAAAATTCCCTGATTCATTTGAAGAGTTAAAGAAACTTCCAGGTATTGGCGATTATACAGCCGCGGCCATTGCCTCCATTGCCTTTCAGATTCCCGTTGCTGTGGTGGATGGAAATGTCTTTCGGGTATTAGCCCGTGTATTTGGCATCGAAGAAGAAATCACCAGCAATAAGGGTAAGACAGTCTTTAAAGCAAAAGCCAATAGCCTTATCCCTACCGATCAACCCGATGTATTTAATCAGGCCATGATGGAATTTGGTGCTTTGCATTGCACGCCCAAAAATCCAAAATGCCAGAGTTGCATTTTTACAAAAGATTGTGTGGCCAATAGGCATGAGATGCAAAGCATACTGCCTGTAAAAGCTTCTAAACAAAAAGTAAAGAAGCGGCACCTTAATTATATCGTGATAAAACAAAAGGAGAAGTTATTAATGCGAAAACGGGGTAGTGGTGATATTTGGAATGGCCTTTATGACTTTTTGCTTATTGAAACCAAAAAGCCTGTTAAAGCATCAGAGTTGAGGAAACATAAAAAAGAAATAAGTCTAACCATTAACTCAACTATTAAGCACTACAAACATGTTCTTTCGCACCAACAACTGATCATTCAATTTATTCCGGCCACTATTCCGGCAGTTCAATTGAAAGGAATTATAAAGAAGGAAGGATTAACATTCTATTCTAAGAAAGAAGTTGAAAAACTACCCAAACCAATCGTGATCAACAGGTTTTTAAAGGAATCTGAATTTTTAAACTAAGCGGAGAAAATTTTAATAGTTTTGCAGACAGCAAGTGTAAATTTTAAACTCTAAACGGATTCTATATGGCAGGCGTAAACAAAGTAATCTTAGTGGGCAACTTAGGGAAAGACCCAGAAGTAAGAACCCTTGAAAACGGTGCTATGGTTGCAAATTTTTCAATGGCAACATCGGAGACCTACAAGGACAAGACAACCGGTGAAAAAAAGGTGATCACAGAATGGCACAACATTGTTTTATGGCGTGGATTGGCAGAGATCGCATCAAAGTATTTACACAAAGGCGATCAGGTTTATATTGAAGGGAAAATGCGTACGCGCAGTTGGGAGAAAGATAATGTAACCCGTTATACAACCGAAGTTGTTGGTGATAATATGACCTTGCTAGGCTCAAAACCTGGTGGTGGTGGTGATCGGTCGGCACAGCCACCGTATCCAAATGCCTCAGATGAAAAGATATCAGTAGATAATTCTACCGATGATCTTCCGTTTTAATGTGGACAGGCCAAATTGTCGTTTTGAATAGTATTTCTCAAATTTTAGTTACGCAAAGGCGTAGAGGCGTAAAGACTTTCGCAAAGGTATGGGTAGTCTTTTTTTTAATAATTACCTTTTCCTGCAGTAAGGATTATCAGCCAAAGCCTAAAGGATATAACCGATTGGTTTTGCCGGCAATGGAATATAGGTTATCTCCGGATTCACTCCCTTATCAGTTTGAGTATTCAACCTCCGCACGTTTGTTACGCGATTCATCGTGGTTCAGCGAACGCAATTGGGTCGAAATTTATTATCCAGCCTTAAAAGCCAATGTTCATATTACCTATAAGAAATTAGATAATCGCGAACAATTTCTTAAAGAGCTGCTTAACGATGCCTACAACCTAACGGCTAAGCAGCAAATAAAAGCTTCGGCTATTGACGAAGTGATTGTGGTTACCCCCAGTGGTAAAACGGCTGTGATCGCAGAAATAGCCGGTGAGGTGCCCAGCCAATTTCAATTCACGATGACCGATTCATCGAAGAACTTTCTTCGTGGGGCACTTTACTTTAATACAAAGGTTCAAAATGATTCGCTGGCGCCCGCCATTGACTTCATGAAAAAGGAAACACTGCATTTTATTAATACCCTTCAATGGAAAAATTAGTGCTTTGAAAATATTTCCTTCAACGCATTGATTCGGTTAACTTGCCAATCTTCAAACCGAAACGTTGGCAAATTATTTTAATACTTCTCTTGAATTTCTAAAGGGCGTTGGCCCGCAGCGGGCCGCACTCCTGCAAAAGGAGTTAAAACTTTTTACTTTCGGAGATCTCATTCAGCACTACCCTTTTCGGCATGAAGACCGAACGCGATTTTATTCTATTCATGAAGTGAATGATCTAATGCCTCATGTTCAGTTAAAGGGTAAGATTACAGATTTTGAAATTATTGGCAGTGGTTTTAAAAAAAGATTGGTCGGTCATTTTGAAGATGGTAGTGGCGGATTAGAATTAGTTTGGTTTCAAGGTATCAACTGGGTGATGCAAAAAATAAAACCGAATACCGAGTATGTGGTGTTTGGTAAACCCAATCGATTTGGAAACAAACTTTCGATTGCTCATCCTGAAATAGAACCCTTGACATCCGGTAACGAGAAGGGTGGTTTTCTTCAACCCGTTTATCCGGTTAGTGAAAAGCTAAAGTCCCGATATATCGACAGCAAATTTCTTTCAAAACTTGTGAAGGAAATTCTTAAAGGCGCTCAAAGTCAAATTCGCGAAACGCTGCCGACCCACATTTTACAAAAGCAAAACCTGATTGATAAGCTGAGTGCAGTGAATGCCATTCACTTTCCACAAAGTCATGAGCAATTGGCGAGTGCACGCACGCGACTCAAATTTGAAGAGCTCTTTTACATTCAACTTCGGTTAATTAAAATGAAGTTGGTGCGCCAGGAAAAGTTTAGAGGAATTGTATTTAATGACGCCACTATCCTTACCCGATTTTATAAAGAACATCTTCCCTTTCCTTTAACAGAAGCACAGAAGCGTGTGATCCGCGAAATCTATGCCGATATGAAAAGCGGAAAACAGATGAATCGACTTTTGCAGGGTGATGTAGGCAGTGGTAAAACGATTGTGGGGTTCATTTGCATGTTACTTGTTATTGGCAGCGGTGCGCAGGCTGCTCTCATGGCGCCAACAGAAATTTTAGCACAACAACATTTCAACAATCTGAAAAAATATGCAGATCTGATGGGCGTTACCATCGCTTTATTAACCGGATCGGTTAAGAAAAAACAACGGAAGCCTATTCATGAAATGTTAGAGAATGGTTCCTTACAAATTTTAGTGGGCACGCATGCGTTGCTCGAAGAAGGTGTTCAGTTTAACAAACTCGGCCTGGCGGTAATTGATGAGCAACATCGTTTTGGAGTAGCGCAACGGTCTAAACTCTGGCAAAAAAATTCGGATGTGTATCCCCATGTTCTGGTGATGACGGCCACGCCTATACCCCGCACGCTGGCTATGACGCTCTATGGAGATCTTGAGATTTCTGTAATTGATGAATTGCCTAAAGGAAGAAAACCCATCATAACAACCCATCGCTACGATACGCATCGTTTACAAGTAAATGGTTTTTTAAAAACACAAGTTGATGCCGGCCGCCAGGTGTATATCGTATATCCACTCATTGAAGAATCAGAAAAGCTAGACCTAAAACATTTAATGGATGGCTATGAAAGTATGACGCGGGCATTCCCCGAAACACCAATCAGTATCCTTCATGGACAGATGAAACCCGAAGCCAAAGATTTTGAAATGGCACGTTTTGTAAAAGGCGAAACAAAAATAATGGTGGCCACTACCGTCATTGAAGTGGGTGTTGATGTTCCGAATGCATCAGTCATGGTTATTGAAAGTGCCGAACGTTTTGGTCTATCTCAACTTCATCAATTGCGGGGCCGCGTGGGGCGTGGGGCCGAGCAATCGTATTGTATTTTAATGACCGGAAATAAATTAAGTGCAGATTCAAAAATCAGAATTGGCACAATGGTAAAAACCAACAACGGTTTTGAAATTTCTGAAACCGATCTGCAATTGCGAGGGCCTGGCGATTTAATGGGCACCCAACAAAGTGGCGCGTTGGATTTGCTCATTGCTGATTTGGGAAAGGATGGCGAAATCCTTAAACAAGCCCGTGAAGCGGCTCAACAAGTTTTGGAAAATGATCCGTTGCTTGAAAAGCCCGAAAACAAAATGGTTCGGATCCAAACAGAATCAGCAAAACGAAGTGCGGTTAACTGGAGCCGCATCAGTTAATATCCCTTTTTTAGGGGATTTTTATAATGGGTTACAAATTGGAGGTAGAATACATGTAAGTAAGAGGTAACTTTTAATTAACTTTATCTCTCTAAACCCCTAATTATGAGAGGATTTCTACTAGCCCTCGGATGCTTTTCATTTCTGGCCACGGCTGCACAAACTATCACAATCAAAAAAGTGGAATTGGCAGGCGAGAAAATCATTGTCCACTACGATCTGGAGGATGGCAACCCCAACAATGAATACAAGCTCGATTTGTTTTCTTCTATTGATAACTTTGTTGCCCCGCTTACAAAAGTTAAGGGTGATGTAGGTGGTGAGGTAAAGCCTGGCCTCGGCCATAAAATTGAATGGAATGTGCGTGAGGAGTTGGGTGGCTATAAAGGCCGGTTGTCGCTTGAGGTTAGGGGTAAAGTCTACATTCCTTTTGTTAAGCTACAAAACTTTGATGCAGCGCGATCTTATAAGCGCGGCAAGAGCTATAACATAGCTTGGAAACCCGGTAGCACAAATCCTATTAATATTGAATTGTATAAAGGTGGCCAACGAATAAGCGGTGAAATGAACCAGCCCAATAATGGCGCCCATACTTTTTATGTACCCTCTCAGGCCAAAAAGGGTAGCGATTACCGCTTAAAAATTACGGACACAAAAAATACGGAAGACATTTTATATACAGACGAATTTCAGGTAACGCCCAAGGTGCCTTTGGTAGTTAAGGTCTTGCCTGTGCTTGCCATTGGAGCGGCTGTTGTTGTTTTTGGTGGTGGTGGTGGTGGTCCTGGCGACTCCGATGGTGGAACTACAGCAATCCCCGGAGTGCCCGATTTACCGACCGGAAACTAGTGTTATTAAATTGACTACGTACACAAGACTCGAATTATGAAATATATTTTATTAGCTGTAAGTGTTTTTCTTTTTGGAGAGTCCCTTGCTCAAGGTAGCTGGACGGCAACTAATGGCCCCTATGGAGGTAACGTTTCCGACCTGGAAAGAGATGCGGGAGGAAACACCTATGCCCTTGTTTCGCAAGCACTCTATAAGTCTACCAACGATGGATCAAGTTGGCAAAAAGTAGTTACCGTAAACCCAACATCGCTTTATATCAATGACTTATTGATTTCGAATGGTAAATTCTATGCAATTTATTGGAGTTCGTTTTATACTTCAACCGATGGATTAACCTGGACGAAGCCTGCTACAACCTTTCCATTTAACAATGCGCAAAAAATAATAAAATTTGGGCCTGATGGATTTTTAGCTGTATACGGTACGGATGGAATTTTTGTATCTAAAGATGAGGGCGTAACCTGGGTGAATGCGTTAAGTGACAGAGTCTATTATAACGGCTACGAGCGGGTGGTGGCCACTACAAACGGAGACCTGTATGCTATTTCCAGAAATGCAAGTTTAAATAACTTCCAGGGCTTTGAAATAAAGAAACTTCCTTACCCCGGGCTCGCGGGCACATTTGACCCGGCTAATTGGCAGACAAAGTATTCTACCGCTAAAAGTGGAACGATTACAACATCAACCGCATCGGCAGCGGTTATCGGGGTAGCCACCTCCTTCACGACACAATTAAAGGTTGGTTCTAATATCTATAATAGTACCGCAGATCAGTACATTGGTACGGTTTTATCGATTGCGAGTAATACGAGTTTAACCCTTACTGGCACTGCCCAGGCAACTCTGTCATCAGCCGCATACTCGGCAGACCCATACCAATATTCTACTCACCTCTTGTCATTTGGCAGTAACGTATATTTATTTACATCCAATGATATTTTAATCTCCCAGAATGGAGGCGCTACCTGGCCATCTATTAAAGGTAATATTACAGCAGGTGGTTTCTGGGGTTTTGGCGGGGTAAACACCAATGGAGCAGTTTACTATTATAATGGTTCTTCTAGTGAAATATATTCTCTTATCAATCCAACTCCACCCAACCCCACATGGACTATAACTCCAGCTACCGCCTTTTCAAATATTAGCACTAGTGTGCTTGGTTTTTCTTTTATTTCAACGAGTAGTTTTCTTGTCGCCACAAATTCTGCCGGGGTTCTTAAATCTACCAATACCGGGGCTACCTATTCTCTTGCCACCACCGGTATAACAGGTGCTACTGTAGATCAAATTGCTGTTGCCAACACGACAGGCAAAATCTTTGCTGCCAAATCTGGAGGGGGCTACACATCCTCTGTAGATGGTGGTGCTACCTGGACAACAACAACGCTTCCTAACTCTGGGACTAGTTCTAAGGTTTTGAAATTAGCTAATGGTAATATTTTGTTATATGGAAACGGTAATATTTTTCGCTCAACTGACAATGGTGCCAATTTTAGCTCTGATAATATTTACAGGGGTTATGATAGACAAATTATAGAGGCAGCCAATGGTAATCTGTATTTGTTTTATGGGGTGTATGCAAATCCAAATACAACACCTAAGATAGCCAAGTCAACAGATGGTGGAGGTACCTGGGTTGATCTGGCTATTACCGGGCTCCCCACTAGCTTTCAATTTAATTATGCCGCCATTGATGGCACTACAAACATTCTTTTTCATGGGGTTGATTTAACAACTTCGTCCGTTAAGACTTTTAAAGTGGTGGGTACAACGGCTACACTGCTTACTATGCCTTACGCATACGATTTTAATAATTTATTTTTTCAAAATAATAAATTTTACGCATCGCAATTCTCCACCTATTACTACACGTCAGATTTAGGCACTACCTGGACGCCTGTTGGTTTTTCTGGAAACAAGGTCTTCCCAATTAAAAATGCCTCCTACTCAGGGATTGCTGTAAGCAGACCAGGAGCTTTATACATTTCTCAAAATGAGGGCGGCAGCTGGAGTAACACGACCTTGCCTGAGGCTTCGTCCTATATTACCAGTATAGCTACTGATGCCAGTGGTGATTTTTATGCCTCCGCAGTAGGAAGTTCTGTATTGAAATTTACGAATGAACTTTTAGTAGATCCTGCCACCTTGCCACCCTATATTAACTTTAACTGGCAACCCTTAAATGGTCCTTATGGTGGCCGGACAACAAAAATACAAAGTACTACCGATGGAAATACGCTGTTTTCTATTGTGCAAAACCGATTATGGAAATATACCAGTGGCAGTGGTTTATGGAGTTTGATAAATCCCGCAGTTGCAAATGGCCTGGTGTATGATGTTGAAGTGGACGGAACTACCATATACGCCCTAACCAATACCAATCCACAAAAAATTTATAAATCAACTAATCTGGGTGTTGGCTGGACAGCCTTAAATTCTACAGGGTTGCCAGCAGGATCCAACAATATTCGTAGGATAGAGGTTCTTTCAAATGGTTCCATTCTGGCATTTGGAAGAACCGGACTTTTGGGAAGTATTTATAAATCCTCGAATGCCGGAGCTTCATTCACAGTTCAATTTACCAGTGCGTTTAATCAGATTTATGGTTCCGATGGAACAACTGCCTCAAGAAAACCAGCTGTAAATCCTACTGGAGGAGGTGGCACCGTAGCAATTTTTGGTCTTCCAACAGAAGGAATGGTAGTGTCAACAGATTTTGGAACTACCTGGACAGTAAAAAGCTTATCATCGGTGATAAGCCCAACAGGTTTTGTGGGTTCTTATATGTATGATAAGGATGGTAATCTTTTGATGCAGTATATTGTTGACACTGGTCTTCCTATATGGGTTACTGACATAGCTAAGTCGTCCGACAATGGCACAACCTGGACAAACCTCAACACACCTAATGTGCAAACCCCAACCGGGTCAGTTTACAGCAAGCGAATTATAGTGCTTGGCACTGGCGAATATTTAATGAGTATTCAAGGGCAATATGATTGTTACCGATCTACCAATGGTGGCACTACCTGGACTAATATTGGCAATGTGGGGGATGCCTTTTTATGGGCATATACCCAAGGGACTACTTCTTACATTTTAGGGATTAGCGATGCGGGAATTTTAAAAACGACAGATGGCGGACAAACCTTTACTCCATTTAGCACTGGCATACCACACCCGTTTGCTTATGAGATTACCCTATTAAACAATAAGGATATGGTGATTGGTGCTACCCGTCCTTATTATTCTTCTGATTTTGGCCAAAACTTTACACTCGCAACTCTTAAGCCCGCATCTCAATATTTATTGGTTGGAGATTCTATTATTGGATATGGCAGTAACGGTAAACTGCAAAAATCTAAAGATGCAGGCAAAACCTGGGCAGAATTTGGAGCCGATGACCTCTACTTTGACTACTTGACAAAAGATGCTACCGGTGCAGGGTTTTATGGTTCCGATGGTCAATCTCTTAAATACTCAACCAACCTGATTACATGGACGGACATTGTTCTTTCGGGCCTGCCAGCTGATTATTACATCCTTAGCCTAGTAACAGACCAGGGTGGAGCAATTTATGCTGTTATCCTAGATAATGTCGATAATTCAACCACAGTTTACAAAATTGTTTTTGGTTCAGCCGTAAATATTTCCACCAGTATTGGCACGAAGAATCCTGCTAATATTCTATACTTTAATAATAAAGCCTATCTGTATGATTCGGATGGCATCATCTTCAAATCAACAGACGGGGAAATCTGGACACAAACCTCTGCCCCTGCAGGTACATCCCTTGTGGTAGCAAACAATTACCTGTTTATCCCGGGTAATGATAATTCAGTACTCTGGCTATCGCGAAATGATGGGGGTGACTGGCAAAGTGTAGGAGATACGCCTCCTCCTTCCGGATTGTTCACTATATTTAATAATGTAGTTATTAATGAATATGATGGCTATGCTTACGCCACATTAACAAATAGTGTGGCGAAGAAGAGTGGCAACATGGTAATGCCCGATGATAAAACTAAACCCGTTGCCGCTACGTATCTGCCTGCCAATAATGCGACCAATGTTAGCAAAACCCCTACATTAACAATCACCTTTGACGAGATTACTCGATCCGTAACCGGGAAAAAAATAAGAATCTTTGATTTTGCTAATCAAGCCGTTCCGGTGGAGACCATTGATATGTCAACGGCCGTTCAGAGTTACAAATCATGGTCGGTTAGCCCAACAGCACTGGCTTATAATAAAACCTACTTTGTTGTTATGGATGCGGGAGCGGTAACCGATATTTTTGGAAATGCTTACACCGGTATAGCCTCTTTTTCTACCTGGAAATTTACCATTCAAGAAGAGCCCGACACCGAAAAACCAACCATTACAGTTGTTACTGCCGACCTAAAATTAACAAAGGGTACCGTTAGGAAAGTTGACCTTACTGTAACTGACAATAAAGCTTTACCCACTAATAAAACAAAAATTTATTATCGGGGCATATCAAAAATTGCCACCGAACCGTTTGCCACAGCAACGTTCAGTGTAGTCTCGGGCGGAGGAACAGTCTCTACTTCATTTACCCTTGATGCCCAGGAGAATTGGTATGATGAGATGGGCCTTGAACTCTATTTTGAAGCGGAGGACGCCTCTGGAAATATCCAGCGCGCGCCTGCCACTGCGGGTACCTATCTTTACTCCTATATTGATTATCAATCTTCAGCACCTGCATTACCTTCGAGTAGAATTTCAATAGGAGGTAAAGCCAACAATTATAGAATAATCTCAGTTCCTTTCGATCTACAAGACAATCAAATACCAACTGTTCTAAATGAATTGGGAGCAACTGACATTTCGCTATGGCGAATGTTTACCTACGCGGGAGACAATAAATTTACGGAGAATCCTCAAACTTTTGCGCGAGGAACAGGCTACTGGATCAACGTTAAAAATAATCCGGGTGAAATAAAGATTGAAGGGGCTTCAACCCCTGCCAATAATCGAACGAGCTTCTATTCTATGAATTTAAATCCTGGTTGGAACCAAATTGGTAATCCTTATCCGGTAAGTATAAGCTGGAACGACACGCGGGTCGGTAATGAATCGACTATAGGAAAAGTAAAAGTGTTTGATGGAGCTAGCTATTCCGATGGAAATGTCTTGGAGGCTTATCAGGGTGGTTTTGTTTTTGTTCAAGG
>JAGPBO010000321.1 GCA_018063305.1 Cyclobacteriaceae bacterium
ATCATTAAAACTTTGTTGCAATTCAATCACGCTCCACACTTTCGCACCTTCCTTTTTGTACAGTACCTCCGCACGAATATGATCATGACCGTCACCATAAATGGCTGCCGTTACATCTACCCTTTCGCCTACCGAGCGCTTTGCTGGGTAAAGGCCACCATCCACACGGGGCTGAACATTTTCTATTATTACTCTTCTTTTTCCGTGTTCCATTTATAAAACGATTCGTACAAATTATTTCAATATAACTGAGGTATAAGCCGGAATCACCAACGTATTGCCTTCCAACTTAACTCCTTCATTAGTTTTATAGTCGATCGTAGTGAAATCATTGAGTTCACTTTCCAGCTTAGCGGTTATCTCTACATCCGACACATTATGGATAATTAATCTTCGTTCGCCCTCGTAAGCCCGAATCAAACTTACCAACTCGCGAATACGCATAGGTGATGTTTCGATACCCCCATAGGTAAGCACTTGGCTTGAATTACGATAGGAAATAAAACTCTTATAAAAATTGTACAAAGAGGTGGGATCTTCTTTTTGCTTTGCCAGAGATTGAACCGTTGCGTCAGTACTGTATTTAGGAACTTCCCAGGTTGTACGAAATTTATCTTTTTCGCTATCATCCCAAATAAAGGGCTCGCGGATATACTCGTCTGGCTTCATGCCACCCATACCAATTTCTTCACCGTAATAAATATAGGGAGTGCCGGGTAGAGTAAATAAAATTCCTGCTGCTATTTTGGCTTTATTAACATCATTATCTAGTTCACTTATAATTCTATTTTGATCATGATTTTTCAGGAAGGTAGCATCGATATAATCTTTGGTTGTTGAGGTGTAGAAATCATTGATCTCTTTATACTTCCCGATCAATCCAATAGTATCCTGACCAGCCTGCACCACCGAAGTAATAGTATAGCCCATATCAAAATTGAACAGCGCAGGTAAGCCTTTTAAGTAGGGTGCCACTTCAGGTGCCTTCGACCATACTTCACCCACCAGATAAACATCGGGTTTAATTTTTTGCATTTCTTCTCTAAACCAAACCCAAAAGGTGTGATTGTCAGCAGCTCTTTCTGTTGGAAAAATATGTTTGGCAGCATCCAATCTAAAGCCATCTACATTCATTTCATTTAACCAATATTTTCCAATGTCAACAAATTCAGCCTTTACTTTAGGATTATCAAAATTTAAATCGGGCATGCCGCCCCAGAAAAAACCATAGTAGTGGTCGGCTACAGTATCGCCCTTTACGGGATGCCATTGCGTAAGATTATCAGAGTCTAAGGAAGTAGTTTTCTTTGAGAGTTGCGCACGTATCGAGTCCTTCTTTGCCCATACATAGTAATCGCGATACGGACTATTTTTATCTGCTATAGCACTTTGAAACCACGGATGATCTGAACCGGTGTGATTAAGAATAAGATCAACCAATATTTTGATATCGCGTTTATGTGCCTCGGCCACAAGTTTTTTAAAATCCGCTTGCGTACCATATTCCGGATCTACCGCTTTATAATCAACCACATCGTATTTGTGATAAGTCGGAGAAGGCATAATCGGCATCAGCCAGATTCCACCTACACCCAATTTCTGCAGGTAATCTAACTTATCGGTTAACCCGTTAAAATCACCAATGCCATCGCTATTGCTATCGGCATAGGAGCGCACAAAAACTTCGTAGTTAACACCATAAGGCCATCGGGTAATTTTTTCCTGCTGTTGGCAGGAAATGATTAGTAGTAAAAGGCAAACAATGGCAACCCGCATAACTTATTTTATCTTAAAAATATAAGATAAGTAAGGCATTAAGTCTACTTCGAATGTCCAGGACTTATCCAACCCAATGTCGGTACCACTTCTCAATAAATCGCGACCTAAGTAATCCTGATCTGCTTTCAGTCCGAATGCTTTTACGACTTCGTCTGATAACTTAATCTTTACCCGCAGTGGTTTTTCATTAAAGCCCGAAAGAATAACCAACCGCTCCTCGCCCATTACCCTTGCAAACACATGCGCCTTGTCCGGGATATTACCTTGTTCGAGATTAAACGATGTTAAGTCATAATACTCACCATCGGTTATTGCTTTGTTTGTGGAAGCGAACGCCAGGATGTCCGAATAAAATAAGCGTAACGCTTTTTGATCATCACTCAAGGCTCCGCCATCATACTTACCACCATTCATCCATTTCTGATGTTGGGGTACGCCCCAATAATCGAAAATAGTAGTTCGGCCATCTTCGCCACTAAATCCTTCCTTGCCGGCACCCGGTTCGCCAACCTCTTGTCCAAAATAAATCATCACCGGACCTTTATCAATGGTAGCACTAATAACCATTGCGGGTGCTGCTTTCCAATAGTCACCTGAAAATTGGGGCGAGGCAATTCGCTGCTCATCGTGGTTTTCTAAAAAGTGCAACATGTTGTGACTAATGCCTTCCAGACTTTTTTGAATTCCTGGAATATGTGCGGTGCTGGATTGGTTGTTCATCAACAAGCGAAGCGTATCATACAATTGAACTTTATCATAAAGAAAATCGAAGTGACCGGTTTCAATGTAATGACGGTATTGATTCGGGTTATAAATTTCTGCGATAAAAATAATTTCAGGATTTATTGCCTTTACCTGTGGAATAGCCCAACGCCAAAATTCCACGGGCACCATCTCGGCCATGTCGCATCGAAAGCCATCTACATTTTTGTTTGCCCAGTACACTAAGATGTCTTTCATTTTCACCCACGTACTGGGTATCGGGTCAAAATAAGTTTTACGATTATCCTGAATGTCAACACCATAATTTAATTTGATCGTCTCAAACCATTCGTTGATGCCGGGTGTAGCTGTAAACTGATCGTTGCCTGTTGCCTTGGCGGGAAACTCGAAAAATTTTTTATCTTCAGTAGGAACAGAATTGGGGCCTAGTGCCGAATAATTTG
>JAGPBO010000322.1 GCA_018063305.1 Cyclobacteriaceae bacterium
GCTTCAATTTGTGGAATAAGCGTCTGGTATTTTGACGCTTTATCGGTTGATTGTGAGATAATAAGTGTTTCTGCCATGTCCGTAAAATTACTCCCAAACTTTCAATTGATCTGTATCGATGCAGACCAAACTATGGTGTTTTGTGAGGACACAGAACACGGGTTAGGGTGTGTGGCAAAAATAGAAAAAGGTATTGGGGAATCAACCGACTTAAGCCTGATAAAGCAAAATTACGATGATCACAGCAATCAAAATTCCAATAAACTGAATTATGGTTCGGGACCGCATAGGCTTATTTTCCAGTAAGAAACTCTGGGACTTCTGCCAGTACAACTAATGGCTTAATTACCCTTGCCGGGATAAATTGTTGATCCCGTGTTAATGATCAACATTTTTTCATCACTGGGCAATTCATCTTTCATTTGAAGCAACAAGGCGAGGCCGGCTACTCCGGATGGTTCGCAGCGCACAGAATGATTGCGAATAATTTCCAACGCCTCTTCCACAAAGCTTTCATCCACATCTAAAATACCAGACAGATTACCAATACGATCATTTTGAATCAGGGAATTAATATAAAACTGATAGTCATCCAGTGAAGGCAGATAATAGGAAAACAGTTTATCCATGCGCGAGTTTGCATCGCGGGTAGTGGCGCCCATAAAATTACATCGGGTGATTTTCTGAATATCGCCTTGAAAGCGGGGATCGTGCCGATAAATGCGGTTATTAAATTCACGTTCAACAATAATTAAAATATTGATGAACAAATCGCCTGTACCAAACGGAACAAAACAATAAGCCGGGTTTTCATTCAATACTTCATAGGATAACCAATCGTAATAATTATCATTGAAGCGATCGAGAATCTCGCGATAGGTGATATCAATACCTTCTTTGTTATTGGTTAATTCTTTGATCTCTTTACCCGTAAGTGATTCTCTGCTAAGATCTGTTTCAAATACCTCGCACCCCATAGCCCGAAGAGATTGTTTGATGTCCGCACTAATGCGATAATCCATTAGTACTTTCAATTTGGTGTTCACTTTATACAGATTAAAAAAATGTTGAATAGCGGCTGCCGCACTACCCGAAGAAATGATAGACACTTCTTTAATATTATAACGCTTGGCTTTAATTAAAACCTCCCAGGCCATACGAGCCTTGTGCGTGCCTGTGGGATTTGTGCTTTCATCTTTTAACCACACATTGGTAAAGCCAGGTACTTCTATGCGAATTGTATTGGAGGCCGGAAAGCGAGGCTCATAAAATGGCCGTGGTGGAAATTCTGGTTTTGATGGATCGTTTAATGAAGGCACATAAAGACCCGCAATGGTTTCTTCGGTGGCCTCACGCAAGGCTGTATCATCATCCATCTGTTCTTTAATCAAATCGATTTCCTTCTTGCTCAATTTTTCAAGCAAAACGTTCGCGATTTTTGTTGCAAACGTATCCATATTGGTTGGATCAAGAGGAGGTGTTGAATCTGACTCCACTTCTTCCTCGGAAGCATCCAGCAAACTTTTATACTTAGTGGTAAACCGATCGTGAATCAAACTATTCCAATCCAATTGATTTTGGGTAGCGAAAAGACTTAACAGATTTCGAAGTGATTGCGTTGCTCCTGGCGGGCTTTTTAAATTGAATGCTCTGCGCAACAAGTCTTCGGAAGGCCCTTGGGGATAGCTGATAGAAAGTTGGGGATCTAAGGCTTCAGTATTCTTAACAAAATCTTTTACTGCCTTTTGTAAACCGTGTATAAAACTCCATCGACCCGTGCCCACTGATTCGTGAAAACCAGTGCGTGCAAGCTGCTCGCGAATAAGGTCGAGAATTTCTTTAGGGATTCGTTTAGCTGATGCTTTCTTCATGAATGACAAAAGATCGCAGTATCCAAGGAGAAACGCAACCTCGTGGCATAAATACTAGCAATACCTGATAAAAAAATTACTCGCCCGAAGCGCGAGGTATATTTACGTCCTGTGGTGGCTGAATTTCATCTGTATCGGTCTGCGAAATAGAAATTTCCGTTGTTTCAATTGTTTCAGCAGGAAACTCTTCACTAAAAAATTTCTTTTGAGAAAAAAGAATAGTTACTACCCCAATAAAGATTGAGGAATCGGCAATGTTGAACACAGGACTGAAAAACTCAAAATACGATCCGCCTTTAAAAGGAACCCAACCGGGCCAATAAAAATTGAATAGTGGAAAATAAAGCATGTCAATCACCTGGCCGTGAAACCATTTGGTGGGCGCTTCGATGGGGGCGTTATTCAAAAACACCCCATAAAAAGTACTATCAATTACGTTACCTACGGCACCTCCTAAAATAAGCGCGAGACAAATTAAAAATCCTTTGTGGGCCGGTTTCTGTACCATCTTAACCAGATAATAAGAAATACCAAACATGGCGAAGATTCTAAAAATAGTAAGGGCTAATTTACCAAACTCGTTATCCCACCGGATGCCAAAAGCCATACCCGGATTTAGCAGGTAATGTAGCCGGAACCAATCGCCCAACACATTTACTTCCTGGTGGATATACATAAAATTATGCACCAACATTTTGCTCGATTGGTCAAGCAGGATAACAGCAAGGGCAATGAAAAAATATTTTTTGTAATTCATTTTAGTCTGTTCCATCAACACTGAAACCATTTAGTTCACCGTTATTTTCACTTTTAGTATAAACTCATCCATGTCCACTTCGCTGGCACCTGAAAGTTTCTTCGTTAACTCCAACGAAAGTGCCTGGGTTTCCGTACGGATATATTCTTTATGTTCCATCAAGGCAGAAGAAACTATTTCGCCATCTTTTTCTACTTCAATTGAAATTTTATCCAATACCGCCAGTCCCATATCCTTGCGAAGATTTTGAACGCGGTTTACAAAATCGCGAGCGATACCTTCCCGCTTCAGTTCATCCGTAAGCGTAATGTCAA
>JAGPBO010000323.1 GCA_018063305.1 Cyclobacteriaceae bacterium
TCCTGGGTTCCTTTATGAAAAGCTTTTAGCTTCATTATACTTTTCCCTTTCAAGGATAATCGCAGATCATATTTTTCTGACGTTGATGGATCCACATAAGTTCCTTTACAAATATTAAAGAATCCAACCTTTAAATTTTCCACAACTCGGGTTCCCAAAATTGAGTTGTTCAAACTATCAGCCCACACCACCGAACCCTGAAAAACCGAGTCCACATCATACATCAGAATTCGAATATTGAGATGTTCGTTAAACCACACCCCAACAATACTGTGTTGAAAATCCGCACCTGAAAATTGCTCCCTTATCAAGAAGAGAATCAACCCTCCTGCAACTATTAAAATGAGAACAATTGACACCATCACTTCTGTTTCCATAATATCAAGACACTACGTTTAATCGAGTATCTCTCCCTTCCTATTGGCAAAAATCAAACAGCTTTGATCACCATAGATTAAAATTCTAAAAAGTCCATTTTTTTAGTGAAAAGGCACTTTAGTCGCTCTGGTCTCATCAGAGTGGATTAAAAGCTTTATCAAACAGGGATTCAGTTTCCCAAAAATGGAATGGGCGTAACTTGAGATTACCACCCGGAAGCAAAACGAAGAGCGCCCCCGAGGGTGAATCTATCTTATTTAAGAACTGGTATCCGTAACAAAAGAAAAAACTTCAAATTCAATCTGAGTACAGAGATTTTCTATCGAAACATTTTGATTGTACCTATCCATGAAATTCTAGCTACAATTTTAAATTAACCATATTATTGATCATCCATTGTTTCCAAAAGGAAATCCCAGGCTTCCCGCATGTTCCAATTGCAATAATTTTAAAGATGCTGGTTTTGGTAATTGAATTACCTTTGTTCTTCTATGGCGAATCTTAAAATCAATAATCTGGAGTTTAAAAAGTTTATTCCTGCAGCAAAATTAGAAGCAAAAATTGCCGAATTGGCCATTAGGATTAACGAAGACTATGAAGGAAAAACTCCCGTATTTCTTCCAATCCTCAACGGCTCGTTTATGTTTGCTGCTGATTTACTAAAGGAGATAAAGATTGACTGCCGAGTATCCTTTGTGAAAACATCATCGTATGCAGGCACTTCCAGTACGGGCCAACTTAAGACATTAATTGGTCATGATGAAAGTCTCTTCAACCAACACATTATTATTGTTGAAGACATTGTAGACTCTGGCCTTACGCTGGATAAGATTTTGACTGAACTTCGGGATCGCGGAGCTAAGTCTGTAGAGGCCGTTTCGTTGCTCCGCAAAAAGCCGGCACGCGAAAAAAATATCGAAGTAAAATACGTGGGCTTCGATCTAGAAGATGAATTTGTGTTGGGCTATGGCCTCGACTATGATGGGCTGGGTCGTAATTACAAGGACATTTATAAAGCTCTGTGACGGATACTGGAAACTTGAAAAAGTTATCCGAAAACCAGCAACAAGTAGCAAGTTCAGTAGTTGGCTAATGCCTAATTGATCCTTATCTTGCCCAACTTTACCTAAACCTAGACCGTTAGTATGATCAATCTTGTTCTCTTTGGCCCGCCCGGGGCAGGCAAAGGCACACAAAGCGAGAAACTCATCCGCAAATATGGCTTTGTTCATATTAGTACCGGTGATCTTTTTCGGTGGCATACCAAAAATGACACCCCTTTAGGCAAGCAAGTAAAAGAAATAATGAACAGCGGCATGCTGGTACCTGATGAAATTACCATCGCCATGCTTAAAGAAGAACTTAACAAAAATCCTGAAGCAAAAGGATTTCTTTTTGATGGCTTCCCCCGCACCGTACCACAAGCCGAAGCGTTGGATAAATTTATGAAAGATAATGGCACAGCCATTCATTATGTGATTGCCCTGGATGTTACCGAAGAAGAAGTTCGTTGTCGTATTGCCAAACGTAGGATAATCGATAATCGGGCCGATGATGAAGAAGACAAGTTAAACAAACGCATCAATGAATATTTTACCAAAACCATTCATGTGCTTCCGTTTTATGAAAGTCAGAATCGTTTAAAGACGGTAAATGGTATTGGAGCTGTTGACGAAATCTTCGAAAATCTTTGTAAGATAATTAAGGTATAAGCTTCCGTGCTGAGTCATTAGTAGAAAGAAATCAACCGCATCAGTAAATCGTAATTCAAAAATCATAAATCGTAATTCCCTTGTCTTCACCGAACTTCATCGACTATGTAAAATTTAACGGGCGCTCGGGGCATGGCGGAGCCGGTTGCCGTCATTTTCATCGCGAGAAATTTATAGAAAAGGGAGGCCCAGATGGTGGAGATGGTGGCCGCGGAGGTCACATTATTCTCAGGGGCAATGCGCAGTTGTGGACTTTGCTTCATCTCAAATTTAGAAAGCATGTTTTTGCTGAAGTTGGCAAGCCGGGTGAATCTCAAAATTGTACGGGTGCCTTTGGAAAAGACATTATTCTCGAAGTGCCTTTAGGAACCGTTGCCCGGGATTTTGAGACGAAGGAATTAATGTGCGAAATTAATGAAGACGGCAAAGAGGTTATCTTACTTCCCGGAGGCCGTGGCGGAAAAGGAAATTCATTTTTTGCTACAGCCACCAATCAGGCACCGCAGCATGCGCAGCCTGGAGAGCCTGGCCTTGATCAATGGGTTGTATTAGAGCTAAAACTTTTGGCGGATGTGGGGTTGGTAGGATTTCCTAATGCCGGCAAATCAACTTTACTTTCGGTGGTTTCAGCTGCTAAGCCTAAAATTGCCGACTATGCGTTTACTACGCTTACACCAAACCTGGGTGTTGTAAAATATCGTGACGATCGATCTTTTGTAATGGCCGATATTCCGGGAATAATAGAAGGTGCTGCTGAAGGCAAAGGGTTAGGCATTCGATTTCTTAAACATATTGAAAGAAACTCTTTGCTTTTATTTCTCATTCCTGCCGATGCCAAGA
>JAGPBO010000324.1 GCA_018063305.1 Cyclobacteriaceae bacterium
ACATTGGTAATATCTGCTTTATAGATTGTTCCCAATCCGTTGGTCTGGGTAAATGCCCAATAGACAATTCCATTTTTTGCATCCACTTTTACATCGCGCATAAAACGTTGCGGAGATGCAATACTTTGCGTAATCAGTACCTCCTGATTTGTTCCGTCCAGATTCGATCGGCTTAATGTTCCGGTATTGGTTGGGCCAAGGCTATTGGAGGTATAGTATAATTTTCGCTTCACCAGATCAATGGCAACGCCAAAGGGATTGTTGATCGTAGCCAGGTTCTGGATGGAGCCGGCAGTAATAGGAGTAGGCAAATTATAATCAGCTCGTTGAATTCTATTACCGGCTGTATAGGCAAAGTACATCATGTGATTGGAGGGATCCAAAGCAATACCACCAATTCCATTGGCTGCATTGGCGTAGTCAATTAAAGTATCAAGGTCAGAAAAAGTAGTTTCATTGATAAATCCTTTAATAATGTTTGCCTGCGTTTCATCGGTCCAATAGGCATACCTTGTTTTTTGATCAATGGCGATGCCATTGGGGGTAGCGCCAAAATTGAAATGATAACGTTCAAAATCCGATCCGTTGGGATTGATACGATGTACTTCATCGATGCCTGCTTCATTCCAGTAAAGTTTTGGTGGGAGAGAAGAACTGAAATCCAAGGCTACATCTACAGGAGTATTGAGGCCTGTTACTACATTTATTTTTCCAGTACCATTGAGTTTAGCTCTTCCGATAGCACCTGAAGTACCGGTAGCGCCATCTGCCCAAAAGACAAAACCACTATTGATATCCAGTGAAATTCCTTTTATGGTATTTGGGAGTGATGTGACTATTGCAACCGCAGGATCTGCTCCCGTAAGGTTTCGGGTAACCACCTGACCCGTTGCTCCACTGACGTTGGTATAGTATATTTTTCCCCCGATAGGATCAACTGTAATATCACGCATGGATTCGGTACCAATTGTGTTTGGGACAATGTTGGTCAATCCCGTTCCGTTCAAATTGGCCATCCATATTTCTGTGGTAGTGATTGGTCTTAGGAAATAAATTTTATTGTTAACTAAATCAACATCAAACGTTGAAATATTGAATGGCGAAATGAGGGCAGCGGGTAAAACTGTTGTGGTCCCTGAAGCGTCAAGACTAATTTTATATATCCCTCCATTGCTCGACATAAGTAATTCTCGTGTTTTTGGATTTATGGCAAGAGATTGAAAAAATGCACCTGTAACACTGACAAAGCTCGAAGAGTAGTCTAAACGGGTGTTACCACCGATTACGGTCAGGGTTGCTTTTCTAATAATTGTATTAGACTCGATCCAAAAAACAGTATTTCGTTGTTCATCGAATACCAGGCTTCTCAAGGTGCTGACAAACGCATTCCCATTGATAGTCTCCAGTGAAGTGCCATCACTATTGCTCCTTCTTATGTCTGTTGCTCCATTTTCAGCAATATATAATTTCTGCGTATAGCCAGATGTGAAAAGCAATAGTAACCAATAGACAAAGAAAAGTTTTTTACATCCCATAGTTTCGCAGCTGTAATTCTATTCAAAGTTCGAATATTTTATTGATCCACCTATTATAAATAGAAACCCTGTTTTGTAGTTCTAAAAAAAATGAATATTCTGAATTTTGAAAGGAAAACCTATTGCAAGAGAGAATACCAAAGAAGTACGCCTTAAATAGACGGATTGAGATGCGGGTGAAGGATTAAATTAAAATGATTACTTCATTTTAGTTGCCGATACCTGTTTACGAGCAACGGTAGATTGTTCTACCTCCCAGGCCTTCCAGTATTCTGTTAGCTGATTAATTTCTTCTTCAATGCAAGCGTATTTTTCTACCTTAGGTACCCGCGGCTGCATACCTCTGGCGAGATGATAACTACTTAATCCACCCGTCCATTCAAAATGTCCGGGATCGTAAAGTTCTTTCCATCTTCCGCCCCAGCGTAACCCTAACTGCTCGCCAACAGCACCAACTTTTCTCCAAAGTTTTGCATTATCCCATTGGGCGACTGAATCAATTACCGGAACAACATCTACGGCCAACCCATATTGATGTTTAGAACCGCCACCACCAGTTCGGGTATATTTTTTACCCATGTACTTGTATTCATTTTGCTTGCTGTGTGTGCGAAAAGATTCCACCACAGCAAGTTCGATTCCTTTAGCCTTACAGGCATTGATAAGTGTTATGATCTTTTCTCTGAAGTAGGGGTGAAGGGCATTCAAATCCGCAATCATGGTTAGATTACCGCGATCTTTGCCAAACGTATAGTTTTCTACCGTCTTCCAGTTTTTCCAATTATTGAAATTATCGATTGTTTCCGCATCAGGGGTGAGAGTAGTAGTGCTTGCAGAAATAAAAAAATCTTTAGCGAACTGCTCTACCTGCAAACGTTGACTATCAGTATAAGGCGCTGATTCAAGAATCTTTGTAAAGTCAGCTTGTGCGAAAACTGCAAAGGGAGAAATCGCTAATAGGCCTAAAAATGAAGCAATTTTGAGCATTTTCTAAAAATAAAATGCAAAGGTATGACATTTCTTTTAAATGAGATTGTTGAAGAAGAGAGCAGACTATGCCTTACACGTGAAGGTCAATCATCCATGTTTAAAAAACTGGGTGTTGCCACAGAATACTTTTCTTCTACCCAGATCTGAGTTTTCGCTGGGATCAAATAATTTTTTGTGTCACGCATCTTTAGTTACTTTGATCTTACAACTTTTTGGATTCATTATTAATGGATGAAATCACGAGAAATAAACTTCTTATTAATCACTTCTCCACGTACTTAACCGATCATCGAAAGGAAGTAGTAGAGCAGGTTTTAAATTTTCGTACCCGGCACATTACGCTGGTGCTGGAAGAGATTTATCAACCGCACAATGCCAGTGCTGTTA
>JAGPBO010000134.1 GCA_018063305.1 Cyclobacteriaceae bacterium
GGATTAGGGCTTATTCTCTGTAAAGAATTTATTGAAAAAAATGGCGGCCAAATCTGGCTGGAGAGCGAAGTTGGGAGGGGTAGTACCTTTTATTTCACCATTAAAAAGGCTTAGTACAGCCTTTATCTATTTTCCTCCTATTTTTGCTTATTCGTCATGGAGAAGAAATCATCATATTGGTCCTCCTTTACCTACGCGTTACAAACGTTAACACGGGGTTTGGCACTTACATTTAATCATCTGGTAAAGGCGCGAAAAAGCAGAAATAAGATCTCCATCCAGGAATCAGGTTATTTCGAGAAACAAACCGGCATAGCCACCGTACAATATCCTCTTGAAACTATCCCTGTGCCGGATAATGGCCGTTATAAGTTGCACAACGAAATTGAGGATTGTATTGTTTGTGACAAATGTGCCAAGATCTGTCCGGTTGATTGCATTGAAATTGAACCAATACGGTCAGCAGAAGAGTTTGGAAAAACTTCGGATGGCACACCTAAGCGGATTTATGCTGCCAAGTTTGATATCGACATGGCCAAGTGTTGCTTCTGTGGCTTATGCACTACCGTATGCCCTACCGAAAGTCTTACCATGACGAAAGAGTATGACTTCTCCGTGTTTGACATCACTAAACATAATTTTGGATTTGGTGATATGACAATAGAAGAAATTGAGTTTCGCAGAAAAGAATGGGAGGAACACCAGGCAGCCAAAATCTCCACTACCCCGCCAGCGAATGCAACTGGTATAAGTGCCAAGCCAGTGTTTAAACCCCGGATCAAACTACCTACACCCACACCTTCACCTTCACCTTCAAAACCCGAATAGCTGTGCAAGAGTTTGTACTATACCTATTTATATGCGCATCCCTTGGATCTGTTTTAATTATTATCCTGAATCGTAATGTATTTTATGCCGCCCTTTCATTACTGGTTTGCTTAATTTCTCTGGCCGGTATTTACGCTTTACTCAATGCAGAGTTTCTTGCCATTACACAACTCTTAATTTATGTAGGAGGTGTTATGGTACTTATTATCTTCGGCATTATGCTTACCAATAGAATTTCAGGAAAACATCTGTACGTCAACTCACAAAACTGGATAGCCGGAATTTCTATTTCCCTGAGTTTGTGTGCGGTGATAGTCTACAGTTATAATCAGGTGATCTTTGAAAGTGCAACGTCCGATGCAACAGAAACTCACATCAAGCAAGTCGGTACCGAACTTATGAGCACGTATGTAGCCCCTTTCGAATTAAGCGGAATCTTATTATTGGTTTGTCTGGTTGGCGCTGCCCTTACCGCTTCCTCATTCAAAAAAAATACGCATGGTTAAATCCGACCTCCTCTTCTATCTCGCCACCTTTCTTTTCTGTTCAGGTTTACTGATTACGTTTACTAAGCAAAATGCGATTATGATTCTTATCGGGATTGAATTGATGTTGAATGCCGCCAATCTTAACCTGGTAGTTTTCAATTATCAAAAGCAAAACCTGAACGGTCAACTGTTCGCTCTGTTTATCATTTTAGTAGCGGTTTGTGAAGCTGCTGTTGGGATTGCCATCATTTTAAAAACCTATCATTATTATCACACGTCCGTTCCCGATCAGATCAATGAACTAAAAGAAAAGTTTTGACAGAAACATCATTTCTTTCCTCTCCCTTTCTATTGGCACTGATCACACTTTGTTTGCCTCTGCTATCAGCATGTTTTGGATTTTTTATCAAAGATAAGGTTGCCTGGTTTGCCCCGTTGCTAAGCAGTTTACTTATGCTAATCACGTTTATAATTTCCTTACTGCTGATTTTCCAGGGAGATTTAAATACAGTCAGAATTTCTACTGTCGATTGGTTTACGCTTAACAATAAAATTATCACAGCTGGCTTCCTACTAGACCGAACATCGCTTAGCATGGTTGGCGTTGTTGCCCTGATCTCGCTACTGGTTCATGTTTATTCTATTGGATATATGGCCAATGACAAAGGCCTTGTCCGTTATTTCAGTCAGCTTGGGTTATTTACATTTGCCATGCTGGGATTGGTGATGAGCAGCAACTTGTTTTTGACCTTTTGTTTCTGGGAGCTTGTTGGATTTAGTTCCTATCGCCTGATTGGCCATTGGTATGAAAAACCAAAAGCAGCAAAAGCAGCAGCAAAAGCTTTTATCATCAACAAGGTTGGCGATCTCGGCTTTCTTATTGGCCTTATGATTCTTTGGTCGATTACCGATAGCCTAGAAATAACTTCCCTTACTCAACTCCATTCGCCTTGGTTAACTGTTGCCGGTATTTGTATTTTCATTGGCATAATTGCCAAGTCTGCTCAGTTTCCATTTTTCAATTGGTTGCCTGATGCGATGGAAGGCCCCACGCCCGTGTCAGCGTTGATCCATGCGGCAACTATGGTAGCAGCTGGTGTGTTCTTATTGATTCGTATTGAACCCGTATTTACTTCGGATTGTCTCGTCCTGATTTCTATCGTTGGCGCATTGACTACCGTAACCGGTGCCTTCGGTGCGCTTGCTCAATTTGATATAAAAAGAATTCTTGCCTATTCCACAATTTCGCAATTGGGTTTTATGATTATGGCTATTGGTTCTGGCGCAGCCGATAGTGGCTTTCTTCACTTATTACATCACGCATTCTTTAAAGCTGGTTTATTCTTGGGTGCCGGCTCTATTATTCACGCCATGCATCAGGCTCACCCATCTGCTCCTGATAATTTTGATGTGCAAGACATTCGTAACCTTGGAGGATTACGTAAAAAAATGCCTGTTACTTTTATAGCATTTATTATTTGTGCCGGAGCATTGGCAGGTTTACCGCTCACTACGGGTTTCTTATCTAAAGAATTGATTTTGGCAGACATGACAACCTGGGCCGGCACGGCCTTTTCATGGAAATGGTTAATCTTATCCGGTGCGTGGTTAACCGTATTTATTACACCCCTTTATGCTTTCCGATTGGTATGGTTTATTTTTTTCAGTAACCCTAAGCAAGAAAACAATCTGGTGGAAGTACCCGTGATCATGCGTGTGCCCATCCTGATTCTGGCCTTAGGGGCACTTACGTTTCTATTTGCTCCCTCATCGTGGCAGCTCACTTCGGTAATCAGCAAAGTACTTCCCATCGCCAGCAATGCGCATGGACTCGTCTTTATTCTTTCTTTAGCACTTATCATGACAGCTCTGCTGGCTGGATTTTATATGTTTCGAAAAAAACAACTCAGCCCTTTGCAGCCTACCTTTGTGCCACACCTTTTTCTCGATAGTATAAATAGTTATTTTATCAAATTCACTTTGTATCTATCAAACCGAGCGCTAATGTTCGACAAAAAATGGATCGATAAATTCATTCATGGCGTTGCTTATCTTCAGGTTGCCTTTGCGCACATGGTATCCTGGTCGGATTCCAGGCTCGTTGACGGTGTTGTAAACGGAATTTCGTATAGTACGCTGGGCTTTGGTGCCATAACCCGTTCGGTGGTTAATGGAAAAATTCAATCGTACCTGCTTTGGTCCATGGCTGGACTTGTTATTTTTATAGTTTGGATTTTATACTGATGCATCTGCTTTCCTACCTGATCTTTTCTCCCCTCTTAGCTGCCTTGCTGGCACTCTTTATTCCCGCACGGCTTACCCATAGTTTCCGAGTGTTAACACTGGCTATCAATATTATTCAGGTCGGCATCCTGGCGTTGATTTTTAATCACTACATGTTTAATGAAAGTTATCAATTCATTGAAAAACTTCCGTGGATCTCGATAGAATTAGGTTCGTGGGGAACCTTACAGGCCGAATATTTTGTCGCTCTTGATGGCTTAAGTTTTCCGCTCGTAGCACTTTCGGTTTTCATCATGCTAATAGCAACCATTTCATCATGGACTATCGATAAAAATCATAAAGGCTATTTTATTTTATTGTTGATTCTTAACGCAGCCATTCTAGGAAGTTTTTGCGCCCTCGACTTTCTACTCTTTTATGTATTCTTCGAATTCATGTTGATCCCTATGTATTTCCTTATCGGAATCTGGGGTGGGCCGAAACGAGAATATGCTTCGATTAAGTTTTTTCTTTACACGCTGTTAGGGTCTATTTTTATTCTGATCGTAATGATTGGACTTTATCTGTCTGTTAAAACACCAGAATCGGGTGAACGCTTCGTTCATACATTCAATGTTCTTCACATGCAGCATGCCAGCAACCTGATACCCGGAAGTGTTTTGGCAATTGATTCTGCTTCTCAACTGGGGTCTTATTCACTTCGGTTTTGGGCCTTCCTTTTATTATTTATTGGGTTCATGATAAAGTTGCCCGCGGTACCTTTTCACACCTGGCTTCCTGATGCACACGTAGAGGCGCCAACGCCCATCTCGGTAATTCTGGCTGCGTTACTTTTAAAATTTGGAGGCTACGGATTATTACGTTTTGCCTATCCCATTTTTCCCGATGGTGCTATATACTTTGGCTGGGTGGTGGGCTTGATGGGTCTCGTATCAATTATTTATGGCGCGTTGAATGCGCTGGCATCGAAAGATTTAAAGAGACTCATTGCTTACTCTTCCGTATCGCACATGGGGTTTGTTTTATTAGGTATTGCTTCGGTAACTGTTGAAGGTGTTACCGGTGCGATATACCAAATGGTAAGTCATGGAATTATCTCGGCAATGCTATTCTTACTTGCTGGCGTATTATACGATCGCACGAACGACCGCCTGATAGAAAATTATTCCGGCCTTGCCAGTAAAATGAAATCATATACGGGTTTTGTGTTGATTGCCTTTTTTGCTTCGATGGGACTACCTGGCTTGTCGGGCTTTATGGGTGAAGTGATGATTTTCTTCGGAGCTTTCCGATCGCAGGAAATTAATGGACTTGTGCCAACCTGGATGGCCATTACGGCAACACTCGGCTTGCTGTTGAGCGCGGGATATTATTTGTGGACTATCCAACGCATGTTTTATGGAAAATATGCAGTAAGAAATTCATTAATAGAATTATCGGATATTGATCGGAGAGAATACTCCATGCTGTTGCCCCTGGCCGTGGCTGCAGTAATCTTTGGCGTGTTTCCACAACTGTTGCTCAATTATATTAATCCCTTCGCCACCGACTTTATCGGAACCTGGTTCTCTTTTGAAAATTTTATTAAGCCTTAAGCCACCATGGAGCTAAAGGATCAATTATTATCCATTGCTGAAAGTGTAACGCATTTGTTACCCGAACTGATCCTGATCGCATCCCTGGTAATAACGCTGGTGCTTGGGTTAATCCTCAAAAAAAATAAGCAAGCCATTATTCACACCCTTGCTGTGATTACGTATTTGATAGCGATCGTAATCATTATCCAAACCTGGCCAAAGCAACCCGTAGCTCTTTTTGGAGGCATGATGAGACTGGATGATTTCTCGGCCTTTTTTAAACTTCTGTTTCTGAGTGGCGGAATTTTAACAATCCTCATTTCAACAAAAAGAAAAGATGATACCGCGCCCGAGTTTATAGTATTACTTGATGCCATCATCTTAGGCTCATGCCTGTTGGCTAGTAGCATGAACTTTGTCATGGTTTTATTGTCGCTGGAATTAGTTTCGCTTAGTTCCTATATGCTGGCCGGCTTTGGCTTTGATAAAAAAAGTGCGGAAGGAAGCATGAAATATTTCCTTTTCGGTACCGTGGCTACGGCCTGTATGATTTATGGCATGTCATTGATCTATGGATTAAGCGGTACCCTTGATTTTTCCTCCGATCAATTTCTAAATGCACTCATCGAAGTTAAATCACCCCTCCTGCTTATTGCCTCGTTACTTACCCTTGCGGGATTTCTGTTTAAGATCAGCGCAGCCCCATTTCATTTATGGGCACCTGATGTTTATGAATCGGCACCCACACCAGTTGTTGCTTTTATTTCGATCGTACCCAAACTAGCGGGGTTAACCATTTTAGTAAAATTCGTTTTGGCCGTTCAACTTTTCGGCCAGTCTGGGTTTCCCTGGCAAGCGATCATCGCTGCGATCTCGATCATCTCTATACTAATCGGAAATTTATCCGCCTTAGCGCAAACAAATCCTAAACGGATGCTTGCCTACTCGTCCGTGGCTCAGGCTGGCTTCTTACTAATTGGAGTAACTGTGTTGGGCATGGAGGGCTTACATTTTATGCTATTCTACTCCACTGTTTTTTTATTGATGAACTTCCTTGCGTTCTCTGTTCTAAATCAATATGAAGAGTCTTTCGAAATTAATTCCATGACTGCATTTTCTGGATTGGGCAGGCTGTCATTCTTTCCGGCATTCGCAATTTTAATAAGTATGATTGCCCTTACGGGACTGCCACCAACCGCAGGCTTTACGGCTAAACTTCTGATTTTCAGTTCGCTTTGGGCAACCTATCAGGAAACTCAAAGCACGATTTTATTGGCTCTTTTTATCATTGGCCTAATGAATACAGTTATTTCTCTATTTTTCTATCTCAAAATTCCCTACTTCCTTTTTATGAAGGAAACGGCAAAACCAGCAGAGCCTATAAAAAATTCTGTGGCAAGAAATCTTTTACACGGCATTTTGGTTGTCACGCTAATCTATCTCTTCTTACAGCCCGGTGGTTTGATGGGATGGATTAATCGGATTACCTTTGTACTTTAATAGCTACCTAATCGCCAAATTATACGGGCAAGTAGCGGGCGACAAGAAAATTCAAATTTATGAGTGATTCCATCCTTCATGAATGCGGCATAGCCCTCATTCGCTTGCGCAAACCCCTTTCCTTTTACATCGATAAGTATGGCCCTATGTTCGCCATTAATAAGATGTACATTCTGATGGAGAAACAGCATAATCGTGGGCAGGATGGAGCCGGCATTGCTAATATTAAAATAGATCAAAAACCCGGGTACCGTTTCTTCAGCCGCTACCGGTCTGTAAAAAGTCAACCCGTAGCTGATCTCTTCAAAAAAATTGGAAAGAAATACATCAAGGCCCAGAAAGCCGGGAAAGAAAAATTCAAAGACGAAAACTGGCTAAAGGAGAATGTTGCTTTTAGTGGCGAACTGTGGCTTGGCCATTTGCGCTATGGCACCCACGGCATCAACAGCATAGAAAATGTGCATCCCTTTTTGCGACAGAATAACTGGCGTAGCCGAAACCTGGTCATGGCGGGAAACTTTAACATGACCAACGTGGAAGAGTTGTTTGAGGTGCTGGTTGATTTAGGTCAGCACCCGAAAGACAAAGTGGACACCGTTACGGTAATGGAAAAAATTGGTCATTTCCTGGATTTAGAAGTACAAAGTTTGTTTGAAAAGTATAAGGACGATTATAGCAATAGAGAAGTATCCGAGATCATTGAAAATGAACTCGACTTAGGTCGGGTACTGAGACGAGCCTGTAAAGATTTTGATGGCGGCTACACCATGGCAGGTCTCACTGGTTCAGGTTCTTCATTTGTAGTGCGCGATCCTTCAGGCATCAGGCCTGCTTACTACTATGCCGATGAGGAAGTGGTGGTAGTCGCTTCTGAAAAGCCTGCTATCAAAACTGCATTCAATGTAAATTATTCGCAGATAAAGGAAATAAGACCCGGCCACGCACTGATCATCAACAAAAATGGAGAGTTTCAACAGCAGGAAATTATAAAAGAGCTTGAAAAGAAATCGTGCAGTTTCGAGCGAATTTATTTTTCACGCGGTACCGATCCTGAAATCTATCAGGAACGAAAACAACTTGGAAAGTTGCTCGTGCCCCAGGTGCTTAAGTCTATCAATTTCGATTTAAAGAATACCATCTTTTCTTATATCCCCAATACAGCCGAAACTGCTTTTATGGGGATGATGTCAGGCATTGAAGATTACCTGATCAGCAAACAAAAAGATATTATCATTGATGCCAAGCCTTCGGTAGATTCGCTCGATGATATTTTGTCGTTCCGTCCACGGATTGAAAAGATTGTAACCAAAGATGTAAAGCTGCGTACGTTTATTACCGATGATATTCATCGCGATGATATAGTAGCCCATGTTTACGACACTACGTATGAAGTCGTGAATAAAGGAAAAGATACGCTGGTGGTAATTGACGACTCGATTGTACGTGGCACCACCTTAGAGAAAAGTATTCTTAAAATGCTTGATCGACTTGAACCCAAAAAAGTGGTGGTCGTATCATCGGCTCCACAAATTCGCTTTCCGGATTGCTATGGTATTGATATGAGTAAAATGGGTGAGTTTGTTGCCTTCCGGGCGGTAATCCAACTCATTAAAGAGCAAGGGAAAGATTATTTATTGGGTGAAGTGTATGAACTATGTCGCCAGGCAGAACAAGATTCTATACCGACCAACTATGTAAAGCGCTTGTACGATCAATTTACCTACGAAGAAATCTCTGAAAAGATAACAGATATTGTACGGCCCGTTGGAATGAAAGCTAACCTTCAAGTCCTTTTTCAAACTATCGATAATTTACATAAGGCTATACCCGGCCACGCAGGCGATTGGTACTTTACAGGAAACTACCCAACCCCGGGGGGTATGCGTGTGGTCAATCGTTCGTATATCAATTATATGGATGGGAAGTTGGTGCGGGCTTATTAGCATGCTACAGTCTTAATGACGAGCTTTCAGAGACGCAGTGAAGCACTTGCCACATCCATAATGCTATGATCCGCTCAATCTCTTTCGTTTAGGGCCCGATCTCGTGTCAAAAAAATTCAATAGTATTATTTGCTCCTCCGTTACTCTGTAGAAGAGTCGATTATGTTTAGTCAGTAAAAAACCTCTAATTTTCTTTTCGGAGTTTTCTATTGTGCCCAAATCGGATTGGTCTGATATCAATTCAATTATATCATAGGTCTTCAACAAAATTTTGGGTCACATTAGATCCCCATTCTTGTTCTAATTAGCCAATTATTTTGTTGAATTTATTAATCGCCCTTTTAGTCCAGACTATTTTCTTAGCATTTATCATGCTGTTTTTTAACCTCATTATGGCTTATTAAATTACCTGGGTCAAAAACTCTCATCATATGAAAGTAAAAGTTCACCTTTCTCAGCTGGACTTAAGTTGTCCCAAAGTTCACCGGTCTGGTTGTTATTAAGTCGCTGAATTAATTTAAAGTAGCCCTTTAAAGCCTCTTCATCCTCAATCGTCTCAATCAGTTTATGGAGTCATCTTTTGTTCTCATAGTAGAATTATTTATGATGTCAATTTACCCATATTTAAAATAATCTGAAAATGTGCTATAACGTATTGCCCCCAGGACCTTTTTATTCAATCCAAAAAGCGGGTTGTTGTGTAGTCGAATTTGGAAATAAATCCGTGCAAACTACACCTGCCCCAGCAATGGGTATAAGATCTGCGTTGGGTACATCCTCGCGTCTGATGTACGTAGATCTACTATCGACTCCAACGGCATGAAACAAACCTTGTACCTCCAGTGGATTGCCACTGATCTGAATAAAGTTAGTTGGGATTTTGCCACTTACAGGCTGAAATAAATTGTCAACAGCATTTTTCTGATCGCGTATTGACTTATAAAATCGAAAGGCATTATAACTAAGCGTCATCTGACTGACCTCGATTCGGATCTTGTGCATAAAAATCCATCCCGTAAGGGGAATGCGATCTATCTTAACATTGGCAATATTTTTTGAAGTCGTAAAACTATTGTCACTCAATACCGGGCTGGGATTAAAAATATCGTACCAGCATGTGCAACACGTGCAGGGGCCAATCGTTTCGTAAACTTTACTGGGTTCGTACGGAGGGGAAATGTTGTTTTGTCCCGTACAAAGAGGCCGAAAGTTACACGTACCACTAGGTCGCATGAAACAACCCTTGGCGTAATACGGACTGGTTTCGGCTTTAAAAGTACCCTTCATCTTCCATAGAAACCGGCTGCTGTTGCTACTCCCAACGGAAGCATTAAAGAAGACATCAAAGCCATAGTCATAACTATCATTGTTATTTGCCACCTTGTTAAAGGAATAATACAGGCTATCCAAATTTCCTGCAGCCAATAAGGTATCGGGTATTGACTCATACACTCTTCCATCCAGCAATTCAATTTTAAGTTTGTAAACGTT
>JAGPBO010000135.1:0-5099 GCA_018063305.1 Cyclobacteriaceae bacterium
GTTGGGATATAGCTTGGGTCAATTCCATAAATAACTGTTCTTCTAAAGTCTTCTTTATTATCACCGACCCAAACACCGGTCATATTATTGTCGGTTGGCCCGGCAGGAATAAATGCAGACATCGTTACGCTTTCGATCCGTGGATCAGTTAAGAGCTGATTCTTAAATGCGTTTTCATTCTTACCTAACAAGTATGATTCCCTAAGTACAATTCGCTGATCGCGGTTATAACCAATATTTTTATCCTGGATGTAACTCATTTGCTGACTGACAATAATAATTGCTAAGATGAGGGTTGCAGAAATTACGAATTGAAAAATTACAAGTGCACTCCGAATGCCTTTGCTCTTGCTACCATTAGAGAATTTATTTTTAAGGGCGGCAATGGGTTTGATGGATGAAAGAAAGAATGCCGGATAACTTCCTGCTAACAAACTGATGAAGATGCCTAACCCTAAAAGCACAGCTGATACTTTTGGATTTAATAAAAAGGTAGCTTCTAATTCTTTACCTGAAAGTTGATTGAATAATGAAAGGGAAAGAGTTACAATCAAAATGCCTAAGATCATCGCGACTGCGGTGGATATGAATGACTCAATTAAAAATTGATGAACCAATTGATTTTTTTGAGAACCTAATACTTTCTTAACGCCTACTTCCTTGCTGCGCTTGGTTGCTCCGGCCGTGGAGAGGTTCATGAAATTGATGCACGCAATAAGTAGCATGAAGAGTGCTACGGCTCCGAAAATATAAATGGAATTGATATCACCTCCGGGCTCTAATTCACTGGTGCCGACAGAATCAGAAAACAGGTGAATGTCTGTAAGGGGTTGAATAAAAAGACCAATCTCATTTCCACTTTCTTGAAACTTTTCAAAAGTCATTCCTAACTGAGAAACTTGTGGCCCCATATATTTTTTAATAATGGCCGGCATTTTTGCTTCAAAGGTTTTGATGTCGGTACCTTTTTCAAGAACCAGGTAGGTAAAATAATTTGACTCCAACCATTTATCTTCTTTCGAGTGTGCCAATCCTTCCATCGATGCAAAGAGATCGAAATGGAAATGTGAATTGGCCGGAACCTTTTCAATTACACCTGTTACTTTATACTGCTCCTTCGCATCTTTAAATTCCAGCAGCTTATTAATGGGGTCTTCTTTTCCAAAATATTTCTCAGCCTGCTCTTTTGTGATGACAATTGAATTGGGCAGGAGCAAAGCAGTTTTCGCATCGCCCTGAATGAAATGAAGTGTAAATACATCGAAAAAGTTTGGATCTACGAACGCGGCCTTGCTGTTTCTAAATATATTGTTCTGGTAGGTTATCTTAGGTGTGCCTACTCTTCTTAGTCGGGTAGCTTCAAGCACTTCGGGGAATTCGTTTTTTAACGTGGCTGCAACGGGTGCAGCGGTTACCGCTTCCTTTATTATTTCACCGTTAACCTTTCCTTTTAAAACAACGCGAACAATCTGATCGGCTTTCTTATTGTAGCGATCGAAACTGAGTTCGTCTACTACAAACATCATGATCATAAGACAAGTGGCAATGCCCAGCGCAAGCCCGGAGATGTTTATCGCAAACAAGCCTTTGTTCTTTAACAAATTGCGCCACCCTATTTTAAAATAACTTTTATACATACCGTAACTGTTTAATTGTTCATGTCCTTCTGCTGGTCGGATAATGCTTGGTCTAAATAGGAATAAGACATCTCCTAAAAATTTTATATCTGCTGTTCGCTTCCCTTTTTCTTTTACTCGTTCCTCATACAACTCTAACAAATCGCCCTCTATGTACTTCAGCAACTTTGGATGGCAGAACCAGCGGAAGAAGCGTAGGGGAAGTTGCGGAGGATTTGTTTTCATTTCAATTTTCTTTAGACGTTAGTAACAAGACATAAGATGTTAGAACTTCTTGCTACTTACGTCTAATGTCTATAAGCCAACGATCTTTGCCCCCCAAGCCACCTTCGGTATTGCACTCCATAGTTCATCCCTTGTACTCTTCGAATACTCCATAGCCCGTTTACCGAGTGCCGTAATTTGAAAATATTTTTTAGGGCGACCGGCTCGTTCTTCGGTAGCCTCACCTTCAAATGATTTTAGGTAGCTCTTATCTTCTAACCGTTTCAATGCAGACTGTAATGCGCCCACACTTACCTTCCGCGTTAAGCGCGACTCAATTTCTTTTTTGATTGAAACTCCGTAAGCCTCTTTGTATAGAACGCCCACCGTAAGCATAACTACTTCTTCAAATTCACCAAGTTGATATTTCTTCATAGTTGAAATGTATTCCGCCACTAAGACTCTAAGCCACTATGTATTTATTATTTCTTCGTGTCATAGTGCCTTCGTGGCAATTTTCAATAATTAATTCCTAATTGTAGTATTAACAATAATGCCAAAATGAAAATAGCCTCAAATCCATTTAAAAAGCAGAACACCTAAAAGCGAAGTGTTCAGTTGCGTACAGATCTGTATCTATTCGCACATAAAACTAAATTGATAGCGAAGTGCTTTTATTTTAAATTACCAACCCAATTGAAAAATCATGGAAAAGAATACTGCACAAGAGAATACATACGATGCCATTGTGATTGGCTCAGGAATATCAGGCGGTTGGGCTGCCAAAGAACTTTGTGAAAAAGGATTGAAGACGCTTGTACTGGAACGTGGTCGCAATGTGGTACACAATAAAGATTATCCTACCGCCACCAAGCAACCCTGGGAAATTCCGAATCGGGGACGGCTTACTGCAGAATTTTTAAAAGAGAATCCATTGATTAGTAAGTCAGCGGGAATTGCTGAAGACAATAAACACTTCTTTATTGAAGATAAAGATCACCCGTATGTGCAGGAGAAACCTTTTGATTGGATACGTGGCTATCAGATAGGGGGAAAATCCTTAACGTGGGGGCGTGCCACACAGCGATGGAGTGAATATGAATTTTCAGCACCTGCTCGTTTTGGTTATGGACTCGATTGGCCTATTCGTTATAAGGATGTGGCTCCCTGGTATTCGCATGTAGAAAATTTTATTGGCATCTGTGGAAACAAAGATGGCATTGAAGCGATGCCCGATGGTGAGTTTCTACCGCCTTTTGATTTCAATTGTGTGGAGTCGCACATGCAACAAAAGATTAAAGAAAATTTTCCAGATCGGTATATGGTGCAGGCACGCTGGGCACATTTAACCAAACCAAAAGAAATTCATTTGCAACAAGGTCGTGGGCAATGTCAGGCCCGTAACTTATGTATGCGTGGGTGTCCGTTTGGTGGCTACTTTAGTTCGGTATCGTCAACCTTGCCTTGGGCTGAGAAAACAGGCAACCTGACTGTTCGCCCGCATTCTGTTGTACACTCTATTATATATGATGAGAAATTAGGAAAAGCTTCGGGCGTGCGCATCATCGATGCCAACACAAACGAAGTGATCGACTACTTAGCAAAAATTATTTTCGTGAATGCTTCGGCACTCAATAGTAATCTCGTGTTGCTCAATTCAAAATCAAATCGTTTTCCTAACGGACTAGGCAACGACAATGGATTGCTCGGCAAGTATGTAGCCTTTCATAATTATCGGGCTTCCGTAAATGGCGTGCTGGAAGGCTTTGAGGACAAATATTATTTTGGACGAAATCCTACAGACTCCATTATTGCCAACTATCGCAACCTGAAAAAACAAGACACCGATTACTTGGGTGGGTTTACCACCTTCACAGGCGCTTATCGCGAAGGGTGGTGGGCTGAAAAGAATAATGCGATTGGTGCCGACTTGAAAAAACAAGTACAAACTCCGGGGCGGTGGCGGGTGTATATGTATATGCAAGGCGAAACCATTCCGAAAGAAACAAATCATGTGCGTTTGAGTGATACCGAAAAAGATCAATGGGGCATTCCGTTGTTAGTTACTTCGGTTGGTTATGATGACAACGATGAAAAAATGGTGAAAGACTTTTTAGAGCAAAGCACCGCGATGCTTGAGAAGGGTGGAGTGAAAGAGATTAATCAATACGACACCCATCAGGCACCGGGTTTAGACATTCACGAAATGGGCGGTTGCCGTATGGGCCGCGATCCAAAGACTTCGTTATTAAATGAGTGGAACCAAATGCATTTATGCAAAAATGTGTTTGTAACAGATGGTGCCTGCATGACGAGCACCGGCAATCAAAGTCCCTCTATATTATACATGGCCTTAACGGCAAGGGCTACGAATTATGCAGCGGAGCAGATGAAGAAAGGAAATTTGTAAAGTTTAGATCAAGTTACAATTTGAGATTTGGCTTCTTGAACAAGTAGTCGGAAATCCTCATGTGCTTCCAAGGTAAGATTTGGGTCACAATCGCTACATTTGTTGGATTAACCTTACTATAATTGAATCTTTGGGTTATTGCGACATGAAAAATATACTGACGGGGCTTTTTTTTATTCTGTTTTCGACCTTGGCCTGGGCTCAGCCTGCGAATGATAATTACGTAGCGGCAATAGATATTTCGTCTATTATTAACCTCTGCTCTGCCAACGCAGCTTTTACCACATTAAATGCCACAGCTGACCAGAGCAAAGGCTCTTGCTGGAGCAATGGTCCAAATTATAATGTTTGGTTCAAGTTTACGGCCACGGCCAGTCAGTATATGAAAGTTCAGGTGAAGGTTGGCGGAGCAGAGGGTTCGATGCAAAACCCGTTTGTTGCCTTGTGGAATTCATCACTCACGGAGCTGAGCTGTCAGAATTATCAAGGCTCAAGCACAGATATTGAAACAGATTATTACGGATTAACCGCAGGTCAGACCTATTATATATCAGTAGACAATTACGCTGGAGCAGGCTACCGGGGTACTTTTACTTTATGCCTGAGTGATGTAGTGGATTATAATTATTATGAAGGCGCGCTTGATGTTACCGGGACAATTAATGGCTGCTCTGCCAATGCCGCATATACTACTTTGAATGCGACAGCTGATCAGAGCAAAGGCTCTTGCTGGAGCAATGGTCCGAATTATAATCGTTGGTTTAAGTTTACGGCCACGGCCAGTCAGTATATGAAAGTTCAGGTTAAAGTTGGCGGAGCAGAGGGCACGATGCAAAACCCGTTTGTTG
>JAGPBO010000135.1:5199-10052 GCA_018063305.1 Cyclobacteriaceae bacterium
CCACTTTGAATGCTACAGCTGACCAGAGCAAAGGTTCTTGCTGGAGTAATGGTCCGAATTATAATCGTTGGTTCAAGTTTACGGCCACGGCCAGTCAGTATATGAAAGTTCAGGTGAAGGTTGGCGGGGCAGAGGGTTCGATGCAAAACCCGTTTGTTGCTTTGTGGAATTCATCACTCACGGAGTTAAACTGCCAGAATTACCAAGGCAGTAGCACAGATATAGAAACAGACTATTACGGATTGACCGCGGGCCAGACCTATTACATATCAGTAGACAATTATGCAGGCTCCAGCTACCGGGGTACGTTTACCTTGTGTCTGAGTGATGTAGTTGATTACAATTTTTATGAAGGAGCGCTTGATGTTACGGGTACAATTAATGGTTGCTCGGCCAATGCCGCATATTCCACTTTGAATGCGACAGCTGACCAGAGTAAGGGCAGTTGTTGGAGCAATGGTCCGAACTATAATCGTTGGTTCAAGTTTACGGCTACGGCAAGTCAGTATATGAAAGTTCAGGTTAAGGTTGGCGGAGCAGAGGGCACGATGCAAAATCCATTTGTTGCTTTGTGGAATTCCTCGCTTACGCAGTTAAGCTGTCAGGATTATCAAGGCGGTAGCACAGATATAGAAACGGACTATTACGGATTGACCGCGGGCCAGACCTATTATATATCAGTAGACAATTATGCGGGAGCAGGCTACCGGGGCACGTTTACTTTATGCCTGAGTGATGTAGTGGATTATAATTATTATGAAGGCGCGCTTGATGTTACCGGGACAATTAATGGCTGCTCTGCCAATGCCGCATATTCCACTTTGAATGCTACAGCTGACCAGAGCAAAGGTTCTTGCTGGAGTAATGGTCCGAATTATAATCGTTGGTTCAAGTTTACGGCCACGGCCAGTCAGTATATGAAAGTTCAGGTGAAGGTTGGCGGGGCAGAGGGTTCGATGCAAAACCCGTTTGTTGCTTTGTGGAATTCATCACTCACGGAGTTAAACTGCCAGAATTACCAAGGCAGTAGCACAGATATAGAAACAGACTATTACGGATTGACCGCGGGCCAGACCTATTACATATCAGTAGACAATTATGCGGGCTCCAGCTACCGGGGCACGTTTACTTTATGCCTGAGTGATGTGTTGGACTACAACTTTTATGAAGGAGCAACCCTAATTTCTGATTTGAACAATTGGTGCTCGCCAAATGCGGAATACTCAACGCTTAATGCAACGGCTGATAAAAATAAGGGAAGTTGCTGGGCCAACGGACCTAATTACAATCGTTGGTTCAAATTTACTGCAATAACTGCTACGGTGACCGTACAAGTGAAAGTGGGAGGAGCGGAAGGTTCGATGCAAAATCCGTTTGTCGCCCTATGGGCAGCAAACGGGACAACACAACTAGCCTGTACGAACTATGCGGGAGCAAGTACCGACATTTCTCTTAGTTATGGAGCTCTTATTATTGGCAATACCTATTATGTTTCAGTTGATAATTACGTTGGCGCAGGTTATAGAGGAACATTTACGTTGTGCGTAAATAGTGTTGACCCTACAGTTTACTATTCAAGAGCCAATGGAGATTGGAATACACCAAGTACGTGGTCGAATATTACCTATGGCGGTGTAGCCTCAGTAACAACACCGGGTGCAGGTAATGTTGTTTACATCCGCGATAATGTGATTAACGTTACTTCGGCAGGCCAGGCAGCGGAAGTTAATATAACAACCAGCGCAGCAAACACATCCCTTACTATTGATAATACTACGCTTACCGTTAATGGTCGATTTATAAAAACAAATTCTGCAAACAACTCAATTATCACAACGGTTCAGAACAATGGCGTTCTCAGTGTTGCAAATAATATGCTCGTAACCCGAAGCGGAGGAAATAGTAACACGCAACTTAACATCCCTTCAGGATCAGTAACAGTTGGACAAGATATGATTTGGACCAGCACAAGTGGCACGGTGGCTAACAATACGATGACACTAAGTAATTCATCATCATTGGTTGTGGGGCGAGATCTCACGTTAAGTTATTCTGGAGGCATGAAACTAGGGTTTACCTTTAATAATAATTCTATCCTATCTGTCGGTCGTGATTTAACATTTACTTCAACAGCTGCTGCGCAAACTGAAGTACTATTTAATAATGCTGCTGCTATGAACATTAAGAGAAATCTTGTTCGTGGCGGAACACCTTTTGGAACGCTTACTTTTAACAATACCTCTACGCTTACCTTTAATGGTACAGCAAATCAACAAATCATTCCCGCTTCCGCGGGATCGGGTGGCGATGCGATTACATACAATCGCGTAGTCTTCAACAATACAAGTGGTTTTGCGATTGACTACACCATGGGTGGGGTTGCTTCCATTCCTGGCAGTATCACATTTACACAAGGAATTCTTAAAACAACAGGAGCTAATTACCTCGCCTTATTAAATGGATGTACAAGTTCATTAGGTAATGCAGGTAGTTATGTGGATGGCCCCATGACAATTGATTTGGCTTCCAATACACCATCAACAACACTTACCTTCCCGGTAGGAAAAAGCGGGTCGTACCGACCTGCTGTTTTATTGGTGACGCATTCTGATAATGCTTCAGCAACCTATACAGCAGAACATTTTAGTTCATCGGCCGGAGCGTTGGGCTATACATTACCCGGCACTATTGAACGAGTATCAGGAGTTCGCTATTGGATTATTAGTCGATCGGCTGTAGCCAATTTAACAAGCGCCACTGTTAAACTGTATTATGGAATTGGCTCCAGCGATGGTGTTTCAGATCCGGCAAACCTGCGTGTGGTGAAAACCAATGGGGCGGGCACGGTTTGGTTCGATGCCGGTGGCACAGGATCAGCCGCGGGAACAGGAACAATCACTTCTGCACCCTTTGCTACATTCAGCGTATTCACGTTGGGTAATGCAACAGGAGGAACGAATCCGCTTCCCATTCAATTAAAATCTTTTGAAGCCAAGCCGTTGGCTAACAAAGTTGATATACAATGGGTAACCGCTTCCGAATTGAATAATGATTACTTCACTCTTGAGCGATCATCCGATGGTCAGGAGTTTGCTGAGGTGGTTCGCATTCCCGGCAAGGGAACCAAGCAATCAGAATCCGTTTATAGCTTTCTGGATGAAAGACCAATCATTGGCAAGTCTTATTATCGATTGAAGCAAACAGATTTTGACAAAAAATCTACCTATTCAAAAATTGTTTTGGTTGAACTTGAATTGGGTCATAATCCCGTGGTGATTGTTTACCCCAATCCGGCAACGGAAGAATTATTTTCTGTGCAGATGAAAGGGTTCACACCGGAAGAAACGGTACAGATTAAATTATCGGATTCTATGGGTCGTACTGTACTCACAGATCAAACAAGGGTGGGCGCCTCTGAGCTTCATGAAATCAAAATCAGTAAAACTGGACTAGCCCCTGGAGTTTATATTCTTATTGTTAGCAGTAGATCGAAGAAACTATTTTCGAGAGTGGTTATTAATTAAAGTCGCTATATCGATTAGGCTTTGTTCCCCATAGGAGAGAGAAACAACAGGGGCTGATTAAAAAGTCTACAAAATGCAGAGTGTCATACCGGGCTTGACCCGGTATCCCGTTTGAGAACGCAGAATTCGAGATCGCGGCTCAAGGCCGGGATGACAGAAAGACTTTTTAGTCAGCCCCTGTACCCGGAGCGGGAGTTGAACCAGTACACCTTTCAGAATGGCTGGAATTTCTCCGTTTGAAAACACTTCGTAATTTTATTAAGACTCCGCCTTGATTCCCAGCGTAATCAACGCACCAACAATCAGCTGAATCCCCAGTAGCGAAACGGGGAGATTGTAGTTCCCTGTCCATGAAATCAGATAACCTACACCCAACGAGGCCACGGTGCCACCCACCAGACCTGCTGTATTCAAAGCTCCCGTTATGGCTCCACTATGTTGTTTGCCCAACCCAATGGCAATGGCCCAGGCTACCGGTGCAGTAACATCCATAAATGCAAGTCCCAACGCAAGTAATATCACCGCTATCGTATTGCTTTCGGTTACAGTGGCAAGCAACATGACCACGCCAGATAAACCTAACCCAACCAGTGGAACAATTCTTCTCCCCCAGATGATCCCGATTTTCTTTACGAGGAAATCGCTCAACAGGCCACCAAAAAGGCAGCCTGCTGCAGCGAGTATGAATGGCAACGAGGCAGAATATGTTAAGTCTTCCTGCGAAACTCCTCTTCCATGGAACAGGTATTTAGGCAACCACGAGATAAAAAAGAAAACACCACAGGCATAACAATAATACATGATCATCAGTAGCCAGAAATTTTTCTTCCCGGCAATGGAGGCCCAAGAGTTTTCAGTTCTTTCTGCAACCATTTCTTTTTCCTCCGGTGTTTTATATAACCACCACCAGACAATTACCCAGAGTATGCCAATACCACCCAGCAAATAAAAAGTAATCCGCCATCCATAATTCATTTGCAAAGGCACCACAACAAATGGAGTAATGGCACCACCTATCCGGCTCGCCATCCAGATCACCGCCTGCGCACGACCACGTTCTTCAATGGAGAACCATTTTCGTATGCTAATAGCACTATTGGGATAAGCACCGGCTTCGCCAGCACCAAAGAAAAAGCGCACTGTAAGCAATGAAGCAAAACCACCTACCAATCCTGTTAGGCTGGTGAATAGTGACCACCAGAGTACTATACGAGTCAGCACTTTTTTCTCGCCAAAGCGATCGCCCCATAAGCCTGTGGGAATTTCAAAAAGTGCATAGGAGATAGTGAAGGCGGCCAGTATCCATCCGAACTGACTTTCACTTAACCC
>JAGPBO010000136.1 GCA_018063305.1 Cyclobacteriaceae bacterium
AAACCTTTGTTGGTAGACATGCTGGTTTTTCCATCGTCAAAAGTGAACTTCCCCGCTCCTGCGTTTCCAGTAAAGAAAAAGTTCTTCGCTGTATAATGAGTGATGCCGCCACCAAACATGGTCTCACTCAACGAATAGTCATCTGATATTTTTGTGCCATTAATTTCCGGTCCCACAACCGATTTGGCCATGATGGTGCCATGCAGGATTAAATTTTTCGAGATAGACCCACCAATTTGAAAATCAACTTCCGCGCCAGTCCCGGTCACGTTAAAGGAGTTTCCTTGATTATCGTGGCCATTGGTAGTGCCCCAGGCAGGCCCCACGGCACCAGAAAAGTAGAAGCCGCTGTGTGTTCTTTCCTGAGCCATCAAGGTTGAAACTATCAACGTGATGGACAGGGTGAGTAGGATCGTTTTTTTCATTTTGACTTAATTTTAGGTTGAATGAATTTTTGAATTGATATCATTGATTTAAAATATTATCAAGTTAAGGATTTCACTTCTTTAAATTGACTGGCTCAAGTTTCTCCTCGCTCAACAGTCTTAACATGTCCCTTTTAGTCCATTGGCTATCAAAGTAATGATGATCAGCTTTGGTATAAATTAGCGTGGAATCACTTATGATTTCTTTGCTCCAGTCATAGAGAATAATTTTTCCATCCTTTCTTTTTTCTAAAAGCCGTATTTGCCACCAGTTGATCGTGCCGATTTCCAATTCGCTGTCCCGGATATTGATCACATATAAATCATCCGTAACTTTTCTAAAAAACGCTCCGTTACCCAAGATGATTTTTCGTGGTACAGGAGTTACATAAATAGTATCTCCGGTTAGGGTGTAGGGGTCTCCCGGGCCAATTCCATCGGAAAGAATCTTATAGATTTTATTCCTTTTGATTACGTAGTTTTCTACCGTATCGATAGGATGATGAAGGGAATCGAATTTGACAGAATAACGACTTTCATAGGTTGGATAGTCAAGGATTTTTTTCCATTTTACGGTATCCGTTGAAGTTGCGGTATCACTCGGATGAAACCATATCCCGTTAATGATTTTTATCGCTCCTTTTGCTGGGATCGTTATGGAATTCTTCTCCAGGAAATAGATTTCCGTGCTGTCCTTATAATTGGTGAGGCGCCCTCTTAGCCCGGAGGGAACCTGATAGATGTTCTTTGAATTAACAGGCAATGGATTAGCAAAGTGATTGCCTTCGCACGAGGGAAGAATGAACAAGCAAGACCCTCCCAATAAGGAAAGCAAGGGGCCGGTAATTTTTAGGAGATGGTTCATCGTGGATGCTTTGGTGGAATGTTTATTTATGGTTTGATATTATTTAATAGAATACGTTTCTTTCGAAAATCCCGCAGGGTTTAATCGGAACTCCTCGAAGGTGTACTTCTCGTAAGGAATGACGGTATTGTTATCATAAATGATTTGAGTCAGCGGAAGAAAGGTATCCTTGTCAATATAAAGAATGGTCTTTCGGGCATACGAAGTGGGCACGCGTAAACGCTGTGAAATTTTCAACGGAGTGAGGTAATCAATATGTTTATCCTTGTTTAGCTCCCATACCTTAAATTGATTGATATGGAGCGCATCCGCAATAGCAACAATGGTTTCCCCTGTTCGCCTTACTTGATAAGTGGAATTTTCATGGTAGGCTATATCGTTGATCGTGACATCATAATAAGACTCCTTTTCATCCACCACAATCGCCTTGTAGTATTTTGAGCTATCTCGATTTTGGTAATAGCGCATGATGCTAACTAAATATTGAAACCCGATGTGTGAAAATGTATGATGTTCTTTGTCCTTAGCTCGAATGACCTCATCCTGAAAGATATTGTGATATTTTCCTTCAAGGGCACTTCGCCAGCCTTTTAAACACGCAGTGTCCTTTTTTGCAGGAAATACCAATTCACTTCCCGTTTCACCCAGTGCATCCGAATCCAGTATCGTAATGGCCACTTTAAAATCGGGCTGGGTAGAAGCCTTTATTGCTAGTTTAGTTGTTCGAAGTTTTCTTTTAGTATCAAAACGCTCTTCTTTTATTAAGTCGGAAGAGAAGGCCGTTACCGCATCACAAGCTTCATACATTTTATTAAGAATTTCTTTTACCGTTATTTCTTTATGCGCTTTATAGAGAATGGTTGAATCGATAGGTAACGATGCAGCAAAATGATATCCGCTACCACAACATGAGAACAAGTAGATAAGCATTAATCGAGTGATGAAATAGGTCGGACCGAGTCGTTTCTGAATAAATTTCAGCACCATAGCTTAATGAATTATTTTAGTTTCACCCTGTTTTTTTATGAGGTCAGCTTCTTCAAGTCGGATATTTTGGCCCAGGTAATTACTAGATGTCAGAATAATTGTGATAGTGGTTCGTTTCTTTTCATCTGTGTTGGAGTACGTGAGGTAGGATCGGTTATTATTGATCATTCTTTCTGTTAAATACTTTTGCACCAGGTTGATTTGACCTTTTCCGACATTAAATGCAGGAGACCCATTTAGTAAATTGTACTCTGCTTTCAGGATGGCAGAATTTTCCTCACTGCTCAGGTTATGTTCAGCGATATAATTGAAAACAGTCATATCAATCTTTGCTTCGGGGCCACCCATGCCTTTCACCAGCGCGTAGACATAGGCCAAATACCGTTTAGCATTACTTCGGATTTTATCGGGTTTCTGCCAGCGGAAAACATGTCCCAATACATGGGGATACATTCGTCCTGTTCTATCATTAATATGCGAATAACTATCTCCCAGCCGATGGGAAGCTATACCAATTGATCTGGCATCGGTTGCCTCTTGCAACATGTGAAGAGATTTGGTTTTTTCTATTTCAGGATCGCCACCTGTTAACGCATGGACTTTCTTTTGAGGCCCAGGGAGCAGGAACGTTAGCCGGCCTCTCACAGTATAACCATCCTGGTTAATAACATTATCGGGATACTCAGCATTAAATGCCACCACTTTAGCATCGCGTATTTTTAGCATCGTGGCAACAACCAATACCGTCCAGTAATGACCGTCTGTCTCGTAGTTCGCTGCATGATTTGAAAATGGAGTGCTTAATTCTTTTGGTTTACTCTTGGCTTCCACAGTCATAAAAGAAGAATAGAGGGAGATTACTATTAGGATAGTACAACGGAGGGCAAATGTTTTCATTTTTCTTAGGGTTAGATTTAGGCCTCTTTAACTAAGCAGATATTTCTCTCCGCTTATCTATTCGAAAGGTCACTAAAAAGACAGGCCCGGAGTTAACAGGTTTATTCCATTAATAGATAGAATTCGTACAACAGCCTGGCGACTGAATACGTTGATTTTGGCCACAAATCGGCTAAGTGACAAATACTAACAGTGAGATTACATTTATTAACAGAATTCCGTCAATGTGACGAAAATGTGCTGTGATGAAGATTTTGAGAAGAATTTCTAAGCAAGAATTCCTGGTTTACTTTTTTGCTGACAATGGAGTTTCATTACCCGAGTATTCTTTCGGATTTACTCCAAAAGTTTCGCGGAAGCATTTTGAGAAGTAAGATAGATTGTTGAAACCGACCTGGTAAGCAATCTCAGTGACGTTTCCTACCTTTTTCTTTAACAGGTCAGCTGCGCGTTGCAGGCGAATGTGTCGGATAAAATCATTAGGCGAGTGTCCTGTTAGCGCGGTTAGTTTTCGATAAAGCTGAACCTGGCTCATGGCTACTTCATGGGCAAACAGTTCTACGCCAAAGGAGGTATCTGCGATATGATTTTCCACTACCTCCATTATTTTTTTGAGAAATCGTTCCTCTGTTGAAGTTATCTTCACTTCGCCTGGCTGCATAGTCATCTGCCGTGCGTACTTCTCCTGCAACTTTTTCCTGGTTTCAATCAGGTTATGCATTCTTACTTCCAGTTCATTCATGGCAAAAGGTTTGCTGATATAATCGTCAGCCCCTGTTTCAAGTCCTTCAATCTTTGTCTCACTATTGGTTTTGGCCGTGAGGATGATAATAGGTATGTGGCTGGTCTTTTCGTTTGTCTTTAATTTTTTGCAAAGCTGAATACCGTCTAGTTTGGGCATCATTAAATCGGAGATAATGAGATCTGGTATTTTATCCATCGCTAACGCCAGTGCTTCCTCACCATCAGCTGCCTCCAGTATAGTGTATTGTTTTGAAAAATGATCCCGGATATAAAATCGTAGATCCTTGTTATCTTCTGCAACAAGCACCGTAAAAGTATGGATGGATTGATCTTCACCGTTTACTTGAGTTGGTCGAACAGGAAGGGTTGTGTAGGATGTGGATGCATGAATATCCACCGGTGAATCAACTACGATCTCTTCCGAATTTAAGTGTGAAAATCCAAGTTGCAAACATACCGTAAAGCATGATCCCGTTCCGGGCTCGCTTTCTACCGAAATTACACCACGATGTAAATCGACCAATTCCTTTACCAGTGCAAGCCCAATTCCTGTGCCTTCATATTCACGAGTTTGAGAGCTGTTAACCTGATAAAACCGATCAAATATTTTTTCTATCTGATCTCTGGCAATTCCAACCCCGGTGTCTTTTACCTTTATCTCAACAGTACCATCAAGATAATTAGCGGTTGATCTGGTTGTAGAAATATTAACTTCCACAGCGCCACCTTCAGGAGTAAACTTTAGTGCGTTTGACAAAAGGTTATTGATGATTTTATCCAGCTTCTCCGTATCAACATATACTTCAATCGCCTTTTCAGAGGCAATTATTTTATATGCGATCTGTTTTGATTCGGCCAACGAGTCAAACGCCTGGGCGGTTCTGTTTACAAAAGAGATTAATTCTGTTCTTGATGTTTTCAATTTAACAGAACCCGACTCGATCCGCGATAAATCAAGAAGTTGATTAACCAATTTCAGCAGTCCGTTTGCATTGCGGTGCATCAGGCTGAGTTCAGTCTTGTCTTCTGGTTCTTTAGCGGTAGCCATTCGCTTTTCAAGCGGAGAAAGGATCAAGGTTAGTGGAGTCCGAAACTCATGCGATATATTGGCAAAGAAGCGCGATTTGAGTTGATCTAATTCTTTGATTTTTTCGGCCTGAAGATTAATGACAGTAAGCTGTTCATTAATAATTTGCTCTCTGGCCAGGTTCTTCTTTGTAGTTGATAAGTATCTCGACAAATAATACGAGTAGGCAATAAAGGGAGATATAAATCCAATCAATATGAAGAACACCCTGATAAATGGATAATGTCCGCCCCAGATACCGAATAGGTCCGTTCCAACGAACACCCACATAACCGTTAGAAATAAAGTGGCTAATACGATTAAATGAAAATTAGCTATTTTCCTGACCAATCCGATGATGCAGCATGCTCCGATTACAACGTAAATGGCTGTGCGCAGAATAAGTTGAATAGCATTGAAGTAATCCGAATAAAAGTTCAGGATCAAAATAAATATCCCTGCTGTATACACCAATCCGAGCGGACGTATTACTTTTTTAAGGCCAGGTAGAGATGCCGCAAGAATAAAATTGCTGATATAAAAGAGCAGCACCCCATTGGCCCCGAGGTCTGTCAAAATATTTATTTTATAAGCACCCGACCAAGACTCTACTTCCTGAGTAAATGTGAAATTGATAAATACGAGCAGTAAACCAATGGAGTAAATCAAACTTGCCTTACGGCTTCGGTTGTAAAGGAATAAGATGATGTGGAGTACGGATAGAGCGAGATAAAAACCACCCAGGAACTTGTATGCATAGGAGATTTCAAAAAGCTGCATGGTTGATCTAATTCGTAAAATTGCAATTACTTACAAGTCTCTTATCTTCGCTTCTTCTACAGCCTGATTAAAGTTCGGGATCAATATATTATATTAAATATATAGCTTTCAATTAACATTTTAAGGTTATAAAAAATATTCTGCTGCTCGCTCTTTGATTTCAGGTTTTACAGCTTTCGCACAATCGATTACTCAGAAAGATCGTGCCAAAGCGAATTCTTGTTTTGTTACTGCCGATTGGCAAAACGCAGGCAAACACTGCAAATTTTTATTAGAATAGCCCTTCGAACTAGCTTGCTTAGCCTAGGGCCGACTAAAAAATCCTGTATGTTTTTGTGCGATATCGAACAATTGCTCTTTACAAAATTATTCTAACCATCAAAACAATACTTCGTATAACAAGCAACATCTTGTAAATTGTATTGTCTTTGTAACGAATCCCAAAATCCGGAGTCTAACATAGTAACTAACCCTCACGCCATGATCCGAAATTACCTCACCGTTGCCTTTCGTTCTATTTTCAGAAATAAATTAACAGCCTTCATTAATATAGCCGGGCTGGCCCTGGCCATGATGTGCTGCATTCTTATCTATTTATTCGTATCTGACGAATTGGGTTATGATCGATACCATACTAAGACTGATCGCATCTATCGCGTAACGCGTAATTTTTTAAGTCGCGATGGCGTTCCCAATCTTCATTTGGCAAACGTAGCCCCACCTATCGGTCCACTTATCAAAAATGATTTTGGCGAAGTAGAGGCAATGGCCCGCACCATCAATTTCGGATTAGTAATTGGGCGTGAGGAAAATGGAGAACTGGTTAAAAACTTTACCGAAGACTATCTCTTCGTGGCTGAGCCCGACATTTTTAAAATTTTTGACATTGATGTGACAGCCGGTGATAAAGCTACTGCTCTCAATCGTCCGTTCACAGTCATGCTTTCCGAGAAATCGGCACGCAAGTTCTTTGACAATGAAAATCCAATTGGCAAACGCCTGCGGGCTAATAATCAGTTTGATCTGGAAGTGACGGGTGTGTATAAAGATTTTCCGGCTCAGTCGCATTGGCATCCTGAATACCTGGTATCATTCAGCACACTCGAGAACGACAAGATTTATGGCCGAAAAGGGTTAGAGACAAATTGGGGCAACAATGCCTTTGGTACTTACTTATTGCTAGAAGAAGGTGCGGATCCCAAAAAAATAGAAGCCGGACTTCCTGATTTTATGGAGCGCCACTATGCGAATTTTGCTATCCAGAATTTTGGAGCTCCTGCCGATTTCAAAGCATCAAGAGCAACCACCTTGTTTTTACAAAAGCTTTCCGACATTCACTTGCTCTCCCATTTAGATGATGAGCTGGAAGTAAACGGGAACATTAATAACGTTCGTATGATGGCGGTAATCGGATTGTTCATCATCCTGATCGCATGCTTTAATTTTATAAACTTATCAACCGCACGTGCTACCAAGCGTGCCAAAGAAGTTGGTCTACGAAAAGTAGTGGGTGCTTTTAAAAACCAATTGATCACGCAATACCTAAGCGAGTCTGTTTTAATTTCCGTTCTTTCTTTAGTTCTTGGTTGTGGTTTAGCCTTTGTCGCACTTTCGTGGTTAAATCAGTTTACTGGAAAATTTCTGAGCATTAATCCCCTAGATAATTGGATACTCTTTATGGGATTGATTGGCTTTGCCGTTTTAGTGGGTATTCTTGCCGGGCTTTATCCGGCCTTCGTTATCTCAAGTTTTAAACCCGCCTTAGTATTAAAAGGGCAGCAAGGAAGTGTGAAAGGGAAAGGGCTCGTTCGAAAAACGCTGGTGATCTCTCAGTTTTCAATTTCTATTGTACTGTTGATTGCAACGGCCATTACCTTTCAGCAATTAGGCTATTTAAATTCGCGCGATCTCGGCTATACCAAAGATCAGGTGGTTGTTCTCAGTCTTTACGATGAAGTCGGAGACACCTATGATGCTTTCTATAATGAATTAACTAAATCCTCAGCCATCCAAAATGCTGCTCGCTCATCCCGCATTCCTACTGGCCGATTGTTGGATAGTCAAGGACCACCCTTGGTTACTATTGGCGACAGTCTGGTTAACTCAACCATCACCACAAAAATGGTAATGACCGATCCTGAATTTTTTAAAACCTATGGTATAGAAATGGCTGCGGGCCGCGATTTTTCAAAATCAATTCCTACGGATGACTCATTGGCTTTCATCATCAACGAAACCGCTGCCAACATGTATGGCTGGAAAAATATTGGTGATGGTCTCGATAAAGATTTTAGCTATGGGGGCACCAAGGGTAAATTGATTGGTGTTGTAAAGGATTTTCATTTTGAGTCCCTCCATCAACCCATCATTCCATTAGTATTCTTCCAACGCAAACAGAGCTACAACGATCTATCTGTTAAAATTGCTAGCAATCAGGTAACACAAGGCATTGAACACATTGAAAAAGTGTGGAAAGAATTTTTACCTAAGCGTCCATTCAGTTATCAATTTGTCAGTGACGATTATCGCAGGCTTTATGAAGAAGAACAAAAGCAAAGTCAATTGTTTACGGTGTTCTCAGGATTGGCAATTTTTATTGCCTGTCTGGGATTGTTTGGTTTGGCCACGTTCAACACGCTACAACGCGTGAAGGAAATTGGAGTCCGAAAAGTGTTGGGTGCTTCTGTACCTAGTATTCTAGGGTTGCTCTCCAAAGAAATTGTAATTCTAATTTTAGTGGCTAACCTGATAGCCTGGCCCCTCGCCTGGTATTTTATGGATCAATGGCTTGCTTCCTTCGCGTACCATGTTGATATGAATCTCGGAATCTACATGCTATCGGCCGTGGCTGCGGTTGTGCTGGCGCTCGTTACCGTTAGCTCACAAACGATTAAGGCTGCGTTGACAAATCCATCGAATACGTTGCGGTATGAGTGATTGGTAGGCCGCAATTATTGGTGGAGTCGTAAAACTTGAACCCGTAACTCTGCTTGTGCAGAGTTGTCGATCGCAACCAATGTCACAAAAAATATAGCAGCTATTTTCGGACAATTAGATCAGGTTTACTGGTTTCTATCCACCACGGATATATAGGAAATCAACAATTGCATATATTCGATTGTTAGCCACCATACAAACAAAAAATAGAAAAATGAAAAAATACTTATTTACGTTTTTTATAATTGTTGGGATCATTGGAGTTGGATGTAATAAAAATCCTGATGAGCCAATACCAAAAATTGATTTTAAAATAACTAAATTAATTGACAATGGGGGGAGAGTCGCTTGGTATAAAGGGAGTTCACACTCAAAAATATTATTCGATAGAATAACGGACCCATCAACAAGAAATACGGATCTGTTTTTAATGAATGGTGATGGTTCAGATATCCAATGTTTGACTTGTGGATTACCAGATATTACGGGAAGGTTTGTGGGGCAACCCGAATGGCTCCCAGATGGTATTCATTGTATTATTCAAGTTGAAAATGGCAATTCAAACCATACACAATTTGAACATATGGCATGGGGCTTTAATAATGACCTTTGGCTGTTAAATACGCAAACCTTAGTAGCGGAAAAAATATTTGCGACTGATTTAAACCATGCCGCATTACACCCTCACTTTAATGCTAATGGATCAAAATTATTATTCGCTAATAGAATCCCAACTGGAAATATTATTCCGGTTCTTATTGGCATAACTCCAGGAGGAGAAAATCATTGGGATGGTTGGGGGATGCATATAGCTGATTTTGACATGTCTCAAATCAATACCAATAAATTATCTAACCACCTATTGCTTAAGCCAAATGGTACGGGATTTTATGAGACTCATAGTATAGAAGATAAACTAATGTATTCCTATACTCCCAACGGACAAGGGTATGTCGATGATTGCTATCAATCCGATTTAGATGGTAATAATATTACAGACTTAATCAATAGGCCTTCAAGTTGGGAAGAACATGCCAGTTTTTCTCCGTCAAAAAAGAACTTTATATTTATATCAAGCAGACACGACAATTCCTGGAATTATCCGGGAAGTACCCCAAGTGAATTAAGCACAGAACTATATATTAAAAATATGGCTAATGGGGAAATTCAACAATTAACTAAGTTCAACGAAAACTCTACGGATTTTAAAATCCTTACCTCAGATTTTGATTGGAATAGAGAAGGAGATAAAGTAGTTTTCTTAGTGGCTAAAAGATCCATATCTAACCCAAGTCTTTATGTCAATGAAATTTGGCAAATTGAATTCAATGAACCAAAATA
>JAGPBO010000137.1 GCA_018063305.1 Cyclobacteriaceae bacterium
ATTTGAATGGGATCATGAAGAGCACAAGGCCATGATGGCTGCGCACCGCGCCAATCATTTTGTTCGATTTGAATACTTGCCCGAAAGTCAAGAAGATGAAAAAGATCCCTCCTATTTTGAACTTCGTCTGGAATTAAATGAACTAACCCAAACCACCTTTTTAAAGGTAATCGATTATTCCAACTTTGATGATTTGAAAGAATTAGACGATTTGTGGGGAGGCCTCATAGACAACCTTCGAAGTGTTGTTGGCGGATAAATAATTTTCAACTCCCACGTACGAATAAACTCTCATACACTATTTTTGTCGTGCGCTATATGCATTTGATATACTCGAACTTTATTCCCTATGTTACCTAAGATCAATCCCACAGAAACTAAAGCCTGGCAAAAATTAACTGCTCATTTCATGATGATTCAGGCCACTCCCATGACTGAACTCTTCGATGAAGATCCACAACGGTTTGAAAAATTCCATCTCACGCTTAAGGACATTCTACTGGATTATTCGAAGAACATTATCACCGAAGAAATCATGAATGTTTTGGTTGATTTGGCAAAAGAGGTTGAGTTGGAAGAATCTATTGATGCCATGTTTAAAGGTGCTAAGATTAATCAAACGGAACATCGATCTGTATTACATGTGGCTTTGCGAAACAGATCGAACTCCCCCATTTATGTTGACAAGGAAGATATCATGCCGCTTATTAATAAAGTATTAAGCCAGGTTGAATCGTTTTCGAATCAATTATTGTCAGGCCAATGGAAAGGATATTCAGGCAAAGCAATTACCGATATTGTTAATATTGGTATTGGTGGTTCTGATCTGGGGCCTTACATGGTAACGGAAGCTCTGAAGCCCTATCACACTTCAATAAAACCACATTTCGTATCCAATGTAGACGGAACTCATATTTCGGAGACGGTAAAGAATCTTAATCCTGAAACAACGCTGTTTATCATTGCCTCCAAAACATTTACAACCCAGGAGACAATGACCAACGCTGAATCTGCGAAAGCGTGGTTTAATGAAAAGACAAATGGAAAAGGTGAAGTAGCTAAACACTTTGTAGCCGTTTCAACCAATACAAAGGCAGTAACTGATTTTGGTATTGCTACCGAGAATATGTTTGTGTTTTGGGATTGGGTTGGTGGTAGATTCTCGTTATGGTCGTCCATTGGTCTTTCTATTGCCTGCACAATTGGTTACAAAAATTTTGAAGAGTTATTGGAAGGCGCTCATCAGGCTGATTTACATTTCAAGACGGAGCCCTTTGAAAAGAATATCCCAGTTGTTCTTGCTCTATTAGGAATCTGGTATTCAAACTTCTTTGATGCGCATAGTGAAGCTATACTTCCCTACGATCAATACATGCACCGCTTCGCGGCCTACTTTCAGCAAGGCAATATGGAAAGCAATGGTAAGTCCATAGATCGCAAGGGCGAGACGGTTCAATATCAAACCGGTCCAATTATTTGGGGCGAACCGGGCACAAACGGACAGCATGCTTTCTATCAACTGATCCATCAGGGAACAAAAATGATTCCGTGTGATTTTATTGCTCCGGCTATCTCGCATAATCCAATTGGCGATCATCATATAAAACTCCTGTCAAACTATTTCGCTCAAACGGAAGCCTTGATGGTTGGAAAATCGGCTGAGGCTGTTGAGGTCGAGCTAAAAGCTGCCGGGTTTAATTCGCAAGAAATAAAATTCCTGTTACCCTATCGGGTTTTCTCGGGTAACCGACCAACAAATTCAATTCTATTTAAACAACTTACACCGGGTACATTGGGTACACTCATTGCCCTTTACGAGCATAAAATCTTTGTACAAGGCGTTATCTGGAATGTGTTTAGTTTCGATCAATGGGGCGTTGAACTTGGAAAAGTTCTTGCTAAAAAAATACTGCCTGAACTTACCGATAGCTCACCGATAACCACACATGATGCCTCCACGAACGGGCTAATCAATTATTTCAAACGATTGAAATCCGAATAACTTCAATGTTCTTGTAAAACCCTTTCGTTCGCTTATTTTTGAGCTCATTAAAATGAATGGAATCGACTATTTCTAAAATTGCAGTCTTAACTTCTGGTGGAGATGCACCCGGTATGAATGCTGCATTACGTGCCGTGGTTCGTGCCTCAATCTTCTATAAGAAAGAAGTGTTTGGTATCACGCATGGATATGAAGGTATGATCAGTGGCGACATTGTCAAACTAGGTTCACGTTCCGTAGGAAATATTATTCAGCGTGGGGGCACCATTTTAAGGTCTGCGCGAAGCAAAGAATTTCGTACCCAAGAAGGACGTGAGAAAGCATTTGCCAACATAAAAAAAAATGGCATCGATGCGCTTGTAGCCATTGGTGGCGATGGCACATTTACAGGACTTCATAAATTCTATGAAGAATACAATGTGCCTGCTATCTGCATCCCGGGTACCATTGATAATGATATAGCAGGAACTGACTTTACCATTGGGTACGATACAGCAACGAATACTGCTGTTGAAGCTATCGATAAAATCAGAGATACGGCAATTTCTCACAATCGACTATTCTTCATCGAAGTGATGGGTCGTAACTCTGGCTACATAGCTGTTAATTGTGGTATAGCGGGTGGTGCCGTAGCCACGATTATACCAGAAGAATCGCTTACGCTGGAAGAACTTTTCGCTAAGCTGGATGAGGGCGGCAAGACAAATAAAAAGTCTAGTCTTGTTGTCGTGGCCGAAGGAAGTAAATTGGGCGGGGCCATGGAGTTAGCCAGGAAGTTCTCTGAACGAAATAACTATTTTGATATCAAGGTGACTATACTGGGTCATTTACAACGAGGCGGTGCACCTACCTATTTTGACAGAGTGCTCGCCAGTAAAATGGGTGTGGCAGCCGTAGAAGGTTTGTTAAGTGGGAAAAAGGATGTAATGGTTGGTATCCGCAATAATCAAATGGTTTATAATGATTTTAGTACGATAATCAATAATCACCACGAAATTGATAGTGAGTCGCTTCGAATTGCAAAAATCCTATCTATTTAAAAATCATTCATGAAAGACCTGACTATCGGCATCGATATTGGAGGCACCAATACCAAATATGGTATCGTTGACCGCGAAGGAAATGTGCTTCATCAGGGAAATATACCAACCACAGAGTATGAAGAATTTCAGTTGTTCTTTAATGCGATGGCTGAGGCGCTTCAAGATGGTATTAATAAATTACCAGCCGATACCCGCATTAGGGGTATTGGTGTAGGAGCCGCTAACGGCAATTATTATACGGGCAACATTGAAAGAGCGACTAACCTGAAATGGAAAGGGGTACTCCCCTTGGCTCGTATGTTCAAAGAACAGTTTCAGGTACCTAGTATTCTCACCAACGATGCGAACGCAGCTGCCGTAGGTGAAATGATTTATGGCAATGCCAAAAACATGAAGGACTTTGTGGTGATTACCTTAGGTACCGGACTGGGCAGTGGTTTCGTTTGTAATGGTTTTTTATTGAATGGCCATCATGGTATAGCCGGTGAAATTGGCCACACTTCCGTTAATCCAAACGGTCGCTATTGCAACTGTGGAAAACGAGGCTGCCTGGAAACTTATGTGTCAGCAACGGGTGTAAAGCGGACTGTTTATAAACTGTTGGCTGATCATTTGGAACCCAGCGAACTGCGTGGAATTAGTTTTGAAGACTTAAATACCAAAATGATTTCAGAAGCAGCCCTCCGGGGTGATATAGTCGCTAATGAAGCCTACGAATATACAGGCCGGATTTTGGGTATGAAGTTGGCCGAAACTGCTGTTCACACTGATCCGGAAGCAATATTTTTATTTGGTGGACTAGCCAAGGCTGGGGATCTTATTTTCAGGCCTACCATAAAACATATGGAAGCTAACCTTATGCCCTTGTTCCGAGGAAAGATCAAAGTCTTACCTTCCGCTATGCAAAACCAGGCTGCACCAATTTTAGGAGCCAGTAGTTTGGTTTGGGATTACCTCGATAAGCTTAAATTAAAAACGGAGTTGGTCTAATAAACTCTCGGCTACAAGACAGGGCAAACGAACAGCTACCAAATTTTACACAGCTCATTTACTTTAAAAAAGATTCGAGATCGCTTTAGTAAAAGCAAAAAAAATCGCGACTAAAGCCGCGATAAATAAATAGAAGCTCAAATATTTCTATACGCTTACAATCTCGTTACCATTCTTACTTTCTACACCTAACATTTCTTTCGCCTTACCATAGGTTTTACTGACTTTTGTGCTTAGGTCTTTTGCTTTGTCTGTCAGGATCGCTCTCGTTTTGCTTCCCTTCTTTGGCGCAAATAAGAGACCCAGTGCCAATCCTAATACAGTACCAATGGCTATTCCGGTTGCTATTTTCATTTTGCTATTCATAATAAATACAATTTAAGTAAAGGGAACCCTGAACTTTTCAAGGTATTCTCTGGTGTTTTAGTCTAAGTATGTTTTTAATAATTTACTTCTTGAACCATGTCGGAGTTTTTTTGTTGCTTTATCTTTGATTTGGCGCACCCGCTCGCTACTCAAGTCAAATTCATTGCCTATTTCGTTTAATGAAACTGCGTGCCCGCCAGAAAGTCCATAATACATGGAAAGCACCTGGGCTTCGCGTTGGGTAAGGTGAGACAAGGCTCTTTTAACTTCCGTCTTGATTGAGAGATTCATTAATTCCTTATCGGGATCTTCGTTATATTCATTGGCCATTACATCCAACATTGTTCCCGACTCGCTGTCGCTGCTAAGGGGCGCATCAATAGAAATTTTCCGGTTTCTATAATTTTTAATTTTATCAATTTCTTCAGGCGTTGTTTCCATAACATGAGCAATCTCTTCCGCGGTGGGTTCACGCTGAAACTTTTGTTCAAGATTAGACATCGTCTGATTCAATTTACTCAACGATCCTACTCGGTTGAGTGGAAGACGTACGATGCGCGATTGTTCTGCGAGGGACTGTAATATGGTTTGACGTATCCACCAAACTGCATAGGAGATAAATTTAAATCCCCGCGTTTCATCGAAACGACCAGCCGCTTTTATCAGGCCTAAGTTTCCTTCATTAATTAAATCACCCAATGTCATACCATTATTCTGATATTGTTTAGCAACTGAAACGACAAAGCGGAGATTTGCATTTACTAATTTATCAAGCGCCACCTGGTCTCCTTCCTTGATTCTGCGCGCCAGCTTCACTTCCTGTTCAGCCGTTATCAAATCAATTTTCGCAATTTCGTTTAGATACTTATCTAGCGATTGAGTTTCACGATTTGTAATCTGCTTTGTGATTTTTAATTGGCGCATTGAAATATTGAGTTTAGTTAAAAATATAATAGAGAGACCCAAAACCGGGAATCTGAACTAGTAATGATTGATTAGGATAATTTAATTCCCAGTCGAAATGACTAGGCTTGCCGTGTAAACTCTAAAAGAGTGATATAAGTTTCATCGTTTGCGAAGATAATAAAATAATAGCGGAATTCAAAGCAAATATCAAGAAACCTTCGATTTATAAGCCATAGCTTGAGATGAATTACATCATTATTCAAACTGATTTCACGAAGTCTTCTGCTAGCACATGCGTCATTGATTCTAATAGAAAATCTGAATCCTGTTTCGAAAAAATTATCGGAGGTTTTATCTTCAATACATTGTTAAAAGGGCCATCGGTACTCATAAGAATACCTTTATCGCGCATGCGATTCGCAAAATAAAATGCTTGCCGGGTTGCTGGCTCTTTGGTATCTCTATCCTCAACTAACTCTATTCCAATAAATAGTCCAGGCCCACGCACATCCCCTATTATTTCAAAATCATTCATTAAACTCTTTAATCCATTTTTTAAATAATCACCAACCACTTTTGCATTCTGTTGCAGGCCTTCTTCTTTAATTACGCGGAGTACTTCTAATCCAATCGCGCACGATACCGGATTGCCGCCAAAAGTATTGAAGTATTCCATGCCATTCTTAAAAGCGTCAGCAACCTCTTGTGTGGTAACTACAACGCCCAGTGGATGTCCATTTCCAATCGGTTTGCCAATAGTTACAATATCGGGTACCACGTCATGTTGCTCGAAAGCCCAAAAGTGATCTCCAGCTCTTCCGCATCCGGTTTGTACTTCATCAGCAATACACACACCGCCCGCTTTCCGTACAAATTCATACGACTGTTTTAAAAAACCCAAGGGTAATTCCACCTGGCCACCACAACTAATAACCGATTCAAAAATAAATGCTGCGGGCTTTCGGCTTTGAGTTTGCATAGACTCGATAGCCTTACTTACGTGATCGGCATATTTTTTCCCAACTAATAAATCATTGCCCCGATAGATTCCCCGATAGGTGTCAGGAATAGGAACGACATGAATGTGTGGCGCCTTTCCTTTCCCTCCTACGCCATCAAATTTATACGAACTTATTTCAACACATGCGTTCGTGTTACCATGATAGCCAACTTCAGAAACAATGATATCTTTCTGGTTGGTATAATTTTTTGCCAGACGCAACGCCAGCTCATTGGCTTCACTCCCAGAATTAACGACAAAAGCAACATTGAGATGAGCTGGCATAGTTTGTAGCAACTCTTCAACAAACTTCACCAGGTTCTCATGCAAGTACCGGGTGTTTGTGTTAAGTACTGCCATTTGTCGCTGGCCTGCCCTAACAACCCGTGGATGTTCGTGACCAACGTGCGCCACATTATTAACCGTGTCCAGATATTTTCTTCCTGTGTCATCTACTAAGTATTGACCAGCTCCACGCACCATTTTTATCGGGTCTTTGTAAGAAACACTTAAGTTTTTTCCGAGATGTTTTCTGCGATAGCTGACAATATCTTCCTTCGTTAATGTTTTTGCGGAAGGCGAAAGTTTGCCTGTCAGTAAAAGCCATGGGTCAGGACAAATTCCTCTCCAGAGTGTTACCTGTTCGTAATTACAAACTCCTGGAAAATCGCCCTTCTTTCCTAACATATCAAGCATTACCTGAAAATGTAAATGGGGAGTCCAACCCCCATTTTCGGATAAGCTACCTATCGTTGCAATTACTTCTCCCTTTTCAATTTTCTTACCTACAAATTTATTTTGAAGTGAGGCTTCACTTAAATGTCCGTAAAGTGTGTAAAAGGTTAAGTCTTTAGCTACCTGATGTTCAATTATTAGCGTGGGGCCGTAATCACGATCGGCACTATTGTTTGACAAACTATGGATTACACCTTCCCATATGGCATAGACCGATGTACCTCTCTCGCAAAAGAAATCGAGACCCAAGTGTATAGTACGCCACCGAGGACCCTCGTTACTACGTTCTTCAAAAGCACCTGTAGAGTAGATTGCCCGGGCTTCGTTATATTTTCCTAGTGAAACTTCACTAGAGGATTGACTAACTAGAGCAGAAAGTCGCTCATTTAGTTTTTCATTGTCATAGATATCCTGAGAATTACCAAGATCGAGACTACCTACACTCAGATCAAGCCAATCGTATGATTTAAATAAAACAGGTGTGCTTACTTTGGAATAATTTTCTTTTGCCCATTCGGTAAAGCGAGATTCATTAATGGAAGATGCCCTATTGCAGGCATTCCGGAAAGAAGCTTCGGCTAAAGCAGGATCAATAGATCGTAACTTTTTAAGTAAATTCCATGCTGCTTCATCACTAATCTGCAGGTAACTATTTTCTGGATGCTCGAGTCGGTTTAATTCCGAACAAGTAATACTAATGAGTAGTCGCGCAATGGTTAACGGAAAAAGTGATTTTAGCTCCTGCTCAGTAAGTTGAAATTTATTATTAAATCCTGTAACGATATGGCATGCCGCTTCTAAAGGATCAGTCTTCCCCATGATCGCGTAGGCAATGGCAATTGCCAACTCATTTACCGTGTGAGTATAAACCAGATCACCAAAGTCAATAACCCCAGGTACGGTAGGATTTTCTACATCATGACTTACCAATACATTATAATCATTCGCATCATTGTAATTAATACTTTTTCGCAAGTGTGGTAACAACGGTAAAGCGGTCGTTTCAAAGAGTGCGGAGAAATAGTCAACAAGCCCTTTGCGCTCACCTTTAAAATTTATTAGATGCGGTTTTATCCAGAGCGCTTCGGATGGATTCCACTTCATGAAGCGATGTGCGGCCGAATGATCAAAATCTACTAGCGAAAGGCAAAGCGTACCACACATTTCACCCAGTCGCTCAAGCAAATTGGTACTATGAGGATTTACACTAGCCAATACACGTCCTTCTACCCAAGTCAACAGTCTGGCCAATCGAATGTTTCCGGTATCCGTTTTTAATTCCAGAATCTCCTCACCGGCTAATGATGTTACGATTGAGGAAACAGTAAGGCCCAGATTCTTAGACAACAAATGGCGGATGCAGGCGTTTTGTAGTTCTAGATTGACTTTTAATTCATTTTGATTGGCTATCTTGAAAATAAAAGCTTTTCCGTCCGGAGTTTCGAGGTAATAATTCAAATCTAGTTCCCCAGGTAGCTGTTTAACCGAAACGTCTAATCGGTAATTTTTCTTTATGATGGAAATAATCTCTTGCGTATCGAAATGCATGCTATGAAGATAATAGTTGGTTAAAAAGTTATAGCATAAAAAAATCTTAGATTACATCTTCAATTTTCTCTTTAGGACTTTGTTTGGTGAGAAGTAAGCCGATTGTCATTGAAAGCCCGGTTAACACGATAACAATAAACAACACACCCTCACTCAATTCTGCTAAGCGTTGTTCTTTAGGAATGCTATAAAATAGCAAAATGGTAATCAGGCCACGTGGTGCGATCAAGCTTAGAGGGGTTGAATCTACCTTGAGTAGAAATTTTAAAAAGATAAAACGTAAGAAAATAGTAAGAGCGATTATTAGTAACCCTACTATGATAACATCTTGAGATTTTAACAATGACATATTAAGCGAATATCCAAACAAGAGAAAAAAGAATGTACGGATAATAAACGCAGTCTCCGCTGTCATCAATTTCAACTCCTTGGTTACATCATTAAGTTTATTAAAAGAAAGAAACTTGTGCACTTGGGGATAATCAAAAAGCTTAAAATTATTCAATACCAGGCCAAAGCAGAGCACCAAAAACAAGGATGGCAGATGTAAATATTTAGCTATAGAATAAGCCAGGATTATAATGGAGAAGGTAAGAAAAAAGCGTACGTGGGTTGTAGCATGATTAAGCAGAAGAACCAATGCGACTGTACTTACTATAGAGATAATTAAAATTAAAATTAAATCCCAACTAAATCCGAGTAATGCGCTTACCCCGGAGGAGTGATCCATAACAAAATAGTTAAATGCTATAATGCCAAGAATATCGGAGAAGGTGCTTTCATAGATAACAAATTCCTTCTTTTCTGCATCCATATTTTGAACACTAGGAATGGCAATCGCACTACTGATGACAGAAAGTGGGATTGCGTGAATTAATGCCTGATTAAAGTTTGTATTGTAGTAAGCCATAAAAAGAGCAGCCATCAGTCCGGACGTAAGCACCAGCAGCACCAACGCTGATAAAAAGGCTCGGCTAATCAACGGCAACTTGTCGCGCTGAATACTTAAGTCCAGAGCCGCTTCCAGAACTATAAAGATAAGTCCTGTAACACCCAAAATTTCCAACAAGGTTTGCGTTGGGGGAAGCACTAAATTGGTATGTTCCGCAGCATACTTAAGCCCAATACCCGAGGCTATCAACAGTAGCACAGAAGGAATTTTAAGTTTCCCGGCCAGGTAATTGAATACATAGGAGAGTACAACCAAAATACTCAGCACAACCAGAATTGAATAGGCATCAATCTTCATATACCAGTTTTAAAACAGCAATCTTAAAAGGAAAATTAACAACAAATTTAAATTCAAAGTAATATCAATTCGTTTAGTATATGGAACTTCTTGCTTAATAGATAATTTTTCTTTCTCTATTTTTCACTTT
>JAGPBO010000138.1 GCA_018063305.1 Cyclobacteriaceae bacterium
GGGTGATACTATTATCTCTTATTGTTTCAATCATCTCGCTGCCCATAATAGTTACTTTTTTAAAGTTAGTTTTTGAAAATCTAGCTCATAAACTCTTCGAAGGCCACTTTCCAAACCTATTTTTGGTTGCCACCCTAGATTAGTCAATTTACTAGTGTCCATCAATTTTCTTGGTGTTCCATCTGGTTTTTTTTCATCGAATACAATTTCTCCCTCAAAACCAACAATTCCTTTTATCATAATAGCCAAACGTCTTATGGACAATTCTTCCATTGTACCTACGTTAATAAATTCCAATTCGGAATAATTCTTCATTAAAAAGAGACAAGCATCGGCCAAATCATTTACATGAAGAAATTCTCTTAATGGAGTACCTGTACCCCATACTTCTACAAAATCCCTTTTCTCTTCATTGGCTTCCGAAAATTTCCTCATTAATGCAGGCACAACGTGAGAACTATTTAGATCATAATTATCATTAGGCCCGTACAAATTGGTTGGCATGGCGCTTATAAAATCGCAGCCATACTGCCTACGGTAATTCTCACATAATTTTATTCCAGCAATCTTTGCAATGGCATACGGCTCGTTTGTTTCCTCAAGATATCCTGAGAGAAGGCTCTCTTCCTTTAAAGGTTGCGGAGCCAGCTTGGGGTAAATGCATGATGATCCTAAAAACAATAATTTTTTTACTTTATGCACATAACTCTGATGAATGACATTGGTCTCGATCATCAAATTTTCATAAAGAAAATCTGCACGATAAGTATTGTTAGCCATGATGCCGCCCACTTTAGCAGCGGCTAAAAAAATATACTCTGGTTTTTCCTCTGAAAAGAATTTTTCAACAGCAACCTGATTACGTAAATCCAACTCGGAAGAAGTTCTCAGAACTAAATTGGCATAACCTTCCCCCTGCAATTTTCGTACGATAGCAGAGCCTACCATACCCCGGTGTCCAGCCACATAAATTTTGGATGCTTTCTCCATCATTCGTGGTATTGGAAAATTTTGTGCCCACCCTCTTTTAGATAATCATCCCTCTTAAATAATTGATAATCGCTACTTACCATGTCTTCTACGAGTGCATCTAAATCATACTTTAGTTCCCATTTCAAATCGCGCTTGGCCTTGGTTGGATCTCCAATTAAGAGTTCAACCTCAGTGGGTCTGAAATACTGGGGATCTATTCTCATTACCACATCACCAATTTTTACTTTTGATTCAGTGCTTTTGACTTGTGAAACAATTCCGACCTCTTCTACCCCGGTGCCTTTGAAATCGATAATGATACCTAACCTCTGAAATACCTTTACAATAAAATCCCGCACAGTAGTAGTTACACCAGTTGCAATAACAAAATCGTCAGGCTTTTCATGCTGAAGCATTAACCACATTGCTTGCACATAATCTTTAGCATGACCCCAATCACGTTTCGAATCAATATTGCCCATGAACAAACATTGCTGAAGACCCAATGCTATTCGACAAGCTCCACGAGTAATTTTTCTCGTTACAAAAGTTTCGCCCCTCAATGGCGACTCGTGATTAAACAAAATGCCATTACTTGCAAACATTCCATATGCCTCTCTGTAATTAACGGTAATCCAATAGCCATACAGCTTGGCAACAGCATAGGGTGAGCGTGGATAAAAAGGAGTGGTTTCCCGTTGTGGAACTTCCTGAACTAATCCATAAAGTTCGGAAGTGGAAGCCTGATAGAATTTTGTCTTTTTCGTTAATCCAAGTATCCTAATCGCTTCTAATAATCTGAGTGTGCCTACACCGTCAACATCGGCTGCGTATTCAGGAGAATCAAAACTCACCTTAACGTGTGACATGGCCCCCAGATTGTAAATTTCATCCGGTTGCACTTCTTGTACGATCCTGATTAAATTCCCTGCATCACTTAAATCTCCGTAATGAAGTTTAAGCTTCACATTTTTTTCATGAGGATCTTGATAGAGATGATCAATGCGATCTGTATTAAAAAGAGAGCTTCTTCTTTTAATACCATGCACCTCGTAACCTTTGGATAACAAAAGTTCAGCGAGGTATGCTCCATCCTGACCTGTAATACCTGTAATTAGTGCTTTTTTCACAGATTACTATTCGTTTATAAATAGCAAAGATAGCTATTCCAATGATCATTTTATCGATCCATCCAGGTACCAATGAACTGTTTTTAAAATTCCAGTCTCAAAATTTTCATCTGCCTTCCAGCCCAATTCTTTCTCCAGTTTGCTTGCATCTATAGCATAGCGCCTGTCATGACCGGCCCTGTCTTTCACAAAGGTAATTTGTTCCCTATAAGATTTACCTGAAGGATTTGGTTTTTTAGAATCGAGTATGCTGCAAATTGTATCCACAATCTGAAGATTGGTTCGTTCGTTCCTGCCTCCAATATTATAAGTCTCTCCCGATTTACCAGTATGGAATGCCAAATCGATGCCCTTCGCATGATCTAACACGTATAGCCAATCACGCACGTTCAATCCATCACCATAAATGGGTATAGGTTGATTAGACAATGCTTTTCTAATAATCGTTGGAATAAGTTTTTCGTTATGCTGTTTGGGACCATAGTTATTAGAGCAATTGGTTGTCACTACGTTCATTCCATAAGTATGAAAGTAGCTGCGAACTAATAAATCGCTACTTGCTTTAGATGCAGAATAAGGACTATTCGGAGCGTAAGGTGTTGTCTCTTTGAAAAGACCCTCCACTCCTAATGTACCGTAAACCTCATCGGTAGATACATGCAAGAATCGATTGTATTTGCAGCCGTCACTTACTTCGAAAGGTGCCTTCATCCAGTTTTTTCTGGCTACATCCAAAAGCGTAAACGTTCCATTGATATTGGTTCTTATGAAGGCTTCAGGTCCTGAGATAGAATTGTCTACATGTGATTCGGCCGCGAAGTGAATTACTCCTGCAAGATTGTGTTTTTCAAATAAAGACTCAACGAGCAGTCGGTCGCAAATATCTCCTTTAATAAAAGTATATCGTAACTCACTCTCAACTTCTTTTAAATTTTCAAGGTTGCCCGCATAGGTAAGCAAGTCAAGATTGATTACATGTACATCTTTATTCTTTTCAAGGAAATGTGGAATAAAATTCGATCCAATAAATCCAGCACCACCGGTGACTAAAATATTCTTCATTTAAAATTCAAAGTTTGTTTCTTTTAAAATTGGATGCTTTTTGTCTTTTTGAGAAAGTATAAAATCTTTTGGTTCTATTTTCCAATTTATGGCTAGAGCCGGGTCACTAAAAAGGATTCCCCGGTCTGCTTCGGGATGATAGTACTCATCGCACTTATAAAAAACTTCTGCTTGATCGCTTAATGTAATAAAGCCATGAGCAAAGCCCTTTGGTACAAGAATTTGCTTCATGTTCTCAGCTGATAATTCAATGGAGAAATGATTGCCAAAAGTTTTTTCGCTTCTTCGAAGATCAACCACCACATCTAAAACAGACCCTGATAACACACGCACCAACTTAGTCTGAGCATAGGGCGCAATTTGAAAATGCAATCCTCTGAGCACCCCTTTTCTTGAACTAGATTGATTGTCCTGTATAAAATTCAAATCGATACCTGCATTTAATAAAGTTCTTCGACTAAAGGATTCCATAAAATAACCCCGTTCGTCACCCAAAATTTTTGGCTGCAGCACAAATAGACCTTTAAATTCAGTAGCAATTATTTCCATACCTGCTTACCGAAATTTTCTTTCATTTATAATTTTCATGAGATATTGACCATACTGATTCTTCAGTAGCGGTTTGGCCAACTCAGTTAATTGATCTTTCGAGATGTACCCTTTTTTAAAAGCTATTTCTTCCAGGCAAGCAACTTTTAATCCTTGCCGCTCTTCAATAGACTCAACAAAGTTAGATGCTTGTAACATCGACTGATGAGTCCCCGTGTCCAACCAAGCCATTCCACGACCCAATAACTTTACTGTAAGAGATTGCTCTTCTAAATAGATTCTATTCAGGTCAGTTATTTCCAACTCTCCTCTTGAAGAAGGTTTAACTTTTTTTGCCTTTTCAACCACCGTATTGTCGTAGAAATACAACCCGGTAATTGCATAGTTTGATTTTGGTTCGCCTGGCTTCTCTTCAATTGAAATAACTCTATCGTCATCATCAAACTCAACAACTCCATATCGTTGCGGGTCATTTACATAATATCCAAAAACAGTAGCACCCTCCTGCATCTTGTTAGCTTGTTCCAACAAACCAGAAAATCCATATCCATAAAAAATATTATCACCCAACACTAAACAAGCTGAGTCACCCTTCAAAAAAGTCTCCCCAATTAAAAATGCTTGCGCTAATCCATCCGGTGAGGGTTGCACTCTATATTCTAACTTAAGTCCTATTTGTGAACCATCTCCTAATAACGTTTCAAATAATGGAAGGTCCTGGGAGGTTGAAATGATCAGAATTTCCCTGATGTTGGCTAGCATAAGCACTGACAACGGGTAATAGATCATCGGCTTATCATAAATAGGCAAAATCTGCTTAGAAATGGCCTTTGTTAATGGATAAAGCCGAGTGCCAGATCCTCCGGCTAATATTATTCCTTTCATAATTGGTGAAGCAAAAATATGAATTAACTATCACTTCCCTAGCTGATTCAAGTTTTGAGATTTTTGAAAAATCTGTGAATCAGACTGCATACAAACTCCACATCTTCAAAAGACAATTCAAAGTAAATTGGCAATCGAAGTAATACGGAGGAATATCGATCACAGCATGTCAGCTCATCCCCACGATATTTATTTATATAGAAAGGGCTTTTATGCAAAGACAAGTAATGGAAAATAGCATCTACACCATTCTCATCCAGATAAATAATCAATTTGTCTCGCTCTGATTCATCTTTACACACAAGATAAAAAATGTGTGCATTATGCTTACTAAACTCAGGTATTGAAGGAAGAAGAATTTTCCCATTCTGCTCTAAAGTCTTCAGGTTCTTATAATATAAATTCCAAATCTGTAACCGTCTAGCTTGAATTTCATCTACTTTCTCTAATTGTGCATACAAAAATGCCGCAGTAATCTCCGAGGGTAAAAAAGATGATCCAACATCGATCCACCCATACTTATCTACTTCCCCTTTAAAAAAAGCCGAACGATTCGTCCCTTTTTCCCAAATGATCTCGGCTCTTGGAATAAAGGAAGGATCATTGATCAGCAATGCTCCTCCTTCACCAGAAATAATGTTCTTCGTCTCATGAAATGAAAAACATCCAAGGTGACCAATCGATCCTAAGGGACGATTTTTGTACGTGGATTCAATTGCCTGGGCTGTATCTTCAATCACATAAAGATTATGTTTAGAGGATATGGCCATAACTTTGTCCATATCACAGCTGAACCCAGCATAATGAACAACAACGATTGCTTTCGTCTTTTTAGATATCAGCGCTTCAATCTTATCAACATCAATATTCGGACTCTCTTCGCTGCTATCTGCAAAAACAACAGTAGCCCCTCGCAATACAAATGCATTGGCTGTAGAAACAAATGTGTATGATGGCATAATGATCTCATCGCCTGGCCGCGTATTAATGAGCAATGCCGCCATCTCTAAGGCATCTGTGCACGAAGTGGTAAGAAGTACTTTTCTTATTCCATACCGTTTCTCAATAAAGTCATGACATAGTTGTGTGAAGTGTCCGTTACCCGAGATTTTCTCACGTTTCACGGCTTCCATGATGTAGTTTATCTCCTTACCTGTAAAATAAGGTTTATTAAAACCAATCCTGCTCATTAAGATGATTTTGAAATAATAATGATACCTACTAAAACAAATGCTGTTCCTACTATCTTTTGTATGGTTAATGATTCACCAAACAAATAATGGCTTAAAAACAAAACACATAAAAATGAGAGACTCATCATTGGGTATGCTTTCGATAATTCAAATTCTTTTAAGGCAGCCATCCAGAAAAGGCTTGCCAGAAAAGCAGAAAAAAAACTTGAAAATATATAGGGATCAAAGATAGATTTTAGTAAGAAAAAAAACTTGTCAGAAAACAGCTGAGGCAAATCTCCCAATTGATTCAACCTCCATTTTAAAATAAGTTGACCATACACGGTAAAAACTACCGTAAGAAAGATATACACGTATCCCATCACTATTTTCTTACAATTAAAGTAAAGTCGTATTGATCATAGTCATGAAGCAATGCCACATTCTTTGAAAAGTATTTTTTACAGTAATCGAATAAATATCCAGGATCAGCGTAATACAATTCTTTCTTTCGATACGCTAAATCCGAATATGTTGACAAGACATTAAACGCAAAGCCACGGTTACTTTTGCTGTTCATCACCCCCAAGGTTTCCAAAATATGCTTCAACCAGTCCTCATCAGATGTATCAAAGCGTATATTAAAAATCCCACTTGCTATCGTATAATCTGACAGAGCCATATCTGCCGCATGTGAAATGTACTGAAAACTGACGTGATGATGATGTCCATTATTCAGCATAGCCTTTTTTATCATCTCAGGCATCACATCATATCCATGATATACAAAATCACGTGCACGTGCTGACAAAAAATCAACAAAATCACCCACACCACACCCAAGATCATTTATTGAAAAAGAAAGTCGATCCTGACCATCGATCAATTCATAAAGCTTGGCAAAGCGAACTACTTGGGCTTCATGGTTTTTCCAACCCACACCTTGCGCAGAAGCTCCATGCTGCTGAAGGTGATGTTGATAAAACTGACTGAATTTTTCTATCTCACTCATTCTTTTTCTTTGCGAAATATGCTTTTAATTATACTCAGAGGACGATTTTTGATTTCGAGGAACATTTTGGATAAATAAATGCTTACAATACCTACAAAAAAAATGATAATCCCGCCAATCAGCCAAATCGATGCCATGATACTGGTCCACCCCTCGATAGGGGTTTCATAAAAAAATTTATTGATTAAAATCAAAAAGACATTGAGGGTAGAGAGGAATAGCCAAATCATGCCAACAACAAAAATCAGATAGAGCGGACGGTGGCTAAACGAAGTGATGATTTCAATACTCATTGCCAACTTTCGCATAAACGTATACGTTGTTGTTCCCTTATACTTTTTTTCAGCAGCAACTCCTACCTGATTAAATCCTACCAATATAAAAATAGCCCAAATATCAATGGCCTTTTCTTTATATTGAAGAACACTCTGCACATAGCATTTCTTCATTAGTCGTGCTGTAAGTGTATTTATCGGATATTTAAAATGTGTGATCGAATTGAGTATCTTATAGAAGATAGCTCCGCTCATTTTTTCAAATAGCCGGCCCTTTCTTTTTTCCTGCACCCCAAAAATCACATCAATTTTCTCATCAGATATGATCTTGGTCCAAAACTCTAAAAGCAATTCAGGAGCTTCCTCCAAATCAACATCAATCAGAAAAACATATTCACCCTTTGCCTGCTCAAGACCTGCCATAATAGCCTGATGATGACCGAAGTTTCGAGACAAATCAACCAGCACAATACGAGGATCCTCCTGCTGCAAGGCTAAAACTGTAATATCCGAATGATCCGGAGATCCATCATTGACAAAAATAATTTCATACTCTGCTGTTATGGGAAGTAATACCCGTTGAATACGCGTACAAAATTCCCTCAAATGTCTTTCGGAAAAATAAAGTGTAGCAACAACAGAAATCTTTATTTCCATATCTTTTCCTTTAAAAAAGACGAAGCATTAGATCCCTCGTTGAAAAGCAAATCAACAACGGATACTCCGTGTTCAAATGGCAAGTATTGTTGAGTGTATTCCCTAAAGTGAGAGTAATCAGTCCATACAACACCGATACCTTTCTCCTCAAACATGCTAACATTCAAATATTCTTTGGCGGCAATTCCTGAAATATACTGAGTACCATCAAGACTTTGACAAATATGAACCAACCTCGCAGTCTTTTCTGCAGGAGTCTCAAATGACGTAGACTCGTGCAGCCGTGTTTGTATTCCCAAAAGCGAGTTGATTAATCGGATAAACATGGTGTTAATTCTACTTAAATTAGTCTCTTCCGATCCCAAATACAACTCTTGAAAAAATGGAGCCATCGAACTGAAATGGGCGCTATGCTGATATGCATCTTTAATTTGATTCCAATGCTGCAACCGCCAGTCCGCTCCAGCCGTGTAGACATCTTTTATCTTGATCTGATAATTTCCTTTTACTTCGACAGGGATCGTTAGCCACTTTAACCCGTATTGGGTTTTTATTAGATTTCTATTACGCCAATCTCTTCGTGTGTATTGAACATCATCCAGCAGGACAAATTCATCCACATCTTTAATAATATTGAAGTATCCCTTCCATGGAATATAATTTGACTGAATAATAGCAACTCTTTTACTTGCCTTCATAGAGAGTGCACATCATCATTTTTTGGCATTTCGTATTTGATGAACAAGTTGAATAGAGGGTTTAGCATCCTGCAATCCAAAACCATTTCCATTTAGTATTTCCTGATAACTGCGTGTATGCAAATCAGTAAATCCATCGCTGAATTCGATTTCGCGATCATTCATTTTTAAAGAGCGATACGTTCTCTTTCCTTGATCCTTAACTGGCTTCGGCAGATGATCTTCATTGATACTTAAAAACCATTTTACTCTGGCTCGCTCCATTTCAAGATATCCGGCAGCATGGTCTGTCTCATACTTCTCAATTACAACTTTTTTTAAATCTCCAAAAATCCAGAGTAGCATATCAAAAAAATGAACACCAATGTTTGTTGCAATTCCTCCCGATTTACTTTCATCACCCTTCCAACTGTGATGATACCACATGCCTCGTGAAGTGATATAGGTTAAATCAACATCAAAATTTTTTTTTGTTTTATCAGCCAACACTTCTTCGCGTAAAGCAATAATAGATGGATGTAAGCGAAGTTGTAAAATTGTATAGATTTTTTTACCGGTTTCGCGCTCAATCTCTTGCAGTGCATCCACATTCCAGGGGTTGAGCACTAAAGGTTTTTCACAAATGGCATCGGCTTGTTGCCGCAACGCAAATCGTATGTGCGAATCATGTAAATAATTTGGTGAGCAAATACTTACAAAGTCAACCTTCTTTCCTTGTCTCCGAAGCTTATCAATATGTCTGTCAAATCGCTCAAACTCGGTAAAGAAATCAGCATGCGGAAAATAGCTATCCATAATGCCAACACTATCAAACCGATCCATGGCGGCTACTAAATTATTACCCGTTTCCTTAATGGCCTTCAAATGCCGGGGTGCAATAAATCCTGCTGCTCCTATTAATGCGAAATTTTTCATATTACAACTTAACTACTTTTCTATCTTTCAATTCATACTTCTCCTTGCTTTCTGAGCAAACCGCCAAACCCGTTTTATCGAATTCAAGTTTGTGTCCATACTCACTCATCCAACCGGTTTGCCTTGCGGGATTTCCAATAACCAACGCATAATCAGGAACAGTTTTAGTTACTACGGCCCCGGCACCTATAAAAGCAAATGCACCAATATCATTGCCACATACAATAGTAGCATTGGCACCAATGGAAGCGCCCTTCTTTACGATTGTTTTTGCGTATTCATTCTTCCGGTTAACGGCACTTCGCGGGTTAATTACATTAGTAAAAACCATAGAAGGCCCAAGAAAAACATCATCCTCACAAACTACGCCTGTGTAGATCGATACATTATTTTGAACCTTAACATTTTTACCTAATACAACTTGCGGAGAGATAACCACATTCTGACCAATGTTACAGTTTTCGCCAATTTTACAATTAGGCATAATGTGCGAGAAGTGCCAGATTTTTGTTCCGGCTCCAATCTCACAGCCTTCATCAATTATGGCAGTTTCGTGCGCAAAATAATTTTTAGGCTCAGGCATGATTTGAAAAATCTTTGATTGTATTGCAAATGTATAACAATTGTTCTTCGT
>JAGPBO010000325.1 GCA_018063305.1 Cyclobacteriaceae bacterium
CTTCCTTTGCGGATTAAATCAAAAAATATTCCTGACTACTTTGAAGTGCGAGGCGAGGTTTACTTGTCCAAAGATGTATTTAAACAGCTTAACAAGGAACGCGAAGATATTGGAGAAGAAACTTATGCCAATGCACGGAACACCGCCTCGGGTACTGTGAAAATGCAAGACTCAACCGAGGTAGCCAGAAGAAAATTAGATTGTTACTTGTATTATCTTTTAGGGGAAAACAATGGTGTAGAAACTCATGCGGAGGCTATAAAGAAATTAGAGAGCTGGGGCTTGCAGATTTCGCCTACTTATAGACTTTGTAAAAATATAGACGATGTTCTTGTCTATATTCAAGAGTGGGAGAAGAAACGGTTAGATCTTCCCTTGGATACCGATGGCGTGGTAATTAAGGTTAATAGCCTTGAACAACAGGAACGACTTGGGTTCACGGCAAAGAGTCCGCGCTGGGCAATATCCTATAAATACAAAGCCGAAAGTATTTCAACAAAACTAAATGCCATTACCTATCAGGTAGGACGCACAGGCGCTGTAACACCGGTAGCAGAATTGGAACCTGTCTTCCTGGCTGGCACCACAGTAAAACGCGCCTCGTTACATAACGCCAATGAAATTGCCCGATTAGATCTACGTATTGGTGATTATGTATTTGTTGAAAAAGGTGGTGAGATCATTCCGAAAGTAACCGGAGTTGATCTTGTGAAGAGAAATCCAAAGAACAAGAGCGTTCAATATATCACCATCTGCCCCGAGTGTAAATCTATTTTGATTCGTAAAGAGGGTGAAGCAAATCACTATTGTCCAAATGAGAAAGGCTGTCCTCCACAAATTAAAGGTAGAATAGAGCATTTCATTCAGCGCAAAGCCATGGATATTGATTCGTTGGGCGAACAAACTATCCGGCAGTTGTTTGAGTTAGATTTTGTAAAATCTCCAGCTGATTTATTTTATCTCACGAAAGATCAACTGCTCAAACTTGAAAAGGTAAAAGATAAATCAGCAGAAAACATGCTTGCGGGTATTGGTCAATCAAAAAACCAGCCCTTTGAAAATGTTCTCTTTGGTATTGGCATTCGGTATGTGGGCAAAACAGTTGCCGAAAAGCTAGCCCGACACTTTAAAAGTATGGATGCGCTGGCAAAGGCCTCTTACGAACAACTTCTAGAAGCCCCTGAAGTGGGCGAAAAGATTGCTCAAAGTGTGGTTGCCTTTTTTAAAGAGAAAGATAATCTTATCGAAATCGACCGGCTTAAAAAGGCTGGGCTAAATTTTGAGTCAACCCTGAAAGAACCAGAGAAAGTGAGCAATGTTTTGGAAGGCAAGTCCTTTTTGATTTCAGGGGTATTCCAGAATTATGAAAGAGATCATCTGAAAGACATTATTATTGCCCATGGTGGTAAGGTGCTTTCTTCTATATCCGGTAAACTTGATTTTTTAATAGCTGGTGAAAACATGGGGCCTGCCAAAAGAGAAAAAGCAGAAAAACTGGAGATTCCGATTATCTCGGAATCAGAGTTTGACCTTATGATAAAGAAATGAGCCCGAAACCTTCTTCCAGCCCTTCAACTTTGCACATAACTTTATTAGCTTTCAGCCATGTTTAAAATGACCTTTCTTAAAATGCGGACAGAGACCGCACTGAAAAAGAATAAATCAAATCGCAGCAGCAAACCCTATAAGCAGGCATCTTCGGTAGGTGTAATCTTTAGTGTGGAGGATAAACAAAAGCATGAGGACATAAAGGAATTTATACATCACTTAGAGGCAGACGGAAAAAAAGTAACCGTACTGGAGTACCTACCCGCCAAAAAGGAAAATCATGAGTTCAAATTCGATTTTTTTACTATCGAAGAGTTATCCTTTTGGGGAAATCTAAACTCTGCCATCGTCACTAAGTTTATGGAAACCTCATTTGATTATCTATTTTATATCGACAAAGTATCAAACCCATTAATTCTTTATATTCTGGCACAAAGCAAAGCGGCTTGTCGCATTGGTAAGTTTAACCAGCAGGAAAGACAATATTTTGAATTTATGATAGAACAAGACGGAACGAACAAGGGGCTGATTGATACGATGTATAATTATACCCGCTTACTGCGATGAAGAAGTTAATTGGAACGGGTGTAGCCTTGGTTACCCCCATGAATAGCCAAGGCGAAATTGATTTTGCTTCCCTTAAAAAACTATTGGCACATACTGCCAAAGGCGTTGACTACTATGTAGTAATGGGCACAACAGGCGAGTCGGCAACGTTGAGTAAAGAGGAAAAGAAGGAAGTTTTAACTTTCGTTAGAGAAAATAATAAAAAGAATCTTCCACTTGTTTACGGCATTGGTGGCAACAATACCCAGAGCGTAATCGAAGAAATAAAATCTACTGATCTGATAGGTGTTGATGCCTTGTTATCGGTGAGTCCTTATTACAACAAGCCTTCACAAGAAGGGATATACCAACATTTTAAAGCTATAGCAAACAAATCGCCCATACCTATAATTTTATATAATGTTCCGGGTAGAACTGCATCAAACCTAACTGCCGAAACAACACTTCGGTTAAGCCGTCATAAGAACATAATTGGAATTAAAGAGGCATCAGGCAATCTGGAACAATGCATGAAGATTGCTCACGAAAAGCCTAAAGATTTTCTACTGATATCCGGTGACGATTTACTTGCGCTTCCAATCTATACGATGGGTGGAGTGGGTATTATCTCTGTTTTAGCCAATGCGCTTCCGTTGGCATTTCAAAAAATTAAGCACGGTGTTCAAACCAACAAATTAGCTCAGGCGCAAGCTGCTCAGTTTTCCTTACTTGATATAAATGGTCCCATGTATGAAGAAGGCAATCCGGTTGG
>JAGPBO010000139.1 GCA_018063305.1 Cyclobacteriaceae bacterium
AAGCAGCAAACATCGTTGGATGATACCTTAGATGTTTTTCCTTGTCATGGCGTAGGTGGTATCGTGGGCATGATCTTAACGGCAGTGTTTGCCAAGGATGTAGGTGTGGTGTACGGACACTATGAGACATTCAAATTCCACATGCTGACATTGCTGATTGTATCCGTATTTACCTTTGGTGGGTCGTATGTAATTTTTAAAATTACAGGCTGGATCACTAATCTTCGGGTTTCTCCGGAAGATGAACGATTAGGTCTGGACATTAGCCAACATGCAGAGACCTTAAGAACTTCTGCAAAAATCGACTTGTCAACCACTGTGTAGCCCACTGGTCAAAAGATAGTTTCCGCACCCGAAGAAATTTTTACATTTGCTTCAAATCTATCAGTTATGAAGAATTATGTCCTTTTGCTCTTTTTATTGTCTTCGGTTTTAGTCTTTGCTCAAAAAACAAAGCAAGATGTTATGAAATCGATCGATGCGAATTATGATCAATATACTCAGGTAGCAAATAAAATCTGGGAGTATGCGGAGGTTGGCTATCAGGAGACAAAAAGTTCTGCCCTCCTTCAGGAAACTCTCACGCAGGCTGGTTTTAAAATCGAAAAAGGAGTGGCGGGTATGCCTACTGCCTTTGTAGCAAGCTATGGATCGGGCAAACCGGTTGTGGGTATTTTAGGTGAGTATGATGCACTGCCTGGAGTTTCGCAAGACGCAGTGCCTGAAATAAAAAAAGTAGAAGGTCGCCCTGCGGGGCACGCCTGCGGTCATAATCTTTTTGGTACAGCCTCGGCTGCAGCCGCCATTGCGGTTAAAGATTGGTTGGTTGCAAATAAAAAAAGTGGCACTATTCGTTTTTATGGAACCCCAGCGGAAGAAGGGGGTTCAGGGAAAGTTTATATGGTGCGTGAAGGATTATTTAAAGATGTTGATGTTGTGTTTCACTGGCATCCGGGTGCGCAAAACAATGCGAGTGCAGCAAGTTCGCTGGCAAATAAATCTGGTAAGTTTCGGTTTTACGGTATTGCCTCGCATGCGGCAGCGGCCCCTGATCGGGGAAGGTCGGCTCTGGATGGGGTGGAAGCCATGGATAATATGGTGAACATGATGCGTGAACATGTGCCGCAGGAATCGCGCATCCATTATGTAATCACACGGGGTGGTGAGGCCCCCAACGTGGTGCCCGCTTTCGCGGAAGTATATTATTATGTGCGGCATCCGCAACGTACAGTTGTAAAAGATTTATGGGAACGCGTGACGCGCGCAGCTCAAGGAGCGGCTTTAGGTACGGATATAAAAGTAGAATGGGAGATAATGGGTGGTGTTTATGATTTGTTGCCAAACGAAACACTGGCACGGGTGGTAGATGCTAACTTGCGTACTGTAGGTGGCTACACCTACACCGATGCTGAAAAAGATTTTGCAACTAAAATTCAAAAAACATTTACCAACGAGGTTCCCGCTTTAACAACCACTAACACCATTGGTGAATTTAAAGTGAGTGCTTCTGGTTCTGCATCAACCGATGTGGGTGACGTGAGTTGGGTGGTACCTACCGCGGGGTTATCAACGGCTACCTGGGTGCCCGGTACTGCCGCCCATAGCTGGCAGGCTGTGGCAGCCGATGGAACTTCCATTGGACATAAAGGCATGATGATGGCCGCCAAAACACTTGCCTTGAGTATAATGGATGTTTACTCAAACCCGGTGTTGATTGATAATGCCTGGAAAGAGTTACGCAGCAAAACCGGACCAAACTTTACATATGAATCGTTGATTGGCGATAGGGCTCCTGCACTGGATTATCGTAAATGATTTGTTGATTTAATGTTGGTGGAAGCTGGCTAAAAGTCTACAAAATGCTTCCCCACCTTTGCTGAGGTTCTTCACCTATAAAACTTGATTAAGTTTTGAGAAGGAAATCAACGAGAGCAGGGGAGTTCATGAAAGGCTTTCCTGAAATGGAGTAGGCTTCAACCTGCCTGAAACAAATTTGTGTGAGTTTTATCAAACCTTAATAAGTGTTTTGCTCTTGTCAAGTCAATTTGCTTGTCTTTTGAAAGTTCTATAAAATAGTTTGTTTGCCAAAGCTGAGCTTTTTGTGCTTGTTTGTTTGATGTCAAGTCCCAGGTTGAGTAAACCCTTATTCCACGTTTACCGTCTCTGGTTTTGTCTGACAAAATTTTATTTTCATACAAAACTATTTTTGGAAATATAAAAAGTCCAAAGTTTGCTTCTTTTCGAATTGCTATAAGGTAAAGAGAAATGTTGTCTGAAATATCAAACGGTTCGGTGATTCCCTTTTTGTTGCGTTTCCAGATAGTCACAAATTGGCCGGACTTTGTGGGTGTAATTTTAGCTTTCCGGAATTTTATATTTTTTCCGTCAAGTTGAAAATTGTGCGCGAAATATTCTTGGCTTTCTATCTCGGTTTCAACATTTGAAAGTTTGAGTCCGCAAGCTTTAAAAACCAAATGGTCTATAAGTTCAATTTCAGAATATAAATCTTTTGAATTTTTCAAATGGGTTACTGTTAGCTTAATTTTTCAAATGTTGAGATCATAGTTTTTATCATTAACACAATGTTTTCGTTGGAGTGGCATATCCTCATTTAACTCCAAGGCTGATCGACAAAAGAAATATCAATAAAGCAGAGTATACTAGTCCTGAGTTGAAATCAAACATTTGGGCTAGGCCATAGAAAAATCATTATAGTTAAACTGCCAATCATCATTATTTACTGATTCAAAAACTTACCGATCTCATTAAAGAACTTATCGGGGTCTTGCCAGTAGTTGCGGCTATACACTCGTAAAAAAGCCCAATGTTTATGATCAAGCAAGTGGGGCGTTAGCGCATGATCGGACTTGGCACTTAAGCTCTGATAGTAAAAGTTATCATCGGTAAGAATTGCACCTAAAAACTGCTTGCCCTTATTGACAGTGAGGTCGTAGAATGGAAGCTTATTATTCTCCAAAACATAATCGGGCCATTTTTCTGCAGCCCATTTTTTGATTTCATTTTTTAGATTCCGCGCCATCTTTCTATCTACTTCCGGAATCACATAAGGTTCAAAAGATCCGCTCGATACAGATTGTGCAAACTGAAGATATTTTTTCAAAAGCTTCGGACCTTCATTCACCGTTTCTTCCACATGAAGTTGTTCTGGCCCAAAACTGGTAAGTACAATTACTTTTTCCCGTGCCCGACTCACGGCTACATTTAATCGATTTTCGCCTCCGACCAGGTTCAAGCTGCCAAATTGAGCACGCACGCTTCCATTTTTGTCGGGCGCATAGCCTACCGAAAAAATAATGATATCGCGTTCATCGCCTTGTACATTTTCAATATTTTTGACAAACACATTCTCAGGAGTATTCCCTAAGATATTTTCGAGGGCATCGAGTACCGCAAATTGCTGTGGAGCATTAAACGTAATCACACCAATTTCTTTATTGACATCATGCTTAATTAATTGATCGATTAACGTGGCAATATAATCGGCTTCGGGTTGGTTGATATTATTTTTCCAGTTCCCTTCGATTTGTTCAAACCGGATAGCAGGTTCTCCTTGGTTCATTGCCTTCATATCAGGCAACAGCTGCAGATTGCCTCCATAAAAATGTTTATTGGAGAAATCAATTAACGCCAGCGACTTGCTGCGATAATGTCCCTGCAGTTGTACGTTCATCAAATAGCGACTACTAAGATCAAGTAAAGAATCTATTTCCGTATCGGGATCGGTTTCATCTAGTTCCTGCCAGCGGGTTTGGTATAAGTCTCCCGGTTTTAATTGCATGGCATCGCCTGCAATCAGTGCTTGCTTACCCCGATACAATGCGGGAATTCCCCGTTCGGCAAAACATTGAGACGCTTCATCAAAAATGACAAGGTCAAACAAATCTTTCATTGGGAAGATAGCCGAGACTGATTCGGGTGAAGCAAGCCAACACGGCATTACTTTAAAAATCTCTTCTTCAAATTCTGAAATCAGTTTTCGGATGGGCCATACTTTTTTCTTTTTTGTGGTTTGATGAAGCAGGTCCCGATACGTTACCCGGTTATTCAACCGGTTAAATTTCAGTTCGTCCACTACCTTTTCGCGAGCGCGCATTAAAATTATCTCTTCACTTATATTTTGTTTTTCGGTAAGCAAATCGCGTAACTCGTTTTCTAACAGATTTATTTTACCCGATGACACCATTCGAAGCTCCGGTCTTTTTACTTCAAGGTGTTCAATCCACGCAAGGGAAAGACTATTGATAAAGAGACCTTTAATCAGATATTCATCCCAACTCTGCGTTTGCTCATGCAGTTTATTTAAGATCGAACGTTCATCACCGCTCAGACTTTCCTGCAAGACATCAAATTCACAAAGTGCATCAAAATCTGCTTTTAGGTTTTCAGTCAGCTTTTGGGAAAAGCCAGGTTGCTGGGTAATAGCATTAATCTGGGCAGCCGTAAGATAGTTTGTCCATGCGGTGCGATGTGTGGGTAAGGTGGCTAACAGGGTAAAAAGCATATCTATCTTTTGTTTGAAGACAGCTGCGGATAGCTTTACCGGATTGATTATATTTTTAATTCCACGAATAGAACTGAAATTTAGTTTGGCTTGTAAAGCAAAGTGCTGATCGGCAAACCATTGGATAAACTCTTTTTGATCCAGCGTCTCCGGAACATTTTTTAACCAGGTCTTTGCCTTTAGTTTGGATAGATTGTGCTCCAGATTTAACCTGCTGTCGAGTTTTTTCTCCAGCGTTTTGAAGGTTTGCTTACTGTTTTCCAGATTGTTTTGGACCAGCGTTCGTTTAATTAAAAATTTGTCCTTCGAAAATAATTCCCAACGTATAAGCCCGATAAGACTTTTTCTGGCTTTCATACTTCGGTAGAGTGCTTTTTGAAGTGCTCCTAATTGAAAAGCAGGTGTATGAGCTTCCGGCCCACTGTCTGCGAAGCAACTCATTAGGTTTTTTTCGATGTTCGATAACCAAAGTGAACTGGTTTCATCATCTTGCTCGGGCACCATGCTTTGAAAATAATGGTAGATTGTTTCCCCTTCGATTAATGTTTTAATCTCCTTCATCTGGGGTTCCATTTCAATGAGGGCCTCATATTGTTCCCAATCTAACCGGGTGCCAAAGTGCTCAATAGCGTATTCCGATAATGAATTGAAATAATTTGTTACATCCTGAATGGCCTTTTTAATTTTAGGCTCATCGAGACTCGTGAAGGAACTAAAAGACCTTCGTTCTTTCCACGGGTAATCCTTCCGGTTGAGGTTTACGGCATAATGAACATAGGAATTTAATTTGCGGAGAAAATCAGGGAGGGCATCAAAACGAAAGTGTTGAAACTCTTGCTTAAGATTGATAATCTCTTGAGTAGGATCAGATTGCAGATAAAGTTCTTTGATGGTTGTTCCGCAGGCCGTTACATCAAACAAAGCTCGCTTAAAGCTTTCCAACTCTTCGCTAATTTGATCAATGCGATGACTAAGTTGTAAAAACTTACGCTCTAACTGAATGGCATCGATGCTGATATTTTTTGATTTGTATTCGTCAACGCGTTCTATTTGCTTCGCTATTTTTGAATAGATTTCCTTGCGGTCATTTTTAAAATCATGAACGATTGCCAGGTAGTCACTCAGTTGGCGAGCTTTCAATCTTGAAAAAACAACATCCAACGCAGCCCGTTTCTGGCATACCACTAAAACGCGTTTACCGGAGGCTAAGGCATCACCAATCAGATTACAGATAAGCTGCGATTTTCCGGTACCGGGTGGCCCCTGAACCACCAGGGAGTGTCCGAGCTTCGCAGCCTTAAATGCATTTTCCTGCCAAACATCTTGCGGAAAGGCTGTATAAACTTTTTCTTCTTTAATATCCTGTAAGAAATTATTTGTGTTGGACTTTGTTTCAGTAGAAGATCGCATCTGAAAAAATTCTTCAAGATCCTGAATGGAATCGCTGTCTAATAATTTCAAATAATCAGGAACAAGGGAAGAGCCCGCCTGTGGGAAAATACCCATGACCGCTTTGGGGAATAGTTTTAGTTCGCCATTCTTAAGGCCTTCCTCAAATTCATCACGTTTTATATTAACAAAGTTGGTCAGTTCCTCGCGGTAATTATCAGGATTGAAATGGATTTCCAGTTGGCTCTTTTCAAGTATTTGGTAAAGAGCTGTTTTAAAGGCGGTGTTTTCACGATCAATTTCTTCAAACGTTTCTTCCAGCAGCGATTCGTCTGGCTTTATTTTATTGTAAAAGGCATAAGCCAATAGAAATGATTTATTAAATGTAATGCCCGCCTCTTCGAGCGGTTCCAAAATCCATTGGTTGTTCTGTATCTTAAGAGAAACCGGAAAGAACAAGAGCGGGCAGCGCACCAGTGTGCCATCCATAAATTTTCCCTGAACAATCGGCCAGCCAACATGTAGATCCTGCGAACCTCGTTCTTCAAAAATTAACTGATCGATTCGTTGAAGCTTCTTTAATTTTTTGCTAGCCTCGTTAGCAGCCTCCATCCGGGTGTCTACTACCGGACAGATTGACTTTTGTTTTTCGGCAATCAGTGCTTTGATAATGGAGAATGCATTTTCGCCATTCAAGTGGCTTAATTCCTGAATATCTATAAACTGATCGGATAAGCGCGCTAAAAATAATGAGCGATTGTTACCGGAAAGATTGGTCAGTCTCCGCAGGTAGGTAGTTAATATTTTTTTTGTTTGGACTGTGGTCACGCTAAGGATTTAGGGTAAGATAAGGTTTTATTTTTGTATAGAACGTTTCATCTACAAGAGCGATTTTATGAAGATCTTCCACCGTTCTAAATCTGCCGTGTTGAAAGCGGTAGGTGGCAATAGCTTTCGCTAAAGAGTAGGTAATGTATGGGTGAGCGGCTAATTCTTTTTCACTGGCTGAATTGATGGAAATCTGGATCGGTTCAAAATTATCCGATATAAAGGTGTGTTGACTTAGTTCATGGATTACCGCTGAATCCAATCCGTAAACTTCTTGCAATTGATTCATAGATACATAACCTCCTAATTGATTTCTATACTTGATTATTCGTTGCGATAGCTTTGAGCCGATCCCATAAATAGCTATTAATTGACTGGTGTCGGCTTCATTCACATCGAACTGGGTTACTTTTTTAATGTCGGTTGGCTCTTTCTTAACCGGTAAATTTTCGTTGAAGTTCTTTGCTTGATTTATAGGTAACGTAATGTAAGGCATGAGTCGTTCATAAAGCGCGGTATCCATGCCATAGATTTTAAGTAAATCTGATTTAATTCTAAACCGGCCTTGTTTATTTCGATAATTATCAATTCGCTTGGCAAGGGTAGGGGCGAAGCCGAGCTGAATCAATTCGGCAGTAGGTGTAGTGTTAGGGTCAAACGAAAATAGTGCTGGGATTATTGGTTGTATCGAATCTTTAGGTTCCTTCCATTGCCATTGACCAATAAGGCTATCTAATTTTTTTGATTCTGTGGCGTAATTTTTCTTTTGACTGGTGAACCACCATCGGTATGCAGGCATAATAAATACACTAAGCAGTAGTAATGGAATTAAAACCAGAAAGGCGCGCGTTTCTGTGCGTGAGAAACCAAAGAAAGCTCGGATAAAAGCCTTGAGACGATTCATCTCAAGAAATTTAATAAAAATCCTGATGTTAATGCAATGTAGCTTGTATCGCGTTAAGTATTTGGTTTTGAATTTTGCTTAGATCGGAAGCAAATTTTTGATTGACTTCTAATTCAATTCCTGTATAAACCGATTCGGAGTAGAACTTTCGTAGCCACGTAGTAATGCCGTCATCGGTACCCCGGTAGGGTTCGTTAAATCGTATTTTAAGATCAGGCAAATACTTTTCCAGCTCGTCTTTAAATTGATGACTATAATCTGTTTCTGGTTTGTTGTTGGGATCAAAGAGAATTCCAATATCCACCGTGCGTTCCTCACCATTCCAAACAGGAGTGAAAGAATGTATGGATAGATGAAGCACCGGCTTCTTTGATGCTTCGATTATGCCTTGCAGTTGATTTCGGTAGGGATGATAGATTTCTTTATGGAGTTTTTCTTTTTGTTCTGGTAAGAGTCTTTTTGAAAATACTGAAAACAATTCCGGACTATCTTCAGATCGGTTCGCTTCAATTAAAAGTCGGGTACTTTCACAACCTAGTAGCGGAGCATTCAGCGATAATGCAAAAAATTGTGCCAACGTCCAGGCACCCGGGTCCCACCCTCTGTGAGTTTGAAGAACTTCGGGCTCATCCTGAAATAAATGAGCATACTCATTAGGTACATTGTTGCCAGCGTGTTCACAACTAAACACCACAGATTGATACATAATCAGCTATATAAATAATTTATTTTCCTGAAGGCACACACCTAATCTATGATAAATAGTCTCCATGTTTTTTATGGAAGAGTCATTCTTTAATGCATGCAGAATGCGTTCAGACAGCGAACCCTTTTCTAAAATGGTTTCGATGATTTTTCGACAGTGGCTTTGGTAAGTGGTCGTGTCTGGTATGTTTATCAGAATGGCCTTCCAGATTTCCTTTATCGTGCTGGGCGCTTTCAAACCAAAGGCGGCAAGAATCGATAAGTTTTCTACTGGAGTTGCCAGGCCTGTAATCGCAGCTCGGTCGAATAAATTCGCCAAGGCATCGGTTTCAATTATTTTCTGTTCACGTAAACGTGTAAACTTTTCCGAGATAAGAAGTTTCAATGTTTCAACAACCAACGTAACAATGGCAAGATCGGCTGCCGGACATTCCTGAATATCCATTACCCGAATCTCAATAGAACCGCGATCGAACCGGGCAATCGCCCCACGCGAGTTTACCCAGACCGAATCAAGTATCTGCTCGGCATCATGGGGCGCTATTGCTTTTTCAATGGGTTGATAGATGATCTTTTTGTAATCTTCGAATGTGTAAACTTCTTCGGGTATGATGCTACCGGTAATAGCCGGAATTTTAGCCTGATTCGTTTTATAAAATTTTAACCGGGTATCGAGCATCCCTGAAACACGACTATCCAATATAGGAGAACTCGCACACAAGGCCGGGAGTAACGGCAAGATCAATCGAATTGCTGCATGAAGTTTTGCAAACTCTTCATCGCCATGAAAGGGTAGGTTAAGGTGTGTGCTTTGTAAGTTCGACCAGCCGTGACCTTTGGAGTCAAAAAGTTTATCGTAGAGCGCATAGACTTCATTATTATCATGCGGCCAAAGTTTGGTATCCGTAAAGGGATTCATGAATGGATGGGCCGCTGTGGGCAGCAGCATCGCATTCCATTTTTCAAGAATCTTATTTATTCGAATCACATTTTCAGCAAACGCCTTTTCGAGACTTTGTAAATCAGCTTCGGGGCGGGTTGATTTGATTTCGATAACATGCAACACTAACTCGTTAGACCAAGTGATCAATCCATTCTCAAAATCACTTCCTATACTTCCTAACTCATGTTTGAGCAATTCATCGGCAATGGATTTTACTTGTAAGGTGTTTTTATCAACTATCATGTACTCTAACTCAATGCCAAAGCCATCAAAGAGATGATAAGGAGAAGATGTCATTTTTGAGATTTGATGCGGGTAAGAAACACTTCCATGATTATTTCGTAAAGACGCTCTTTTAAGATTTTGTCTTCAATGCCAGCATCAATATTCGGGTTGTCATTAATTTCAATTACATAAAACTTGCCGTCAATCTCTTTCATGTCTACGCCATACAACCCTTTACCGATAAGCAAGGTTGCCTTAACGGCTGTTTTCAACAAACCCGAAGGAGCCTGATCAATGGCAATACATTCCACATCGCCATCTCTGG
>JAGPBO010000140.1 GCA_018063305.1 Cyclobacteriaceae bacterium
GGTAGTATTTCGATGAAGTGGAAGATAACAGAAAATATAATTTCGGATGAAATCAAGAAAGGGACGGTTGACAATTTATTGTTAGCGGCTGTTATTATTTTCTTTCCAGCTCTTATTGTTTCGCTTATAAGAATTGAGTTTACAGGATGGCAGTTGGCCTATTCCTATCAGATTATTATTTTTTTAAATGCGATTGCAGTTTATGCTTATAGAAAAAGACTAAGCGTAAGTTTTAAACTATTTGTTTTACAATTTTCCATTTTTTTAATTGCCATTAGCGGGTTGCTTACGTTTGGATATCTTGGAAGTGCACATCTTTTTTTTATTCTAATTCCAATTTTCTTTTGGTTCTTTTCTAAACCTATTTTCGCCATAGGAGCTACTATAATTTGTATTGCTGCCTTTAGTCTCGTTGGATACTTATACGTGTCAGGATACTTGTCTATTGATTTCGATGTGAACGAGTACGTTAATAGAGGTGTAACATGGGCGACTTATGGATTTGTAATGCTCGCCATTATGAGTTTTTGTATCGTTATGTTCAATAAGCTCTTTCGTGCTCAAGAGAAATCCTATTCACAGATAACTGAAAGTGAGCGAAGACATAGATTACTGACAAACAATATAAATGACATAATTTGGATTCTGGATTTTGAATCTAAGAAGTATGTCTATGTAAGTCCATCAATACGAAAGACCCTTGGTTACCAACCCGAGGAGTTTATTGGGGCAGATTTTTCTTCCCTGATGCCAGCACACTCAGTGAAAGCTTTAGCTGAATATCTGCAACGAGGGCATGAAGATTTCAAATTGGATAGATCCCCGGATCAGCACACTTACGAGCAGGAAGTATATCATAAAAAAGGACATACGGTTTGGATTGAAACCAGTACCCAATATATTCGAAATGAAATCACACAGCAGATTGAAATTGTTGGTGCTAGTCGGGAAATTACAGAGCGAAAGAGAGCCCAGTATGCGCTTGAAAAAAGTGAAGAGCGATATAAGTTAGCAACGGGTGCTTCAAATATGGGTATATGGGATTGGTATCCTCATTCTGATATTGTCTACTATTCTGACCTATGGAAACAACAGATTGGATATAACTCCAACGAGTTGGAATCTAATTTCAGCACCTGGATTGAGCACTTGCATCCCGATGAGCGCGCAGCGACCCTAAAACGCCTGGAAGATTATCTGGCTTCTCCTGTTGGAAAATATATTGTTGAATTTCGATTTCGCCACAAAGCAGGACATTATATATGGATTCATAGCCGGGCGGAGATCATTCTAGACGAATCAGGAAAAATAAAAAGGTTGTATGGCACCCACCTGGATATTACGAAGCTCAGAATGAACGAAGAGATTCTTATTGAAAAGAATAGGATGCTCGAAAAGATTAATTCTGAATTAGATAATTTTGTTTACCGCGTGTCTCATGATATTCGAGCACCGCTTTCTTCCTGTTTTGGAATCCTAAACTTAATTGAAAAGGAAAATTTAATCAATTCCAATAATCAATTTTATTTTAATCTACTACGCGATGTATTATCGAAACAAGAGTTAGTCATTAAGAGTATCCTTGAATATTCACGAAATTCAAGAGGTGAATTATCGAATGGAGAAATAAAGTTGAAAGAGATTATACTCTCAACGTTTTCAGATATTAAATTCATGAATGACTCAACCGGAAAGGTAGAATTAGAAGTGCATCTGGAGGAAGAATTTTCATTTTTTTGTGATCGACATCGAATACAATTCATTTTAAATAACTTGATTTCAAATGCGATTAAATACGCTGATTTACATAAGGCCCGACCTCTGATAAGTGTTTTTGCTGAGAAGGATGAAAAAGAAGTTAAAATTACCGTAAGGGATAATGGAATTGGAATGTCTGCTGAAGTACTGCCTCATATTTTTGAAATGTTTTATCGGGGAAATGATAATAAAAGCACTGGATCAGGACTTGGCTTGTACATAGTGCAAGAAACAGTAGAAAAACTCAGAGGCAAAATTCAGGTAACCTCCGAGTTCGAGAAATTCACATCCTTTGTAGTTACTCTACCTTTAACGCAAGAGGGTATACACAATGAAGTACTGCGAAATAATTTAGTTATCGATATCTAAGAAGTTACAGACGCTGAACCTCCTATTTATTATTTTATCAGAAGATATATTTTCAAAGGTTATCGCGGAAAAAAAAGGACTGCCTATAACGACAGTCCTTGACTAATTCTGAGTCAGGGGTTCAAAGGCTATTCTTTCTTTCCTTCCAATAGTTTATGAACAATGCCCGCCAGTATTGCACCAGCAATAGGAGCTACCCAAAACAACCAGAGTTGTTCGATAGCCCAGCCTCCTGTAAAGAGGGCTTGGCCGGTGCTTCGTGCGGGATTAACGGAGGTATTTGTTACGGGAATACTTACGAGGTGTATGATAGTTAACCCGAGCCCGATTGCTATTGGGGCAAATCCGGCCGGAGCCTTTGGGCTTGTTGATCCTAAAATGATAATCAGGAAAAAGAATGTCATCACTACTTCGGATGTCAAGGCAGCTGTTAATGAATATCCGCCCGGTGAGTGTTCGCCATACCCATTTGATGCAAAGCCTCCATCCGTTGAGAAGCCTGGTGCGCCACTCGCGATAAGATATAACACTCCAGCCGCAGCAATGGCTCCCAATACCTGGGCGATGATGTATCCGGGAAGCTCCGATGATTTAAATCGACCGCCTACCATAAGGCCGATCGAAACGGCCGGGTTAAAATGCCCACCTGAAATGTGACCTACGGTATAGCACATAGTCAGTACGGTTAATCCGAAAGCCAGGGCTACACCTAATAGGCCAATGCCTACATTGGGAAAAGCAGCTGCGATAACGGCACTGCCGCAGCCTCCCAGAACAAGCCAAAATGTGCCGAAGGTTTCTGCTAATAATTTTTGCGATGTTGATGCCATAAAAAGGGGGTTAGGTCGAGGTTATTTATTTGGGAAGATAGGCAATTTTTAAACTACAGAGTTGTATGGTTTGAATGTGCTCTTTGTTGATCTGTGCGTAATAATTAATTTGCCGATATGAAAAGTTCCACTGTTGACTTATCCGGATCGCGGGATTCTGTATTCCAATCCATAAGTGAGTATCTTGTTAAACAAGGCTTTGTTATAGCCTCAAAAGATTTTAATCGACCTTGGGGTGGATTTTTTGTATTGGATGAATCGCAGGCGCAAAAGTTTGCCGAAAAATATTTTCCTGAAGTCGAATTTGGTTCGCTGAAAATAAGTGCGAAACTAAGTCCGAAAATTTTGGTTGTAGAACCAAGCAAGAGATTATCATGGCAATACCATTACAGGCGCGCAGAAATCTGGAAATTGATTGCCGGTACTTCGGGTGTTGCCATTAGTGAAACCGATGAGCAAGGGGAAGTGCATCAAATGAAAAGAGGCGAGATCATTCGTTTAAAGCAAGGGCAACGTCACCGGCTGGTAGGACTTGAGGGTTGGGGAGTAGTTGCCGAAATCTGGCAACATACCGATGCAAGTAATCCTTCTGATGAAAGTGATATTATTCGTTTGCAAGATGATTTTGGTAGGTAGAATTGAAGAAATTATTAAAGGTGCCAGAGAATTAGATGTGGAGATTGCGGTAAAACCGTATTCAACTGATCCAGATTTTAAAATCGTCAATCCTGATGGATCAGTTACGGACTTTCAAACCATGAAGATTGTTCAAGAAGAAGGGTTCAAGACATTGACAGTAATGAACTTTAAGACAATAAAGCAAGACTTTACGTTTCTTTCAAAAGATTTAGTTATGTGCACTTGGACAGGCAGCAATGAATTTCAATTAAAACCGGGGAGAAAATGAAGATAGACTCCTATGTTGGTAGTATGCTATTTCGAAAAAAAGATAATGAGTGGAAAATAATTTATGCGTATGAGACTACAGCTTCACCTGTTTTGGTAGAATGAAAATTTCAATAAGAGCATTACTACCAACAACTGCATTAGCTAATAGGTGCTTGATTGTTTACAAAAGTTCAACGCTATTTCTTTGCATAGCAAAATCGTTGCCATTAAGATGCGATTCATATAGTTAATATATTCGGTTATATTTAGGAAAGAATCCTCCGTGAAATAGGATCATACTGCGAAAAGTTTTTTTCAGACAAAATCTCTTCCTATGAAAGTCTTCCGGAAATATGAGCCATCGGATACTCAAAAAAGTATCATTCGCGAATTCCAAATTCTTCATGTCAAGTGGGATGGAACAGATCCGTTGCCTCCGCCATTTATAACCTGTCTGGCGAACACAGAACAGAATCTCTATTTCTATCCGAGGGACACTGTTCAAGTAATAGACCATATTAACTCCGAAGGGCAAATTGCTCCAACAGCAAATATTACAGGACCGAAAAACAGACCCGTTGGGCTAAAGTTTGGTAAGGATTACCTAATGATAAAAGTGGCCTTTCTTCCTACCGGGCTTTATCGATTATTGAAAATTTCAATGAACAAAACGATTAATACAGGGCTAAACGCCATCGATTTTTTATCACCTGAAATTGAGGCCATCAATGACAAATTAATTCAAACATCATCTTATGACGAAATGATTGAAATCGTTTCTGGTTTTCTTGATAAGCAGATTGAGAACGGAATCGCTCAGGAAGAACCCATTGACCACGTGGCGATTAAGATGCTTGATCCTTTTGCAAAAAATACTCTGCCGGAATGGGCCTCCATGGCTTGCCTGAGTCTTCGTCAATTTGAGCGTAGTTTCACAACGCGAGTTGGTATTTCTCCTAAAATGTACATTAGAATCGTACGATTTGAACAAGCCATGAAAATTAAGAATAAGTATCCCGAAAAAAGTTGGTCGGACATTGCCCTCGAATGTGCTTACAATGATTCTTCTCATTTGTTACGCGAATTCAAACAATTTGCGGAGTTTGCCCCAGGCACACTACTGAAAAAACAAACGAGTGGATTTGGAGTTTTTCCCACCGGATAAATAATGTCGTTTTTTTCCTAAACGGTTTTTGTCATGTAACCTTACTTTTGAAATGCTAAATGATTAATAATCTCTATTTCAAAGTAGTAATTTATGAAGACTAAGATCGATCAACCCGGAATGTATCTTCCTCCATTCTTCTATGTTTAGTTATGCATACTAACGAACAACTTTTCAGAATCCTTATTGAGGAAGGTTTCAGTAAAGGAAATGTGGCTGTTTTTGACGAGCATACATCCCCTGATTTCATTGAACATCAACACGGTATGATTCCGCAAAATGTCGAAGGCACAAAAAATGCCATCCGGCACCTTCATCGTGCATTCTCGGATTTTTCTTTGACCATAGAGGATCTGGTCGTTTATGAAGACAAAGTATGGGGACGTATGACAGGGCGCGGAACTCAAACAGGGCAATTTGGTCCCATGCTGCCCACCAACAAAAAAATTGAGATAACTGTAATAGATATCGCACGTTTTTTGAATGGAAAATTAATTGAACATTGGGGCGTTCCCGATCGATTAACCGCCATGGAGCAATTGGGAATGAAACCACCACCTAAGTTTATTATGAAATTAATTAACCTGCTTCGGTAACGATTCAAAGTTAAATTGAAAAATAGACAACGTAACTGAATATGGAACTGTATGGACAACAAAGCAAGAGCATACCACAAAAGGCTATAATTCATTTGATTGAAATTCTATTGTTATGGTTGTCTTTTTGGATTCTATTTCAAAATGGAGGAAACTGGATGGCTAACCAGTTGCACAGTACCAACGCAATTGAAGGCTATGACCGGAGGGTGCTCATTTTCGCTTTTAACATCATCATATTTCTCAGACTGGCCTATATGATGATATTTCTATTAAAGAGAAAAATTCCATGGGAAGAAAGCATAAGTGTCCCTTTAGCTTTTGCCGTTTATTACATCGGATATTCACTACTCGTATTGCCCACATCTCAACCGATTGACAGCATAGACTATTTTGCCATTGCCTTGTTTGTTATGGGATGTGTATTGAATAGCGGGGGAGAAATATTAAGAGACCGGTGGAAAAGATTACCGGATAGCAAAGGAAAAATTTACACCCAAGGCTTCTTTAAATACTCCAGACACATTAATTATTTTGGTGACATTTTATGGGTGACGGCTTATGCCATTGTTACCAGAAATTGGTATGCCGTATCTATTCCAGTTTTAATTGTTTGCTTTTTCGCATTTTACAATGCTCCTAAACTTGACAAATATCTCAAAGATAAATATGGTAAGGATTACGATGACTACGCAAGAAAAACCAAAATGCTAATTCCATTTATCTATTGAAGAAGTCCGATTCCTTTCAGTCCGATTAACTAAAAATTAAATATCATGAAATCAAAAAAAGACAATCCAGGCGTTTATTTTCCGCCCCCTTTTATCTATGTGGGAATATTTATTCTTTCTCTTTTGATTCAAATCTATTTCCCCTTGGCTAAGGTATTTTTAAACGCAATCTTGGTTAAGATTCTTTTAACCGTATTCACAGGGATTGGACTTTTATTCATATTCCCAGCACTGCTTACCTTCTTTAAAACGAAGAATACCCTTATACCTAATAAACCGGCAACATCACTTCAGACATCAGGGATTTATAATGTAACCCGAAACCCAATGTATGTAGGACTGCTGTTAGTTTATACCGGCATAGCTATGATTCATGGAAACTGGTGGACATTTCTATTAATTCCCTTAGTCATATTCATAATAACACGTTTTGTGATTATTAATGAGGAAAAATATCTTGAAAGAGCTTTTGGGCAAGATTACATGAATTATAAAAAGAAGGTAAGACGATGGTTGTGAAGTTTTATTTTAGAGAAATCATGTTCTTCCGATTTGAAGAAGTAGCCTTTGGGTTTATAAGACTCTGTTGCAATAAGTTTTTCTGATGTTGTTAAGAAAATTATTTAATGACCTGCAACTTTAATATTATTAAAATTTACTCGATACTTATCTTCACGAATGGAATTTGATAGGTGTGGAAATTTAAGCTTGTTGGTCAACGACCAATAAGAGTAAGCATAGAGAATTTTGGCGATGGATTTAATAGAAGCCTTTAACAGAACGATTGATCATTGGATCACTCAGATTCCAAATTATTCCCTAAAGGAATTACAGACAAAATCTGATCCGCAAAGTTGGTCGTTAGGACAAGTATACCGGCATTTGATTGAAGAAACTATTTGGTACAATGAACAAATTGTGCTAAGCCTTACGGATACTAAAAATCGAAATGAAGAAATGACCGATCAGGCCAAAGCTATGTTTGCAGCGAACGAGTTTCCGGATGTTCGGATTATTGGCGATCCGTTGATCTCAGACAAAGTACCACAACCTGAAAGCGTGGAACAACTTATTCACGACATGGAAAAATTGAAAGCCGATACAGTTGCCTTATGGCAAAAAATACGTGCCGATACGGAAGGTAAATCGAAACATCCGGGCTTAGGTTATTTTACTGCATTAGAATGGTTCCAATATATGGAGATGCACATGCGGCATCACTTGCGCCAGAAAGCAAAACTGGACGCTTATCTAAACTAACAATAACGGAGGGGTGACCTGAGCACTTATGTCCATATAATTAATACCTTTAATTATCTCGAAGTTTTGTAACATTGAAAGCGATTTCAGTTTTTAAAACCCAGTATTACAACTATGAAAATTGGTGTTGACCTTGGTGGAACCAATATACGCGCAGGCTTAATTGATGGAAAAAAAATCATTAATCCAAAGGCTATCCCGCTTCAGTACAAAGAAGATCTTGAGAGCACACTGGAGCAATTGAAATCCATTATCCACATGGTCTTTAATAAAGATGTAAAAGGTATTGGACTTGGCGTGCCCTCCATTGTCGATCTGGAAAAGGGAATTGTGCGAGATGTGGTGAATATTCCTTCCTGGAAGGAAGTTCCTTTACGGGATATCCTGGAGAAAGAATTTAATGTGCCTGTTTTTATCAACAACGATAGCAACTGTTTCGCCTTGGGCGAGAACTATTTTGGGTTTGGACAGCAACACCAAAACTTTGTTGGTATTACATTGGGTACCGGTATTGGGTCCGGCATCATTATCGAAGATAAAATATATAGTGGCAGCAATTGCGGGGCAGGAGAAATTGGCTACCTGCCTTATAAAGAATATGATTTTGAATATTACTGTGGTGCCAATTTTTTTACGATCCATCAGACTACAGGTAAACAGACTTTTCTGGAAGCACAGAAAAATGATGCGAAGGCATTGGCTCTATGGGATGAATTTGGTAGTCATTTAGGTATTGCGCTGCGATCGGTGGTGTATGCCTATGATCCGGAGGCTATCATTTTAGGTGGTGCTATTTCTAAAGCGTATCGGTATTTTGAAAACCAAATGCGCGTGTCATTAAGTAATATTCATTTTCCTAAATCGGTCGAGCGCCTTAAGATTTACGTTTCTGAGATAGAAGATGTTGGCATGCTAGGAGCCGCAGCGCAGGTGGATCAATATTTAAAATATAGAATGAAATAAGCAGGAGTAAATTAAAACGCAATTCATAGATGAAACGCAATACGGTAATTGTCATTTTAATACTCCTCGTCTTCTTTGTTATCTCTTATCTCACTAATATTTTAGGAACGCTCAATCCCAAAGTTTCGGAAAGTTATGCTTTATCAGAAACGATGGCCGGATTTCTGCCGTTTGCTTTTTTTATTGCCTATGGCGTCATGTCTATCCCTTCCGGATTTATGGTAGAGCGTTGGGGTGAGAAACGTATGATGATGTTGGCGTTTGCCCTTTCGTTTACAGGAGCATTAATGTTTGCTCTTTTTCCGGAGTTCAATGTGTTTGTGATTTCATTATTCACCATTGGTGCGGGCATGGCAGCGTTGCAGGTGGTGATCAATCCATTGTTGCGTGTGGCAGGAGGAGAGGAGCATTACACGTTTAATTCTGTACTGGCGCAACTCATTTTTGGGTTAGCCTCATTTATTAGTCCTCAAATGTATTCTTATCTGGTTTCCAATATTGATCAGGGAAATATTCAGAAGCCAATGATCTCATTGATGAGCGGATTAGTGCCAGAACAAATGTCGTGGGTATCTGTCTATTGGGTGTTTGCCACGTTGAGTTTAATCATGATTGCGGTGGTCATGATCGTGAAATTTCCAAAAGTTGTTTTGCGCGATGATGAAAAAATGGGTTCACGTTCAAGTTTTGTGGAACTCATTCAAAATAAATATGTCATCCTCTACTTCATTGGTATGTTCGCCTATGTGGGCACTGAGCAGGGTATATCATATTGGATGTCAAAATTCTTAAGTAATTATCATGGGTATGATCCGGATACCATCGGTGCTGATGCAGTATCTTACTTCTGGGGACTAATGACTATCGGAGGAATTTTGGGATTAGGGTTATTTAAATTGTTTGATAGCAAGTTGGTGCTGCGTTGGTTTACCATGCTGGCAATTGTGTGTATTGCTATTGGTCTGTTTGGTAGCAGCGAGTTGGCGCTTTGGGCTTTTCCAATTTCAGGTTTTTTCCTTTCTGTGATGTACCCATCGGTTGTTTCGCTTGGATTAAATTCTGTGGCCAAACATCACGGATCGTTTGCAGGGATTTTAATGACCGGCATTGCTGGTGGGGCTGTAGTGCAAATACTTATTGGTGCTATCAGCGATCTTATTTCGTTGAAAGTGGGCATGCTCTTTCTTTTTGTAACGCTGAGTTACATTTTAAGCATGAGCTATTGGGCAAAGCCCATGGTGAACAATGCCACCATCAAAA
>JAGPBO010000141.1 GCA_018063305.1 Cyclobacteriaceae bacterium
ATGTCGGTGTTTTTGCTTTGGTGGTATTCCAACAGTCTTAAACGTCAGCCGTTTGTTGGAAATTTTGTGGTTGCTTGGTTAACGGCTGTTTCTATTTTACTGGTGAGCATAGTCTATTATTCAAATAATTCTCTGGTTGTAATTTATGCGCTCTTTGCATTCTTCATGACGCTGATTCGGGAAATTGTTAAAGACATGGAAGACTTAAAGGGTGATAACACGTTTGGATGCAAAACTTTGCCTATTATTTGGGGTATTCGCAAAACAAAGTGGGTTTTATACCTCTTGCTTTTTTTACTTGCTACTTCTGTATTGCTGTTAAATTTCGGGTACACCCAATTACCACTTTCTTATTTTCTTATTTTTCTTTTTGTTCCCTTGGGCTTGCTCCTAATGAGATTGCTTCCGGCCGATACCCGCAAAGATTTTTATTGGCTAAGCCAATGGTGCAAAACGATTATGCTGTTGGGCATTATGAGTATGCTATTTATTTGAATCTAGTAGAAATGAGTTTCAAGATCTTGTCTAATTCCGTTTCTTTGTGTCCATGATTAAACCTGTGCGGCTTGCAGTTTTTCTTTCAGGCACTGGCTCTAATGCGGAGAAAATATTTTCTTATTTTAAGAATCATTCCACTATAGAAGTAGCAATCGTGCTTAGCAATAGTCCACAGGCTGCTGGTTTGCAGCGAGCAGTAAAGTTTAATTTACCAACACGGGTATTTTCAAAAACTCAATTCCGCGAAAGCGATAAGGTACTTGCTTGGTTGAAAGAGGCCGAAGTAACACACCTTGTTCTGGCCGGGTTTCTATGGTTGATTCCGTCTAATCTGGTTCTGGCTTATCCGCATCACATCATCAATATTCATCCGGCCTTACTACCTAAGTTTGGGGGCAAAGGAATGTATGGAAATAAGGTGCATGAAGCGGTAAAGGCGGCCGGTGAACGCGAGACCGGCATTACGATACACGAAGTGAATGAGCGATACGATGAAGGGAAAGTTTTATTTCAGGGAAAATGCCCGATCCACCCCAAGTATTCAGTGGAACAAATTGCGGAACAAGTACAGCGGCTTGAACATGCGCATTATCCGCGCGTGATTGAACAATGGGTTAATGAACCCAAATAATTATTTCTTGACGAGAGGAGTTATTTCAAAGTCCTGTGCTTTTGGAAAATCTTCAAACACTTTCTGAATAAATAAATCAGGCACGGCTAATTTTCTTTTTAGTACATCAATCCAGGCGCCATCTAAATTAATAATGGCCGATAAGGTTCCATCCGCTTTATAGAAATGATGCCGAATACTCCAACGACTAAAATCAGGAGTGGCTTTGGTAACCATAAGATCGATGGTTACGCTGTCTTCAAACTTTATTTCTCTCTTAAAGATTGCTTCTTCCCGAAAGAGAATGGGGCCTATCCGAAGTTCTTCAAATTTGAGATTGGTGAGCCCGTGTTTTGAAAAGCAATCGATACGAACGGTAGCGCCATAATCGTAATAGGCGGAGTGACGGAGATGTCGGTTTTGATCAATATCGGACCAGCGAACCTGAATAGGGAGTGAGTAGCTTTCCATAATAATTTTCTAAATGTACCATTCTAAAAAAACGAGCGCGCCTACCCAAACGAATGTAACCCATATCAGGTAACAAATAAAACTGGTAACGGTGTAGCCGATGGAGAGCAGAATTAATTTTTCCTGACTCTCCACTTTATAAAAAATCTTAGCTATCCAAATAAAATAGCCTAAAGAGAATAGCATGATAGTGGGTAAGATAATATAAACCGTATTGACTCCCGGAAAGAACATAAAGAAAAGAATGAAGGGTATGGTGAACAGAGAAATTTGTGCCTGTTGGTATAATAAAAGAAATAAGTTGTGAGTGAACCGTCTGTATTTTCTAAAAAATAACCAAAGTAGCAACAAGGCAACGGGCATAACTAAAACTAATTGCCCATTCTGGCTTTCGAAAAAGCTATTGATTTTAAGCGTGAGTTCCCGATGTCTTTCAAAAGCCGCCTGGCCTTCTACTTCGCCCCATTTAAGTTTAAGAATCTTTAATCGGTTTGCATTCAACTCTTCGTTGGAAAGAAATGTATCAAAACTATTTTTAGCTACCTCTTCGCCAATTTTTTTGGAATATTGGAAATACTCCGACTGGCTTATGACGACAAAACTAAATCCAAGGCAAAGGAAAAAATAAGTAACCGGGGGAATGTATTTTTTTCTATCACCATCGCAGTAAGCGGCTATCGCATGACCTGGCCTGATCGTTAAATCTTTTAGGGTTACCCACAGCTTTGTAAGTTCAAAGCCTACAAGATCAGTAAGAGTTTCTTTTAATTCAGATTTTTCTTCTGGTTGATTTATGTTTGTATCCATGGGTACAAACCTCCAATTTTACAAACCCACTTTTTCACGCTTCGACCAGATTTCGTTAATCGGATCGCCTTTGCTGCTCTTGCCGCTGTGATGCCAATCGCCTTCCGCACTCAACGAAAAATTAAAATCAAGTTTTGCACCAACGCGACTGTTGTCTCGGGAGAAAACATCAATGGTCTCCGTGTATTTGCCTTCCACCGATGTATAGGTGCCGCCCCCGGTTCCAAAAAATTCTTTGGTTTCCACATTATAAGCAATCCATTGAAAGCGCGTGTCAGAAAGAATTTTCATGGTTCTGCGAGCACCGGGTGTTCTTTTTTCAATACCCGTGTCGGTAACTCGGCCGGTAAACAACCAGGCTCCGGCTAGTACACCGGGTTTTCCATCATCAATTCGTGTAAAGGCTTCGTTAGTATCTTTTGTTTTGAAAGTTAGTTTATCCTTTTTCAAAGATACTTCTGATTTTTTTTCTGTACCTATCCATTCCGGATTCATCGTGTTGTATTCATGAGTTTCAATAAACTGATTTTTTTCGATGCGCCAGCTTCCTCCGTACGTACCGATGTAGCTGTTATCCTTTTTATTATAAACAGCAGCAGAAAAAAAGTTGCCCGCTACAATCATAACAATTCGTTTTTCCTCCGGGCCACTTTGCCAGGCACCGGTAAGATTTAAAGATTGCGAGAACGAGGTGATACTGATTGAGAAGAGACAAAGCAAAAAGATATTTTTCATATGAAGATATTGGTTGAATAAATTTAAGGTGTATTTACTTCATGAAAGCCTCCTTCGGCATTATCCGTCCAACTCATCGGATAGTTGGAATCTAAAAATGCGAGTGAATCTTCGGTTAGAAAAAGCGGCCGGAAGGTATCAATCATAACCGCTAACTCATGTGTTTCCTTTGTACCAATACTTTTTTCTACCGTGCCCGGATGCGGGCCATGGGGCAAACCGCCCGGATGTAACGTAAAGGAACCGCGGTCAATGCCTCTGCGGCTCATAAAATTTCCTTCGGCATAATACAATACTTCATCGCTATCAATGTTGCTATGGTTGTACGGAGCAGGTATCGCCAGGGGATGATAATCGAACAAGCGCGGCACAAATGAACAGATTACAAAATTATGGGCCTGAAAAGTTTGGTGTACCGGGGGGGGTTGATGGATACGTCCGGTAATGGGTTCAAAATCATGAATAGAAAAAGCATACGGCCATAGAAAACCATCCCACCCTACTAAATCCAGGGGACTGTAATCATAAACGTAAGGATGCAAATAACCTTGCTTTTTTATTTTTACTATAAACTCACCCTTACTGGTGTCTGTAATTAATTCGTGCGGAGGCCGGATGTCACGCTCGCAATACGGAGAGTGCTCGCCCAATTGACCTAATTCGTTTCTGTAACGTTTTACAGTTTCAACAGGCGAAGCCGATTCTACTATCAACAACCTCAAGGGGCCTTCTTCAAACTCAAGCTTATAAATTACGGTGCGGGGTATTACCACATAATCACCTTGCTTGATATCTAATTTTCCAAAGGGCGAAATTAAGACACCTTTGCCATCGTGTACATAAAGAACTTCATCGCCTTCGGCATTTTTATAGAAGTAATCCATTTTTCTTTTGGATGGCGAACAGATAGAAATGGAACAATCAGCATTTGCCAATAATACCTTGCGTGCGTCTAAGTAATCCTCTCCGGTGGTAGTTACTTTTGATGTATTAAGGTGAGTTTGGCGCAGCGCATAGTCCTGAATTATTTTTGGGCCATACTTTACTGGATCTTTCAGCGCTTTGATTCGTGTGGGCGCATGGATATGATAGAGGTTAGAGTAAATTCCAGAAAAGCCTTCGGAACTAACTAATTCTTCTTTGTACAAACTGCCATCGGGCTGCCTGAATTGTGTATGACGCTTGTGCGGAATATTTCCGAGTTTATGATAATACATGGCAATTATTCGTAAGAATTTTGATGTGTGAAATTACAAAAAAAACTCACCCGATGCGAGCACAAGGTGAGTCGTTTGAGTGTAGGTTCAACTACATTTTACTTTTGTTCAACTCGGGTATCCGGTCAAAGAGTTTAATGGCATGCTGAAGTACTTCGTTGGTTTCATTAATGATTGGATAAAAACTTTGATTATCCCACACATTGCGGGCAATTTCTGCTTTTAGATACACCTGAAAGAGTCGTTTGTTTTTAGCCAGATCATTTGGGCGAGATGTAATTTTTTCTTTTCTACCCATAGTCACCAACTGATCAAGCATACCATCATTCACTTCAAATTTTTCAAGATACGCGGGGTAGCCCTTCTCTTCTAACTGAGTTTTATTTTGTTCGGCATAAGTAAAGGCATACTCGCGCAAAATATTGGCATTGAAGAGCTGATTAAAATATTTGCTGGAGGAGGTAGTATCCAGCGGCACAAAGTAGTCGGGCATAATACCGCCCCCACCATAAACCGATCGTCCATTTAACGTTTCATATTTAAGTGAATCGTTGAAGTGAATACTGTCGGCTGAGAAGAACTCGCCTTTTTTGTAACGCTTGGAAATATCATTTTCATAATCCTCCAGATTAGTATAGGGCTTTTGAATGGAGCGGCCACTCGGGGTGTAATACCGGGAGATAGTAAGTCTTATCTCGGAGCCATCATCCAAACTAAAAGGGCGTTGTACTAAACCCTTTCCATACGACCGCCTTCCAACAATTAAGGCGCGATCGTTGTCTTGTAAGGCACCGGCCACAATTTCGGACGCAGACGCACTGCTCTCATTGACAAGAATTATTAAATCACCTTGTTCAAAATCTCCGCGGTCGGTAGCAAAGCTCTCTTCGTTATATTTTGTTTCATGTCCTTTTGTGAAAACAATCTTTTCACCTTTTTTCAAAAACTCATCGGCAATACCCACCGCCTGATCCATGTAGCCTCCCGGGTTACCCTGCAAATCAAGGATGAGTTTGGTCATGCCACTTTTCTTTAACTTACTAAGCGCCTCTTTCACTTCGCTAAACGTAGTCTGCGAAAACCGATTTACCTTGATATACCCGATATCAGAATCAATCATATAGGAAGCATCAACCGAAAACTGTGGAATTTTATCGCGAATGATGGTGAAGTTGATAGGCTCTTTTACATTCTTCCTGACTATTTCAATTTTTACTTCGGTGCCTTTTGGTCCTTTCAAATGTTTTTGAACATCCCGATTGGATAAACCAATGCCTGCGATGTTGGTCTCATTTACTTTTACAATTTTATCGCCTGCGCGTATGCCAACCGATTCGGAAGGCCCACCACTCAGGGCTGCAACCACCGTGAGGGTGTCATGAAAAATATTGAATTCAATTCCAATCCCTTCAAAATTTCCACGTAGGTCTTCATTGGCAGCTACCTGGTCTTTAGCCGATAGGTAGGATGAGTGTGGATCCAATTCGCTTAACATATGTGTAATGGCGTCTTCAACCAACACATCGGTTTGAGTCTCATCTACATATTCATTTTTTATCAGGCTCAATACCTCCCGCATTTTCTGCACATCGTTGCCTATATCGCCCGACCCACTTTTGTTCGTGATACTGGCTCCGATAAGTACCCCTGCGGCTAGCCCAATACACAAAATCAAGGGTAAACTAATCTGATACGATGAATTCTTCTGCTCCTCCATACTTTTTCGCTTCGATTTTAGTTCTTTAACGGATCGCCAAATTAAATGTTAAGGTGAGACTTTCGCTAAAATGAGTTTATTATATTTACCCAATTGATGGAAAAAATAGCCTTAAGGAGTAAAAGTATCAAAGAACTGGTGGATCAGGACAATGTTCGGGCTCATGTGCTGTTCTATTTTGGTATTAAATTTTATGAATATTCGGAGCAAACACTCGAACAAGTTTGCCTGGAAAAAGGGTTGAGTCTGGATATGGTGGTGCGTGAGTTGGAAAATCCAGAAACGAATTTTGATGAGTCGGAATTACCCTTAATCAATTATCCGATAGATCTGATTATTGAGTATTTAAAACACACCCATTATTTATTTGTTAAACACAAGCTCCCTTACATCGGGCAACTTTTGCAAGGGTTTCGGGCCAACCATCCGGATTACAACGCCATAGAGAAGGATTTAAAAACAGTGTTTCCTCTTTTTCTCGAAGATTTCATTCATCATATCTATGAAGAGGAGGACTCGCTCTTTAAATACATCAAGATGCTCGAGCGTGCAGCTCGCGGCCAATATAATCCTTCGCGACTCTATCAACTGATGGAGAAATATTCGTTGCAAAAATGTGCTATCGAGCATGTGGCGCATGCCGATGAAATGGAGGGAATTAGAAAAATTACAAAAGACTATCTTTTGGTATCCGATGCGCCCTTGCATGTAAAAGTTATTTATTCTGAATTAATTCAATTTGAGAAAGCCTTGAAGATACACGCCCGGGTTGAAAACGAAATTCTTTTCCCTAAAGCCATGGCTCTCGAAAACGAGGTGAAGAAAAAGTTTTTTGAAAAGACCAAACTCAACTAATACGCCAATTCCCGTATGGGACGAATTTTAGCAATAGATTATGGCACCAAGCGCACGGGCCTGGCCGTAACGGACCCACTAAAAATAATTGCTACTGCGCTGGATACGGTTGAGACTACTCAGGTGCTTTTGTTTCTACGAAACTATTTTAAAAAAGAAGTAGTGGAAGCGGTAGTGATTGGTATGCCAAAGCAGCTAAACAATACCGATTCTGAAACTGCCCCGGCTGTTCGAAAGTTCATTGAATCGTTTATTAAAAATTTCCCCGAAATACCGATACAAACCATCGATGAGCGATTCACGAGTTCAATAGCCCAACAGGCCATGATAGCTGGTGGTATGAAGAAGAAGAACCGGCAGATGAAAGGAAGTGTGGACAAGATAAGCGCCACCTTGATTTTGCAGGATTACTTGCAGATGAAGGGATATTAAGCTCAAATTTCACGAAGCAAGCCTTACTATTTCATTGATTGTGCCTTACCTTTGTAGTTTAATTTTTTGATCGATGATTTATCCCATAGTGGTTTACGGTGACGCGGTACTACGGAAGCGTGCAACGAATATAAAAGAAGGCACGGACTTAACGGAGTTGGTGGAAAACATGTATGAAACCATGCACGGGGCCCACGGTATTGGTCTGGCCGCCCCACAAATTGGTAAAAGCGTTCGCTTGTTTGTAGTAGATGGCACAACGCTGGATGATGAACCCACGCTGGCTGATTTTAAAAAAATATTTGTGAATCCGCAGATTTTAAAAGAAACGGGTGAAGAGTGGGATTTCGAGGAAGGATGTCTGAGTATTCCCAATATCCGCGAAGATGTGTGGCGTAAAGAAAATGTTAGAATTAAATATTTCGATGAGCAATGGAATGCTTTCGAGGAGGAATTTACGGGTATGAAGGCTCGCATCATTCAGCATGAATACGATCATATTGAAGGTAAGTTATTTATTGATTACCTGACGCCCTTAAAAAAGCGAATGCTTAAAGGCAAACTGGCTGATATTAGTAAAGGGGATGTGGATACGGACTATCGGATATTGGCTCCACTTAAAAAGTAATTGCTCTCTTGTAAATAATCCAATACGCTTTGAATACCAGTTCTCGTCTTCCCGAAGTTGGCACTTCTATTTTTACGGTGATGTCGCGCATGGCTGCGGAAGAAGGTGCTATAAATTTATCGCAAGGCTTTCCTGATTTTCCGGTATCGCAGGAGTTAATAGAACTTATTTACAAAAACATGAAAGCCGGGCACAATCAATATGCACCCATGCCTGGAACGCCTACGTTACGAAAATCAATTGCCGATGTAGTTCTGAAAACGTATCAGCGTCAAATTGATTTTGAAACCGAAGTAACCATAACCGCAGGCGGTACCGAAGCACTTTTTTCTGCTATCGCTGCTTTTGTAAAGCAAGGCGATGAAGTAATTGTATTCGATCCGGCCTATGATTCCTACAATCCATCTATTCGATTAAATGGGGGCATGCCGATTCATATAAAATTAAAGCCACCTCACTTTGGTATTGATTGGGAAGAAGTGAAAAGTAAAATCACCTCCCGAACACGGATGATAATAATCAATACTCCGCATAACCCAACCGGAACCATTCTATCTGAATCGGATTTAAAAACGCTTGAGCAGATTGCGATTAACAATAATCTGATTGTATTGAGCGATGAAGTTTACGAACGAATTATTTTTGATAATCAGGAGCATCAAAGCGTTTTAAAATTTCCAAAGCTTGCCGCACAGAGCATAGCAATATTTTCGTTTGGCAAAACATTCCATGCCACGGGCTGGAAGGTTGGGTATGCAGTAGCCCCTGAGAATCTAACCAAAGAAATCCGTAAGACTCATCAATTTATCACATTTAGTGTAAACACACCAGTTCAATTAGCGTTAGCCGAGTATTTAACTAACCCCGATCATTATCTTAATTTGAAAGACTTCTATCAGCGAAAGCGAGATTTATTTCTTAATCAGATAAAGGGATCGTCCTTTCAACCCCTGCCTTGCGGGGGCAGTTATTTTCAACTTTTGTCTTACGAGGGGGTGTCCGACAAAAATGAAAAGGCTATGGCCGAATGGATGACAAAGGAGAGAAAGCTGGCCCCCATTCCGGTTTCAGCGTTTTATAGAGATCAATCTGATCATAAGCTGCTGCGATTTTGCTTTGCAAAGGGTGAAGAAACCTTAGAAAAAGCCGGAGAAATCTTGCGAAAACTTTAACGGGTTTTTATTCCACAAAGGGTTCAAAATCTGCCCTCGTATTGCTTTCTTTGCAGTCCGTTTGCTACCACTATGCAAGATTTAAAAATCACCATCATTCAAGCCGATCTCCATTGGGAAGATATTGGGGCCAATTTGGCCATGTTTGAGGAGAAAATCTGGCAGATTGGAGAATCAACCGATGTGATTGTATTACCCGAAATGTTTACCACAGGCTTTTCGATGAAGGCACCTAAGCTTGCCGAATACATGAATATGCGCACCTTCAAATGGATGAAGCAGATGGCAGACCAAACGGGAGCTTTGATTCTGGGGAGTTTTATTGCCAACGTACACGATCGGTTCTATAATCGGTTGCTGTGGATGGAGCCCGGGGGCAACTATAAGACTTACGATAAACGGCATCTCTTTCGTATGGCGGAAGAAAATCAGGTATATACACAAGGCGAAAGTATGCTGATTGGGCATTGGAAAGGATGGCGAATTTGTCCGCTGATTTGCTACGACCTTCGTTTTCCGGTGTGGAGCCGAAATAGATGGAACGCTTCGCTAAAAAAACCTGCTTACGATTTATTGGTGTATGTAGCCAACTGGCCTATGATTCGCGGTAACGTCTGGGAGACTCTTCTTAAGGCGCGTGCGATTGAAAATTTAAGTTATACG
>JAGPBO010000142.1 GCA_018063305.1 Cyclobacteriaceae bacterium
AACAAGGTGTCATCTCCACCATTAGGTCGCTTGGCAAAAGAAAACCAGTTGCCATCATTTGAAATGGAGGGAGATATAATTTTGCTCCATTGTGGATAATCCTTAATCGATAATGGCTTCTGTTGACTTTGGCTTGTAACACAGATTACAAAGAATGCCAGAAAGAGATAAATCTTTTTCATAAAGTGGTATGGATAAGTGATTGAATGTACTCTCTTAGATTGAAGCTAAAAACCCTTGCTTTTATGAGCGGTTAATTTAAAGTTTTGAAATGAGCGGGATGGACTAAATACTCCTATTTATTCTTAAACAGTCTGGTAATCTTATGATAAATCTCCAAACAAACCCAGGCATCGGTAGCTGCGTAACTTATTTGCTTTTCATGGAGTGTTTCAGCTTCCCAGTTGCTGGTTTGAGCACTTTTGGAAATTCGGAAACCAAGCAACAAAGCGGTAAGTTTCTTTACGCTCTCCACTTCCAGGCCAGCTTCTTTACTCATTTGTGCCAACTCAATAAACCCGGCTGGTTCATAATGTTTTAATCGCTGTAAGCCTTTAATGTCATCGCGTAACGCAACTCCCGCCTTTAGTATGCGATCATTTTCCAAAAAATTAGTTATTGCTGGGTGCATTCCTGTTTGCTTAAGGCGGATAAGAAAGACAGTATCCACCAAAGCGATTTGGAGAAGAGCTATTTTGTTTTGTTGCCCACGCACAAAGACAGGCTTTGTCTCTGTATCAAACCCAACAATGGTGTGCTTATTTATTTCCGCAAAAACGTTAGGTATATTTTTTTCTTCTGAAACTACCACTACTTTCCCTTCAAAAGCTCCGAGAGGAAGTTCATTAATTTCTTCGTGGGTAATACTCGTGCGTTGGTTACTCTTTAGGGTCATTGAACCTGCGAATCTTAAAGTTGAGATAGGCTTGTAATATAGTCATGAGCGGACTTATCAGGCAGAAAAAAGTATAGGGCGCATAGACCATGGTGGCTACACCCAGCACATTGGCTTGTGTAGCCCCGCACGTGTTCCAGGGTATAAGTACAGAAGTTACCGTACCTGAATCTTCTAATGTGCGACTTAATAATTCCGGTTTCAAACCGCGCTTACGATAGGTATCCGCATACATGCGACCCGGCACGGCAATGGCCATGTATTGATCGGATGCAGTGAAATTAAAGAATATACACGTGGCTGCGGTAGAAGCAACCAGCGAACCCGTGGAATGGGCAAACTTGATGATTTGCTCTGCGATCACTTTAAGTAAGCCGGATGATTCCATAACACCTCCAAAAATCATCGCACATAGAATAAGCCAGATCGTGTTTAACATACCACTCATACCTTTTGCAGTGAGAAGTTCACTTATCATTGGATCGGTGGTTTGAATATTGATTGTAGTGGTCATGGCATTCATAAAGGCAATAAAAGATGCTTTGAGGTAATTGCCTTCTATACCCGAAACTTGAACAATGATTTGGGGTTGCATGATAATAGCGGCAATACCACCAAGTAACGCACCCACCAGCAAGGCAGGTAGGGCCGGCACCCTTTTCACGATCATTACAATTACTAATATCGGTACGATAAATAAAATAGGATTCAGATTGAATTTGCTTTCAAGAGCAAGCAGCACCGATGAACTGTCGGCAGTGGCTGCGGATGTATCGAAAGTAAACCCCCAAATAAAATAAATAACTAAGGTGATAAAGAGTGTAGGTGCGGTTGTATAAACCATGTATTTGATATGCGTGAATAAATCGGTGCCTGCCATAGCTGGGGCCAGGTTGGTGGTATCAGAAAGGGGCGACATTTTATCGCCAAAGTAGGCTCCTGAAATTATGGCTCCCGCAATCACACCTTCGGGGATAGCCATCGATTTTCCAATCCCTAAAAGGGCAATGCCCACCGTAGCCACCGTTGACCATGAGCTTCCGGTGGCCAAAGAAACAATACCACTAACTACACAAGCGGCAAAAAGAAATATTGTTGGGTTTAGAATTTTCAACCCGTAATAAATCATGGCCGGTACGATGCCACTTAAAAGCCAGGTGCCCGAGAGAGAGCCAATCGCTAATAAAATAAGCATGGCTGCCATGGCTGAACTTATACTTTTCACAATGCTGCTTTCAATTTCTTCCCATGAATACCCGAGACGAAACGAGATAATTCCAGCTACACCGGCAGAAAGAAGTAAGGCGATTTGATTTGGCCCGGAGATGGCATCGGAACCAAGAACGACCACATTAATGGTGAGTAAAAAAATTAGAATTGCAATGGGGATGAGTGCCAGTAGGAATGTGGGTTGCTTCTTTACTTGATCCATGCAGTTATATTAAAAAGTTAAGGTAGACTAAAAAAAATAAGTAGCCTATTAGAATGAACTCGTTTTATAAATTACATCTCGTTCTTTTAAGTAGTTGACGATAAAATTGAAATTTTCTGACTCCTCGCCCAGATATTCAGGAGGGCAAATGCCCACGCGATTAAATTTACCTTCGGCTACCAGGTTAGCTACTGCTGTGCAGGTGTAACCGGTAGTTCTGGCCATTGAGAGTGTCCCGCTCTTTTTTTCGGTACGATCTAGTAAATTATATTCTATTTTTTTCGCTTGGCCATTTTCTTCTCCGGTCATCCGGATTCGCATCACGGTAAATTCTTCTTCACCTGGTTTTAGTTTCCATTTTGGAAAGAGCAACTTGGCTGTTAAATCAATGGGTCGTATCCGCATTCCTTTAACATCTATTTCCTCGTAAGAGAAAAAACCGGATTCCCGGAGTACCCGCAAGTATTCGACACAACCCGGATACCGTAACGTTTTTTCAATCATATCCGGAATGTGGCTCATCGTTTTGATTAAAGAACGCAGTCCATCTGAGTTCCAGGACTCTAAGGTTCCCACTTCATTGAAATGAATCAACTCGGCATCCGATAATGCTTCGCGTGTTACAACGCTTCCATTTTGCACATACCGGGCCGGGCGAATGTATTCTTCAATCACATCAATAGGCGAGAATACGGCTTTATATTCATAAGGCCATTCACGCACAAGCGGTAAGCCACCCACCAGACATTCGTACGAACTAACTTTCATTTTTTTGTTGTGATAGCCGAGGATGATATTCCCCATACCGGGAGCCACACCACAGTCGGTAACAACGGTTACTCCATGCTTCTTTGCCAAATCGTCTAACTGGAATGGATCCTCAGGAAAGAAAGAGATGTCCACCATATTTTTTCCAGCCTTGATAACCACTTTGCAGGTTTCAAGTCCCATAAAACCAGGGACTGCGCCAATCACTAAATCGAAAGGTTCAAGCAGATTAGAGAGTATGGTATTGTTGGACAGGTCAGCTTTTTTTGTTTTTATTCCGGCCTTACTTAGTTCAGATAATGCCTGCTCGTTGATGTCGATAGCCGTAACATCAAAACTTTTAGCCAGGTCAATAGCCATTGTTTTTCCAACTAAACCTGCTCCCAAAACAATTACTTTTTTCATCTTCTATTTCTGATTAATAAAATCGTACTTCGTATTGCAATTTTTAAATCGTACCTCGTCAATCGTAATTCAATTCTATGTTCGATGCCGCCAAAATACTGCAAAAAGCGAAACATTCATCGTTTTATTTGACGGTGTTAAACTGGTCACTTAACAGAATGATTCCATTTAATAAGCCACATGGTTTTAAAATAATTAAAATCGAAGATTATCGATTAAAAGCACTTATGCCATACCGCAGAAGTAATTTTAATCATATCCGGGGGCTACACGCCTGCGGGCTGGCCACTATATCTGAGTTTACTACGGGGTTCCTTCTTTTAAGCAGCCTGGACATGAAGAAGTACCGGATCATTATGCAACGGATTGAGATGAATTATCACTATCAGGGAAAGATGGACGCCACCGCAGAGTTTACCATTTCAAAGGAGTGGCTGGAAGAAAAAGTGATTCAACCTTTGCAAACGCAGGAATCAGTTGTTGTGCCTTGTGAAATAAAAATTCATGATGTGAAGGGGAATCACCTGACTACCGGTTTGGTGTATTGGCAATTTAAGGATTGGAGTAAAGTAAAGACCAGGACCTAGACGCTTACTACTGGCTTGAAATTTCATCTTAAACATACGATAGGAATTGATTCGGCCTTTTCTCCGGATGCTCAATTTTTGTTTAACACTGCCCCGCACCTCAGGCTTCAGGCCGGCAAAGGGTGGCAGGTGTTTGAGTATGTTGAATCTACAAGAAATATTATCTATGCACGAATTTCATTTCTTATAAAAGGGAGCGAAGCAAGAAGTCCGATGAAGGCACCTTTTGGGAGTGTCGAGATTTACAGAAAGCTAACCCAAAAACAAGTTGAAGAATTTGTAGAGCAAGTCGAACAACAACTGAGAATTCTTGCGGTAAAGAAAATATTCATTCGACATCATCCCGATTGCTATGATGAAAAAAAACCAAACGTATGGCGTACTTGTTTACGGAATTTACAATTTCAACAGGCTATAGATATTACCAGTATCATTTTAGTGGATGACCGATCTTTTGAAAAGAAAATCAAAATCTCAGAACGCCAAAAACTACACAAGGCCGCACGGGTGTTAACCTTTGAGCGGGTAAATAATATTGAATTAAAAAGCATTTACGCTTTTATTGATGCCTGCCGCAAAGAACGCAATCAATCACTTTCCATGACTTTGACAGATTTAAAAAAATTATTGACAGTTTTCCCTGATCGGGTTCTGTTGTTTAAGGTAGGTGCACAATCAACCCTTAGTGCGGCTGCTATTGTTATTCTGGTAAGCCCAAAAATCCTTTATACATTTTATTATGCGCACGCAAAAATTCATGATCGGATAAGCCCCGTTGTATTTCTTCTTTCCGGTATTTATGATTTTGGCAGGAAACACAAGATTAAAATGATTGATCTTGGAACTTCAATGACAGATCAAAAGCTAAATAAATCGCTACTTCATTTTAAAAAAAGCATAGGGGGTATCTCCGATAACAAATCAACTTTTACCAAGATATTAATATGAGCGCACCCCTGGTAACGGTAATTTGTATTTGTTACAACCACGCTCGGTTTGTCGAAGCGGCTTTAGACTCTGTTATTAACCAAACGTATAAAGACGTTGAATTAATTGTAATTGATGACGGCAGCACGGATGGTAGCCCCAAGATAATTAAGCGTTGGATTGCCAATCACCCGGAAACAACGCTTTTACTTAATGTGCCTAATCTGGGATATTGCAAGACTTTTAATAAGGCTTATAGAGTTTCAAAAGGTGAATATATTATTGATTTGGCTGCGGATGATTTGTTGCATCCTTATCGAATTGAAGTAGGTTTAAAAGCGTTCAACCATTCTGAAACTGATTATGGTGTAACCTTTTCAGATGCTGAGCATATTGATGAGCAAGGTAATTTGCTTAGACTTCATTCAGATAAATATCCAAATAACACAATCCCCAGCGGAGATATTTATAAAGATGTGATTAACCGATATTTCATTTGTTCGCCCACGATGATGTTTCGCAGATCCGTAATTGAACAATTAAATGGGTATGATGAATCGCTCGCCTATGAAGATTTTGATTTTTGGGTGAGGGCCTCGCGAGAATTTAGATTTGTTTATACGCCACAGGTGTTGTTAAAGAAAAGATCTGTTGCTAATTCGATGTCTAAGAATCAATTTAAAAAATCGAGTGCTCAACGTTGGTCAACGTTTAAGGTGTGCCAAAAAATAAAACAACTCAATACGACTATAGAAGAAAAAGATGCATTGAAACAAAGAGTGAGGTATGAAATAAAATTGTCTGTGAAGTTGCTGGATATTCGCTTGGGGTTCGCCTATTTTAAGCTATTCCAATCCCTTTAGCAATCTACTTTCTATTGTCTTCTCCCAACACCATACTCAAATAACTATCGTACCGACTTGGTGCGATTAGATTTTTTTCGAAGGCATCTTTAACGGCACATTTGGGTTCGCTGATGTGCAGACAACGCGAGCCGAATTTGCATTCAAGGCGTAGGCTTCGCATTTCAGGAAAGTAATCTGAAATTTCCTGTTGTTCCATATCCACTAATCCCCACTCTTTGATGCCAGGCGTATCGATAATGAAGGTGGTTGCATTTACTTCAAGCATTTCGGCAAAGGTGGTGGTGTGAGTTCCTTTTTCTGAATATCCTGAGATGGCTCCCGTACTTTGTTTGAAATCCGGTGACAACCGATTTAATAAGGTCGATTTACCTACACCGGAATGACCGGCAATAAGGGAGACCTTGCCATTTAAAATTCTCTCAACTATTTCAATGCTTTCGTCTTCTTGTGCAGAAATAGATTCTGTTAACACACCAATACTTTGATATAGCGCAAGCACATGCTCTAGCTCTTCAGCTTCTCTTTCATTAAGCAGATCTTTTTTGTTGAAGAGTATGACTTGTGGAATCCGAAACGACTCTGCGGAAACCAATACCCGATCAATAAAACCCAACGAGGTACGCGGTTGCTTAAGCGTTGCCATGATTAATACCTGATCGATATTCGCTGCCAGCACACTGGCATGACCAGTTCGCTTAACCGACTGTCGCAGCATATGGTTGGTGCGCGGAAGAATTTCAGAGATAATACCTTCGTTTTTATCTAATTCAAATTCAACCCGATCGCCAACAGCAATAGGGTTACTTTCTTTATATCCCTCCAGTCTAAGTTTGCCGCGTACCCGGCATGCATACTTCTTTTGATCCTCTCCGGCAACTTCATACCAAGAGCCTGTAGATTTCAATACGCGACCGATCACGCGGTAAGAAGTTTGTGACAGTAGTCCATGATCTTTTTCGTAGCTCCAAGGTTTTCGATCACATACGATTTGGTTACCTCACAAGCTAACAAATAGTTTTCGGGCCTACTAATCATCAATTCATAGTTTGCTTTTAATTCGGAATAATCGGCCACAGTAAAAGCACCGCCACGCATAATCAATTCTTTAGCTTCCTGAAATTTTTCATAATTCTTATTGCCAAAGAAAATAGGTACGCCATAGCAAGCGGCTTCCAGAATATTGTGTAGTCCTTTGCCATAGGCGCCTCCCACAAAAGCAAACTCGCCATACCGATATAAACTCGAAAGCATACCTACGTTATCAATAATCAGGGCATTGTAGGTATTGAGGTGTTGTCCTGTTTTCGAAAAACGAACACTTTTTACGTGAATAGCAGATTCAATTTCTTTTAAAAATTTCTCATTGATTTCGTGTGGGGCAATAATAAATTTCAATGAATTTTTATTTTCATTAATGAATATGGCCAACACTTCAAGATCTTCCGGCCAAAGGCTACCAACCACAAAAAGTTTATCACCGTCTTTAAACTGCGCGGCTAAGTCAATATCACGTGCCTGTTGGGTCATGTCATGCACGCGATCGAACCGGGTATCGCCTGCGAGGGTAGCTTTTTCAATTCCAATTTGCTTAAGCAATTCAATGGACTGCTTGGACTGAACAAAAAAGTGTGTGAAGTTTTTAAGGATAGCCCGAAAAAAGGGTCCATACCATTTAAAGAAAGCCTGATTGGGTCGGAAGATACACGATGCAGAAATAATTGGAATATTTCGATTGCTTAACTCTTTGGAGTACTGATACCAGAATTCGTATTTAATGAAGATGGCTAAAGCAGGATTGACAATTTTGATAAATCGTTTTGCGTTTGTTGCGGTGTCCCACGGTAAGTAGAAAATGTAATCAGCTCCCGTGTAGTTTTTCCTCACTTCGTATCCGGAGGGTGAGAAGAAAGTAAGTAAAATCTTATAATGTGGAAATTGTTTTTTGAAAGCCTCCATGATGGGTCGGCCTTGCTCAAACTCACCCAGTGACGCACAATGTACCCATACCAAGGGTTGATTATTTGTAGCCAGCGTGGATTCTAATTTTTGAAAAAGCCTTTTGCGTCCATCAACGAATAGCCGGGCTTTTGGATTGAAGAAGGCTGCCAGGGAAAAGAGCAGCCTGATTAAAGTAATAGCACTTGAATATAAGAAGCTCACCTAATTCGTAATTCGTAAATTCCAATTCGTAAATGGCATGTCATTTTCCTTTAAAATCAGGTTTTCTTTTTTCTACAAATGCCTTCATGCCTTCCTTCTGGTCTTCAGAAGCAAACGTTAGATAGAAATTTTTTCGCTCAAGTGTAAGCCCTTCATCCAAATGAGTTTCAAAAGAACGATTAATGGATTCTTTTGCCAGTTGAACGGCCACGGGCGAAAGTTGTGCAATCTCTTTTGCTAACTGGAAGGCTTCGTAGAGATACATTTCTTTCGGAACTACTTTATTCACCAAGCCATAAAAATGTGCTTCTTCGGCAGATAAAAATCTTCCCGTAAGGATTAACTCCATTGCTTTTGCTTTACCCACCGCTTTTGTTAATCGTTGTGTACCTCCTGCGCCAGGTATTGTACCAATTTTTATTTCAGGTTGGCCGAACTTTGCAGTCTCCGATGCAATAATCATATCACAGGTCATAGCAAACTCGCAACCACCACCCAACGCAAAACCCGACACGGCCGCTATGATGGGCTTCTTTGTTTTACGAATCTGATCCCAGGTGCTGAACTGATCGATCAGTAACATATCAATGGCAGTCTTATCGGCCATTTGTTTTATATCGGCTCCGGCTGCAAAGGCTTGTTCGTTGCCGGTAATTATTATTACGCGTACTGCATCATTTTTATCCAATTTTTGTAATGCATCCCGCACCTCTTCCATCAGTTGTCGGTTTAGCGCATTCAGCTCTTTAGGCCTGTTCAGTTCGATGAGGGCCACATAAGGCTCTTTGTTGTCGGTAACTTTGATAAACTCCATGGTGAAACTTTTGACAAAGCTATTGATTTCGATGGCGTTTATAAAAAATAATGGATTAACTCATTCGTGAAGACTGGTTCTACGGTATGTATGCAAGAAAAATTTGCACAGTAAGGTAAATGCTGCATTATTCGGTCAAGTAATTTCAACACCGTAATTTTGGAGGATGAAGGTTCTATTTGTTTGTCTGGGTAATATTTGCCGGTCACCTATGGCGGCCGCAATTTTTAACCATAAAATTCGGCAACAAGGTCTATCCTACCAGTGTGATTCGTGTGGCACAGGTGATTACCACATTGGCGGACCGGCTGATTATCGCACGCTGGCCGTTGCTCAAAAAAATGGGGTTAAAGTGAATCATACCGCGCGGCAATTATCTGATGCCGATCTAAACGAGTTTGATTACATTTTTGCTATGGATAAGAACAATCAACGTAATATTCTTCGACTACCATCAGCGGAGGTTAATAAGCAAAAGATCAAGCTAATGCGTGAGTATGATCCAAAGGGTTTGGGTGATGTGCCCGATCCCTATCACGGTACGGAGGCCGACTTTCAGGAAGTTTTTGAAATATTAGATCGGTCTATTGATTCGTTTATTGCCAATTTGAAATCAAAGACGGCTTAAAACTTTTGTGCTTAATTGAACCATTAAGATAGTTAAGGAATTAAGAAAATTAAGAGGCGTATCTCTTCATTTCTTAATGATCTTCATGGTTTTTTTTGTGTAACGCCTTTTAACTCCTAACCAATACCTGCAAGGTAGATCGGGAGGATTGTTCCAGAATAACGCCTGGCAATGTTCGGTATTCTTGAAAAGTAGCCGCATTATAATTCTTTACCGTTATTAAAGTAAGGTCTGTATTATAATACACTTCAAATTTCTTGCTTAAGGCTTCAATCAGCTTACTAATCTTGCGTTCGCGAAAGTCGACACAGAAGGAAAA
>JAGPBO010000143.1 GCA_018063305.1 Cyclobacteriaceae bacterium
TTGTTCCGGGAACCCAGGATTCAAGATGTTCCCATCGGCCGGCTGAAGAAGAATATAAAGCTGTCCAGTGGGATTGCAGGCCTATCATGCCTTCGGTTGCTTCATTAATAAAATCATTTTTGGGTTGTGTTACATCCCACATTTCAACACCATTGATCCAAAGTGTAAGATGCGGAATATCACCCGTCATGCGGAGACGGAAAGAATTCCAATCACCCGATTTCCAAACCTCCAAAAGTTTTTCAGCCTTCATGGGTTTACTAACACGCATGCGCTCACCATATAGACTGCCGGTGCTTTTGGCGATTTCATCTAATTCAAGCTGATAAGCAACACCACTTTCGGTGGAGCGAATGAAGATTCCGCCATTGGTAAACGAATCAATCTTTGCTTCGAGGTATAACTCAAAATTCTTATACTTTTTATCGGTGAGTAAAACACCACCTTGTCCGTAAGGTTGCTGCGTAACAATCATCACACCGTTTTCGACATGAAAGTTTGGTGTTGTTCCATGGTGCGTTGTGCGACTTATATGCCAACCCTTTAAATCTTTTCCGTTAAAGATTGATTTGAAACCTTTAGGCAATTGGGCGAAGGCAGCAGATGATAATGTTAAAAAGAAAAATAGGAACCTAACTTTCATATCACTTGGATTTTACTTCCATCACAATTCTAAACCCCACATCAAAACCGTTGCCGGGACCTGCTGCGTGTGTCATATAGGTTGCGTTTTTTACATCGCCTGTAAAAGAGGAGCCTTTCAGCACATGTTCTTTGCCGGTTTTTGGAGGCGTGGGATCGGCAAAAATTTTCTCATTGTAAACATCCTGCGTCCATTCCCAAACGTTTCCGAGCATATCGTATAAACCCCAGGCATTTGGTTTCTTTGATCCCACCACTGTTGTTGTCTGACCCGACAATACTGCACTTTCAAAAATTTCTTTCCATGCGATATCATCTTTGTTTCCTGCACGCGCAGCATATTCCCATTCAAATTCAGTAGGCAAACGATACGTGTGATCTGCATCAAGCTTATTCAATGCTTTTATAAATTTCTGAACATCATACCAGGTCACATTTTCAACGGGATGCTTTATGATGCCATCAGAAACCAGGCTTGCAGTGAACGTAGAAGGATTGGTACCCATCACTTTTTCCCATTGGCCTTGTGTGATTTCAAATTTGCCGATATAGTAAGGCTTATCAATTGTTACTTCAAACCCAGGCATATAGGCAGCCTTAGCTAATTTCTCTGCTTTCGCGTAAAGCGAATCTGGCAAACGATTTTTTGGATCAGTAGGTTTGTCAACCGTGGGTTCAAATTTTCCAACGGTCATCGTGCCCGGTTGAATTAGTACAAATTCTATCCCAATCGTATTCGTAAAATTTTTTTCCTGGGCATACGCAGATGACGTAATTACCAGGCAGAACACAGTCATTAATGTATACCTCATTATTTCTTTTTCTTATCCCAGTTCTTGTTTTCTGCACGACCTAACTTCCCAATCTCTAACGAACGCAACGTTGTGCCGCCTTCAACTTTGTGCTGCGTGAAGCTTCGCACTTCTTTTACCTCAGCTTCCGTAACAACTGAAGATTTGTTTTCCAGATCACTGCTGTTGCGGATGTAGCTAAGCACCGATGCAATGTACTCATCGGTGTTTCCTGCCATAGCGGGCATGTTGTTAGGGTATTCTTTTCCATCCACCGGACCTTGCAACCCAAGCAGCATCAGTTGAACGAGTGCCGTCTTATCACCTACTACACGAGCGGAACCCACCAGTGGAGGTGCGGGCATCGGGTTGCTGCCAATTAAAATACCCTTACCATCTGGTCCATGACAGGTTGAGCACAACTGCTTATAATTCACGGCACCTTTCGAAACCAGCTCACGATCAGCAGGGCTCAAGTTTTTAATTCGTGCTAGTTCGACTTCTGCTTTGATACGCGAGTCCTCAAATGTTTTATGCGAGAATTGCATAAGCTCATTGTTCAGGTTAGCAGTCAGCAAGTCCTGAACAATTTTTTTTGCCGCTGCTGTTTTGTTTGAACGCAGTGATAATGATAACTGAATGCGAACATCAGCGCTGGAATCGCCCTGAAGTTTACTAAGTTGACCAATTACCTCCTCCTCATTTTTATTAATAAAAATCTCACTCGCCCAGACAGCCGTTTTACGAACATTGGCATCAGCATCCGCTAAGGCAATAAATAATGTTTGCTTGTCCAGCGACTCAAGACCTTCTAATGTCCAAAGTGCATGAATGTGGGCCAACGGATTTTTATCTTCTGAAACAACTTTTTTCAGATCAGGAACAATCGATTTATCATTTCTTACAATAATTGTTTGTTGCGCCATATCGCGCCACCAGCCGTTTGGGTGACCTAAATATTTTATCAGCTCTGCCGGAGTTTCGTTCAACATGTTTGGCTTTGTGGTGTCGGGCTTAAAATTGTCATGCACGATGCGATAAATGCGTCCCATGCCTCTGATTTTGTCCAGACCAAGTTCTTCAATTTTTCCTGCAACATAAGAACCGGGTTGTGTCCATTCACTTTCCTGGATAATGCCGTGATACATATCAACAATGTAAAAACATCCATCAGGCCCGGTGTAGGTATTGATGGGGCGGAAGTTCATATCGGCAGAGGCGAGCCATTCTTTTTCATGGTACGCAGGCTCGATAATAATTTTTCCGTTTTGATTGCGCACTTTTCCACGCTTAATCACGCGTGCAACAGGTTCGGGGATAAAATAATCTCCCACCATGTCAGCGGGCAGTCGATCACCCCGGAAAACAACCTGCCCTGCGCCTGAGGTAAAGTGGATAAGAGTATTATCACTCCTTCTTCCATCAGGACCGGTGTTAGCATCTACGTTTCCGATAACCGGCCAGAGATAAGTAAAATCTTCTGAATATTGATCGCGAAGATTAAGTGACCCATATGCAGGCATTTGCTGGATCTGTACAGCCGGCAATCCCGGACCTGCTTCAGAAAAAAATAATTTTCCATAATTGTCGTTGGTTAATCCCCACTGGCCGAACATATGATCAATCAGTGTATCAACCAGCAGCGTCCCGTTTTTGTATTTATAGCGAAGGTTATCGCGCGAAGGGTAAATCCAGTTATCAAGATTCCAAAGAAAGCCGCCATTTTGATGTTCGAGGTTGCGCGAGTCGATGGAATTGTTTTCAAAAACGATTTTCTTTTGATCTGCTACACCATCGCCATCGGTGTCTTTATAACTCCAGACATGCTGAGTATTTGTGATGGTGATGTACACTTCATCTCCAACCGGAAGAACTGTTCGGGGAAGAACAAGGCTATCGATGAAAATACTTGACTTATCCATCTTGCCGTCATGGTCAGTATCTTCAAGTCGCATAACACGGCTTGTTGGTTCATATTGCTCAGTGCCATTTGCATCTTTCATGAATGTGTTCATTTGAACCACATACAGCCTGCCGTTACCATCCCACGCCATAGCTACGGGTTCTTGTACCATCGGTTCGCTGGCCACAACTTCTGCATGATACCCGGGAGGCAGCTGAAACTTTTTTGCGGTTTCTTCCGGTGAAAGGGGAGTAGGATCAGGGTTAGCTGTTATAAATTTTCGTTCAAAGGTCTCGCTTCTTTTTTGTTCTGACGTGGAACAACTACACACTAGAAGCAGTAACAGTAAAATGAGAAGAGCGTTTTTTGAGCAAAAATGCATGCACGTGTTTATTGGATTGCTCTAAGGTGAAAAAATATTTTAACCTGTACAATCGTTTTTTGCGAGACTGCTTAAGGGCAAAATTAACCGCTAATAAATTTTTCCACTCCCCCTGTCTTAATATTTTATACCTTGACGGATATTCTAAATCTATGAAAAAATTATCTACCCTTTTTATTGCCTGTATGCTGCTGATGGCAGCTTGCAAAAACGAAACTAACCCTGAGACTTTTGCACGCATTAATGCAGAGGTACTTCAAAATTCAAAAGCTTACGCAACGCTTGGAGAGGCTACATCCACCATTGGTCACCGACTAACCGGATCGGAGAACGGTAAGAAAGCTGAAGAATACACGTATAACAAATTTAAAGAATACGGTTTTGATGATGTGAAATATCAAGAGTTTGAAACGCTCTCTTGGGCTCGCGAATCCATTACTACCGTTATTGATGGCGAGACTGTAAAATCAGTTACGTTGGCTCATTCTCCGGTGCAAGCCGATGTAACGGGCGAAGTAGTGGATATGGGCAACGGACTGGAAGCTGATTATCTGGCTAAACCCAATGCTGTGAAGGGAAAAATTGCTTTCCTCTATATTGGTATTTTGGAAGGAAGTGGAGAAGGCTTGAACAACTTGCACAGAAGTGAGAAGACGGCCATTGCTATTAAGAACGGTGCTATCGGTGTAATCATTTTCAATCAAGTTGATAACGGTGTGTTACTTACAGGAACAGCATCGGTAACCGGAGAACTGATTCCTGTTCCTGCAATATGCATTGGTAAAGAAACTGGAATGGCGCTGAAGGAAAAATTGAAGACTAAAAAAGCAGAAGCGCACATTACTATGACGAATAAGAGTGGCTTGATAAAAGCACGCAACGTAATTGCAACATTAAAAGGATCAACACTGCCAGATGAAAAAATTGTTATTGGTGGTCACCTGGATTCGTGGGATTTAGCCACCGGAGCAATTGATAATGGTATTGGATCATTTGCCATTCTTGACATTGCTCGTGCGTTTAAAGCCAATAAACTTCAGCCGAAAAGAACGATTCAGTTCGTCATGTTCATGGGTGAGGAGCAGGGATTATTAGGTTCAAACAATATGGTAGATCAGGCAGTTAAAGATGGCTCGATAGAGAATATTAAATACATGTTTAACATCGACATGGGTGGCAACCCGATTGGTGTAAATGCCGGTGGTAAACTGAACGATACAACTTTCTTTAAAACTATCGGTGCGGAAATTATGACGATTGATACTGTCTATAAAAACAAATTCAGTAATCGTTCGGGCTTGCACAGCGATCATCAGCCGTTTATGCTGGAAGGTGTTCCGACCCTGAGTATAATAAGTAATCTTGACCGATCCATTTATGGTTGCTACCATTCCGATTGTGATAACTTTAACCTGGTGAACGAAACACACATTCGTAACACGGCCCGTTTTGGCACCATGATTTTGTATGCGTTAGCCAATGCCGATAAACTTCCGGCTGATAAAATGGATAGCGAAACGACTAAGCAATTTATGATCGACAATAATTTGGAAGAGCCACTTCGCATTGCAGGGGAGTGGAAATGGTAGACTAAAGCGGAGTCCTGCTTTGGCAGAAAGCGAACTTAAAATTCAATAAAAAAGAAAGAGATTCTCATTCCAGAATCTCTTTCTTTTTTAAACTAAGGTTTACTACTGTTTTAAACAGTGAACCGTCAGGTCGTCTTTCTTATTATTGAAGCCTCCGCCAAATGAACCATCATCGCTGCCTAAGCGATAGGCTCCTCTTGAATTAGCGCTGTTATGTGTTATCGCGTTGATTTTTTATCGCTTCAATACTAAATACCCCGATTCACTTTTTTTACCACTATCAAAAGCAATTTTATAGAAGTAAGTCCCGGAAGGAAGTTCATTGCCATTGTCGTTGAGCCCTTTAAATACCCGATCATTATTATTGTAATTCTCCACTTCAAACACTTTACTTCCCCATCGGTTGTAAATGGTGACTTTATTGTTTTGTGTTTCAGGAATCAGATCAATGTATTCAAGGCGAAAGATTTCGTTTTTAGAATCACCATTTGGTGAAACGGCATTATAGATTATAAGCTCTCCGATTACTTTTATCTCCAGTTGTTGCTGTACACACTCACCAAACACATCGCATACTTGTATGGTCAGTTGATCGGTGCCCGTAAAATTTGTTCCGGTGTAGTCAATGAGTAAGATACCATTGGTGATGGTTGTTGTTGCGCCACTGGTTGGCTGAACTATAACGATGAGGGAAGAAGATACGAGATTGTCGTCCACGTCCGAAATCAGATCTAAAAGATTTATAGAAACTTGTCCACCAATGGTTGTAGTCACAGAAGTAGTATTGATAACGGGAGCCGAGTTGTTACACGGAGCCGCTACTACGGTAACTGTTAGTCCATCGGAAGCGGGACTCGAACATCCCTGTGCATCTTTAACTACGACCGAATACGTGCCTGCTGTTGTAACGGAAATCTGTTGGGCAATCGATCCATCTGACCACAGGTAATCGGTGAAGCCTGCCGGTGCTGATAAAGTTAATGTGGTGGTGGAACAAATAGTTATCGCATTGCCCACCGCGGTAACACTTGAGGTAATGACAGGCTTAGCAAGAAGCGGATTGATGAACGCAGTTGCGTTGGCCGGAAGGCTTTTGCAAAAAGGACCGCTAACACTAACGGCATATTGTGTTGAAGTAGATAACACTGGGGTTGTATACGTTTCATTGGTTTCGCCACTAATTAAAGTGAGGGGCGAAGTGGTGTACCATTGATAGTCGCCCGGACTTCCGCCTGAAGCAGTAAGCGTTACTGAGCCGGGTCCACAACTCGTGCTGCTCACTACATCAGGTGGCGAGGGCAGATTGTTGAAAACAACATTCGAAACATTGGTAGTTACATCAGCAACAAGATCACCTTTAATAAGACATCGGTAGTTGCCACCTTCGGCACTGGTTACATTGGCAATAGAAAGCGTTTTAGTGGTAACTCCGGAAAATGTTGTGTTGTTAACCAGATTTTCAAATAGCGAAGTTCCTGAATTAAATTTTTGCCATTGATAGGTAATGTTAGTTGTACCACTGGCATCGGTGCTAAGGGTTGCGGCTGATCCAGAGCACGAATTGAGAGGTGTTGCCGGTTGTTGCGTGATAACAATTGAAGTAGTGGGAATAAGGTTTTCAAAGACCATTAATGAATTAGGTTGCGAAGTGATAATGATCTCAGGCTTACCATCCGCATTTAAATCTCCGCTTGATAACCCGCGAGGATTATTGACTGCTGTTGCAAATGGAGTTGCAAAAGATGAGGCATTCATCGTTCCAGGTGTAGAGGTATTTTTTAAAATAAAAAACTTATCGGTTGATTCACTAGTCACGATAATTTCGGGTTTTCCATCGCCATCTAAATCACTAATGTGAGCAACCGTAGCGGCACCGGGTATGGTGTAGTCAACGCGATTGAATATAATATTTCCTGTTGTACTTTGATTGTGTAAAACAGTTATCATCGTTGATGATGTTCCTGTACTGTAATAGAGCATTAAATCCATTTTTCCATCCACATCCAGATCACCCTCATAAATCCTTCCCGGATTATCACCAACTGCAATCACAGGTTGTGCAGTAAAATCAGTTGTAGAAATTCTAAACTCACCATTGTTTCTCCACACGGTGACATTATCTGTTCCTGGGTTTGTGGCGGCAACATCTTTCCAGCCATCATTGTCAATATCAACAGAAGCCGTGCCACCCCCTGTTGCTGGTTTGGAATAATTAAAAATAGGGCTTAGTGTTGGATAACTCCCCATGAGAAAAGGACCGGGTTGTATAGAACGATTTTCCGCAATGGAAATGCTGGTTCCGTTTGCTCCGAGTACATCGGTTTTCCCATCCCGATTGAAATCCCCAAACGAATGATTGCTTCCACTTCCGAAATTTGTCAATGGTGCAAAATCTATTTTACCTATGGAGCTAATATTTCTATAGGCTCCGCTTGTACTCATGATATCCAAAAGACCATCTTCATCAAAATCGATTAAGACTGGATTTTGTGTTGAATTTACAGTAGTATCATTGGCTGTTAAAGAACTAGTGGTGATCGATCCTCCAGTGTGTGTATTTAGGAATGAGTATGCTCTTGAGGTTTGTCCTTCAGCAAGAACATCGGGTTTTCCATCGTTATTCAAATCAGCAACGGCAATATCATAATCAGCTGTTGTTAAGGTGAAACTTACCGGTGGCGAGAAATGGGTATTGTCAAATACAATCCCTGGTCCGAAGGTAGGAATAAAAGGAAGGTGATAACGGGCAGTAAGATTATTGCGGGTAACACTGACCAGACCAAGCGTGGCACCTGGAGGAACGGTTACGGTGAGTTGTGTTTTAGTGGCCGTTAACACAGTTGCTTTTGTTGCTCCGAAGCGAACACTATTTTCGGTAGGGATTGTTGAGAAATCACTACCAGTTATGGTGACGGTACTTCCAACAGCTCCTTTTAATGGATAGATAGTATTCAAGGAGATTACCGGAGCATGAATATTTTTATTCTCGTAAAGAAGAATGCGAACTGGGTTTGTGTTGGTAATTCCCACTACCATTTCTGGTTTTTGATCGCCATTTAAATCAGCAGCAATAATACCGGTAGGATAGGTAGAGTTACCCGAAGCTTCAAATGCATACGACTCTATAAATGATGAGGCTGTAAATGCACCACCATCAAAAATATTTTCAAACACACCAACTTGTTGACTGTCAGATATAAGAATATCTGGTTTTCCGTCACCATTAATATCTCCCATGGAAATTGCTCCGTAGGTAGATAGTTCTGAGGCAAGAATTATTTCTGTACCAAAATCAGTAGCTGTGAGTGCACCACCATTGTTGGTATTCAACCGAATATGAACATCATCATTATAATAACCTTGTTTCCAGGCGAGGTCATTTTTTCCATCCAGATTAAAATCTGCAATGACAATACCCCCATTGCTTGATTGCACTATTGGAAAGGGAGTGCCTAATGAAATGGTGCCTGGTGTTGAATTGTTTTTTATGATTTGAAATTGACCACCAAAATTATGCTTAACAATAATTTCAGGAATTCCATCATTATCCAAATCACCTGTGCTTACTCCAGCCCCAGCGTCTAATGTGGCACCACCAAAATAGCTTACCGATGCGCCAAATTCTATATTACCCGGGCTACTAATATTTTGAGCGATCCAAAAGTCCAAGAAGACACTTCCATTTCCGTGTTGCCCGATTAAATCAAATCGTCCATCACCATCTATATCCTCAAGAGCAGATAGCGGACCAGAGTAGACCAGTCCTGCCCACAATTCAACTGCTTCGAAGGAAGGATTGCCGATAGTACTTGTATTTCGAAAGGTTGCAAATGATGTGAGAAATCCATCTGAATATTCGGTAGCAATGTCCTGCTTTCCATCACCATCCAAATCTATTACGCGTAAGCCACTACCATTACCAGCTCCTGCTAAAGTAATTTTGGGAGCAAACGTAGAGGCAGACAGCGTTCCACCCGTGCCCAGATTTAGAAAAACTAAAACGCTATTGGTGGCAGCTTCTGCAACCAACAAATCATTCCATCCATCACCATCAATATCAGCAACTGTGATACCGCGTATAGTATTTCCTGCATCCAATGGGAAATCAATTTTTGGTTTGAAGGATGCGGGAATGATTCTTCCACCACTATCGAATGTTGGGTTGAAAGGTTTTAAGGATTGTTTGGATACTCCCGTTGTAGTATTGATCACGGTTATTTTTTCATAAGCTGCGCCAACAGGAACAGTTACTGTTATGGATGTTGCGGATGCGGATGAAATTTGCGCCTCGATGGATCCAAAATAAACTTTGTTATCAGTGATACTTGCCCCAAAGTTTGAACCGGTTATTGTTAGCGTTGATCCTGGGTTTCCTGAAAGCACGGAGATGTTTGAAATTGTTAGTGGAGTAGCAAGGGGTCGTTGGCCAAGCGAAACCTGATCAAGACTCAC